>JANOTB010000121.1:0-43200 GCA_031416115.1 Gemmatimonadota bacterium
ATTCATCACGTCGGCGGCGGCATAGCCCAGCATCCGTTCGGCGCCGACGTTGAAGATCTGAATGACGCCATTCGCGTCGGTGGCGATGCTCGAGAAGTTGGCGCTGTTGAAGATCGCACTCTGCAGCGCGCCCGCCTTGACCAGTGCGGCCTCGGCCTGCTTGCGCGCGGTGTTGTCGGTGCCGATCAGCAGGTAGCCGATGATCGCGTCTGAGGCATCGCGGAGGGCCGTGACCGAGACGACGGCGGGGAAGCGGCTCCCGTCCTTCCGGATGTAGGTCAGCTCATAGATGTCCTCGATCCCGCGCGACGCCTTGAAGACGAGGGCCTCGAACCCTGGAGTGATCGCGGTGCCGAGCTCGGTGCTGAGCGCCTTCGCGCGGGCGATGACCTCCTGTGGATCGGAGATGTCGGCGGGGGTGATCCGATTCATCACGTCGGCGGCGGCATAGCCCAGCATCCGTTCGGCGCCGACGTTGAAGATCTGAATGACGCCATTCGCGTCGGTGGCGATGCTCGAGAAGTTGGCGCTGTTGAAGATCGCACTCTGCAGCGCGCCCGCCTTGAGCAGTGCGGCCTCGGCCTGCTTGCGCGCGGTGTTGTCGGTGCCGATCAACAGGTAGCCGATGATCGTGTCCGCGGCGTCGCGGAGCGCGGTGACCGAGACGACGGCCGGGAAGCGGCTCCCGTCCTTCCGGATGTAGGTCAGCTCATAGATGTCCTCGATCCCGCGGGAGGCCTTGAAGACGAGGGCTTCGAACCCCGGTGCGATCGCGGTACTGAGTTCGAGACTGAGGGCCTTCGCGCGGGCGATCACCTCCTGTGGGTCGGAGATGTCGGCGGGCGTGATGCGGTCGATGACGTCGACGGCGGCGTAGCCCAGCATCCGTTCGGCGCCGACGTTGAAGATCTGGATGACGCCTTTGGCGTCGGTGGCGATGCTCGAGAAGTTGGCGCTATTGAAGATCGCCCGCTGCAACGCCTCGGCGGTGAGCAGTGCCTCCTTGTGAAGCACGTCCGCGGGGTCGTTGGCACGGTCGGGCGCGACGAGCATGGTGGGCACGGTCAAAGGAGCCTGCTGAGGCGACTGGGCGTCTGGCCGATCCGAGTTGGCCGGACCTCCTAATGATCGGGGTTGCGGGGCGGCGGTGCTATAGCACGAGTGGGGTAGTTCTCGGTGCGGTCGCGGTGCCAGGGGGCGGTCGCGGGACTACCCCTGGATGGTTCTTCCGGGCGATTCCGCGCGCGCCCCTACCGCACGACCACCGTGCTGCTCGCCAGTGTCACCGCCGTCTGCACGAGCAGTCGACCGTTCGCCGACGACCCCGTGCGCATCGTGATCCCGGTCTGGGCGAGCACCTGACCTTCCATGTGCGCTGTCGTCCCGATGGACACGACGCCGGCCACCTGCCAGAACACATTCGACGCGAGCGCGCCACCCGCCAGTTGCACGCGTTTGCCCGACGCCTGCGTGAGTCCGCCGGCGATCTGGAAGATCCAGACGTCGCTTGCACTCCCGGTGAGCGTCACATTCGTCGGGATCGTCACCGCGCTCGACCACTTGTAGAGCCCGGCCGGCAGCGTCAGCCCGCCGATGTTGCCCGCCGCGAGTTCCGTGTGGTCAGGTAGCGTACGCCCCGCCGCATTGGTGTAGGCCGCTTCCATCGCACTCACGGCTGCGGTGAGGTTGGCCGGCGTGGGCGCAGCGTAGCCCGGCGCAAACACGCTGCCGGTCACCTGCGACGACGTGGCGAAGGCCGCGCCCGCACCAAGCGTGAGCGAGAACCCGGTGATGAAGGTCGCGGCCGCAGGGCTCACGCCGATATTCCCCGTGACCGCTGAAGTCGGCACGGTGGAGATGCCGGACTTCGCGAGGATCACGAAGTTCGAGGCCGCACCGAGCACGACCGGCGACGGACCGCGACCGCCCGGGGCGCCTGTGCCCGGACCCGCGCCCGGCGCGGTAGGCGACGGGTCAGGTTGTGGTCCGTTGTCGCCACCGCACGCCGCAGGGAACGATCCGAGCACCAGCGCGAGCATCAGCATTCCCGACGTGGCACCCTTCATGGTCTCCTGCATGGTTCCTCCTTGATCGACGAAATGAGCACGACGTGCGTCCTGTGTGACTACTTAGGGATGATGCCGCGCGGACCTCGCGGGGGGCATCGCACGTCTGGGTGATTTGTGGAGTACGCCTTCGCGGCGATGGCCCGTGCGCGGCAGGTGGTGTGACCCGACGAACTCCAGCAGGAGCGCGTTGAGCTCCGTCGCATGCGTCGCATTGAATCCGTGCGGCGCGCCGGGGATCACCACGAGGCGGCTGCCCCGGATCAGTCCGTGCGAGAGCTGGCCGGACACCGCGAGCGGAACGATCCGGTCGCTGTCGCCATGAACGATCAGCGTCGGAACGTCGATCATGGCGAGGTCGGAGCGGAAGTCGGTGTTGCCGAACGCCAGAATGCATTGCTGCGTGGCGAGCGGCGACGCGTCCCACGCGATCGTCTTGTTGTACGCGATGAGGTCGGCGCTGACGGGCCGCGTTCCGCGATCCGCATTATAGAAGTCGACGAAGAAGCGTTCGAGGAATCCGATCCGATCGGCGCGCACGGCCTCGAGCATCACGTCGAAGACGTTGCCGTCGGTCATACCGCCGGCGGTCAGAGTCGACTCGAGCAGGAACGGTGTGACGGAGCCGAGCAGTACGACTTGTGCAACGCGCTCGGACCCGAAGCTCCCGAGGTATCGCGCGACCTCGCCGCCTCCCATGGAGAAGCCCACCAGCGTGGCCTCGCGCAGGTCCAGATGCACCATGAGGTCGTTGAGATCCGACGCGAGCGAATCGTAGTCGAATCCGCCGACGGGCCTGCCGGACGCGCCGAAACCGCGGCGGTCGTACGCGATGCACCGGTGCCCGGCCGCCGTGAGCGCGTTCACCTGACTCTCCCACATCCGGAGACTCAGGGGCCAACCATGGATCAGCACGACGGGTTGTCCCTGACCGCGGTCCTCGTAGTGGATCTCGGTGGGACTCGTTCCTGTGGTCATCACCACGCACATGCGCTGCTCCGGCGTCCGGCGCGCCGCGCGCTCTCGCGCGGCACCCTCGTACGCATGATCGCGCCACGCACGAGGCGGGGGCATCGCACAGGCGAGGTATCTAGGGAGTAGCCCTCGCTGGGAGCGCGGTGTTGCCTATGTCGCCCGCATGTTCGCCGCGACGACTTCGCCACCCCTCTCCACGTAGCGCCGGCCCGCGTCAGCCCGCGACCGGTGCATCCAGCACCTCGGCCACTGCCGCGGCGAGCGCCGACATCGAGAACGGCTTCTCCAGCATCCGGTGCACCGGAGCATCGCCCGCGAATTGCTCGCGCGCGTCAGTACTGTAGCCCGACATCATCAGCACGCGCAGCTCCGGCAGTTCCGTTGAGAGCTTGGCCGCCACGACGAACCCGTCGGTTCCCGGCATCACGACGTCGCTGAGCAGCAGTTCGATGCGATTGCGATGGAGACGGCCGAGCGCGAGGCCCTCGTCGCCGTCTCCAGCCTCGTACACGGTGTAGCCGAGCCGTCGGAGCGAGCGCGCGATCGCGTGGCGGACCGCCGTCTCATCCTCCACGAGCAGGATCACGGCACGCCGAGTCACGTGGTCGGCAGGCACCGGCGGCGCGGCGACCTCACGGGCCTCACCGGCGCCGCGCGGGAGGCGCAACGTGAAGGTCGTTCCTTCATTCTCGGCACTCTCCAATCCGATCGTTCCACCCGCCTGCGTCACGATCCCGTAGACGGTGGAGAGCCCGAGACCGGTGCCGCTGCTGGCGGGCTTGGTCGTGAAGAACGGCTCGAACACGCGCAGCGCGACGTCCGGCGTCATGCCCGTTCCAGAGTCCGCGAACTCGAGTGCGACGCAGCCGCCCGGAAAGTCTACCGTCGCCGCCTCATCGCGCAGCCAGATGCGCAGCGACCCGCCGCGCGGCATCGCATCGCGCGCGTTGGCCGCGAGGTTCACGAACAGTTGCTCGAGTTGGGTCGCGTCGATGAACACGGCAAGCGCGCGCTCGGGAAGGTCGAGGTGCAGCCGGATATGCGATCCCAGGACCTGTCGGAGCAGTCGTTCGTTCGCAAGGACGGCGGCGCGCACATCGACGAGCCGCGGAGTGCTCGCACCGCGCTTGGCGAAGGTGAGGAGTTGTCGCGTGAGCCCGGCACCCCGTTCGGCGGCGTCGACGATGTCCGTGAGCGCTTCGCGCACGGGAGCCGGCAGGCCCGGCTCGTCGATCGCGAGCTCGGCGTTCTGCGAGACCACCGTGAGCAGGTTGTTGAAGTCGTGGGCGATGCCGCCGGCGAGTTTACCGACCGCCTCGAGCTTGCGTGTCTGCACGAGCTCTTGTTCCAGGCGCTCGCGTTGCGCGATGTCGGCCTCGAGTTCCTTGGTGCGCTGCTCCAGTCCGGCCACAAGCGAGCCGACGCGGTCCGCGAGGTCGTTGAACGCGCGGCCCAAGCGCCCGATCTCGTCGGTCGACCCGACCGGCACGCGCGCCGTGAGGTCCCCCGACGCGAACCGCCGCGATGTTTCGGTGAGCGCGAGCAAGGGTCGCGTGAGTCCGCGGGCGATCGCCACCGCCGCTGTGGTCACGAGCGCGGTCAGCAGCAACGCCAGGAGCACGGTGTCGCGCACCAATCGCGAGAGGGTGGGGCCGAGCGCGACACTGCGCGGCTGCTCGATCGAGACCCGCCATTGCATGGTGCGCACGAAAGCCTGCGCGGCGAAAAACCGGACGTCCGGTCCGCCCCCCACCCGTTGGAGCATGTCGGTCGTGACGGTCGAATCGAGTGCGCTAAGGGCGACGTTCTGGGCACGACGAGTCGTCCGCCCGACGGCACCCGAGGGGGCGTCGGACCGCAGGCGACGATCCGCCCGCAGTCGAGCGCTCACGGAGTCGCTGAACGTCGTGCTCGTGCGGAAGAGCGCGTCGGGACTGAGAGTGCCTGCCAACCGGATGAAGTACGAGTCGTACAGCACGCCCTGCGCTTGTGGCCCGGCCAGGCGCACCTGCTCCCGCACCAGTTGATCGATCGCGGCCGACTCGTACTCGGCCATGAGGATCCCGATCGGCTGGCCGTTCCGGTCACGAACCGCTGCCGCGATGAAGAACGACGCGTCCTGCGGATTCTCGGAGCGAAACCGCAGCGCGGTCGCGAGCGGCACAACGGCGTTCGCCGCAGCGAGCACCGTCGAATCGGTGATCCGTGCGCCCAGCGCGCCGCGACGGTCCGAGCTCAGCAGGACGCGGCCATCGGGCGTCAGCAGGTGGTACGAGGTGATGTCGAGCGCATCAGAGCTGCCGAGGATGCCGAGCACGGCCTGCGCGTCTCGACGAGTCGTGGCGCTGGGCGAGACGAGGAAGTTCTGAAGGCTCGGCATTTGCGCAAGGGTGCGCGTGGCGTCGAGACCCGCGTTCACGAAGCCGTCGATCGAGGTGGCGGCGCGAGAGGCGGACGCCACGAGCGCGCTCTTGGCGCTCCGCGTGAATCCAGCTTCTGCGGTACGGTACCAGACGCTCGCGAGGATCGCGGCGGGCACCAGCGCGACTCCCATGAGCGCGGCGATCGTCCGCGCGCGCAACGATGCCATGCGGCCGCTCATCGCACGCACTCAGGGTTGCTGACCCGAGTCGCGGCGACACAATCGTCCCGATGGGCGGCGAGGTCCGTGAACACCGACCTCGTGCGCAAGAGTAGTGGCACGGGATATGGAGGACAACGGTGATCAGGAGGGCGATGCAATCGTAATAGGGAACAGTATCGACCGGGGATCTGATTCGCCACAGTCCGAACCGCTGGCGCGCACTCATGACGCGAGCGCAGCCGCCGATACTGCTCGCATGGATGTCCTTGTCGCGCGCCAACCGATCTTCAATTCCCGCGGCATCGTCGTCGGGTACGAAATCCTCTACCGCGAGGGGAACGCCGTCCACGCGACGGGCGCCGACACCGAGACCATGACGGCGCGCACGATCGTGACCGCCCTCGTCGACATCGGACTCACGGAGCTCGTGGGCACGTCGCGCGCGTGGATCAACATCCCCGAAGCCGCACTCGTCTCGGACGACTGGTTGCTCCTCGACCGCACGAGCTGCGTCATCGAAGTGCTCGAGACCGTCCGGGTGAACGCCGAGACGACCGCGGCGATGCTGCGGCTCTCCGCGGCCGGATACGAGATCGCGCTCGACGACTTCGTCGACCGGCCAGAGTATGCCGTCTTCCTCGACAAGGCCCGCGTGATCAAGCTCGACGTGCTCGACAAGGATCCGATCGCGCTCGAGCCTGAGGTCCGTCGCTATCGGGCTCGGGGTCTCACCGTGCTGGCCGAACGGATCGAGACGCCGCAGGTCTACGACGCCTGTCGCTGCGCCGGATTCGAACTCTTTCAGGGCTACTACTTCGCGCGCCCCGAGATCGTGAAGGGGCGCCGCGTCTCGCCGCAGGTCGCGGTGCTTGCCGACGCGATCAACCGGCTCGGCAACGAGGACTTCGCGGCACGCGACCTCGAGCAGGTCTTCCATGCCGACCCCACGCTCACCTTCAAGCTGCTGCGCATCGCCAACTCGGCGGCCAACGGCAACGGCACTGTCGATTCCGTGCGCAAGGCGATCGCACTCGTGGGTCGCACCGCATTGCGCCGCTGGCTCGTGGTACTCCTGGCTGCGAGCGGTCCGCAAGCGACCGGTGAGGACGCCGAGCGCTTCCGCGTCGCTCTCGAGCGCGCCCGTTTTGCCGAACTCATCGCCGACCGGATCGACCGTCGCCGCAGTCCGTCGGCCTTCCTCGCGGGGCTGCTCTCGATGCTCGACGTGGTCCTCGGCGTCCCGCTCGACGAGATCCTTGGCATGGTCAACGTGAGCGACGAAGTACGACTCGCCCTCATGGACCGCATCGGCCCGCTCGCCGGCCCACTGCTGCTCGCTGAGTACGCAGAGCTCGGTCTCTGGGAGGCCGCGTCGGAGCAGGCGGCGCTGCTCGGTGTCTCGAATGAGGACGTGCAGCAGACCGTGATCGAGGCGGCACGCTGGACCCGCGGGATTCGCGGGGCGATCTGATCGCGGCAGAGGGGAGAGGGCAGAAGGGAGAGGTGAGTGACCGCCAAGCACGAAGGCCGAGAGCGGAGTGCTCCCGGCCTTTCGTGTGCAACCGATCGACCTCCTACCTCCCACCTCCCACCTCCCACCTGCCGTCCTAGGGTGTTTCCGTCGCCGTGAGCGTCACCGCGCCGAGCGTCGACACCTGCACTGCGGCCGTATTCGCGCCCGCCACCGCACCGAGCGTCCAGCGCACCGTGACCTCACCGGTCGCGTTCGTCGTCGCCGTCTGCGGCGTGAACGACCCGCCGCCGGCCGTCACTTGGAAGGCGACGGAGATCCCGACGAGCGGCACGTTCCCGTTGCCTAGGATGCGCACCACGATCTGCGTCGGCAGGGCCGTGCCCACGCGCGCCGACTGATCGTTGCCCTGCGCGACCACGACTTGCGTGGGTACGAGACCCGTCGCGTTGACCGTGACCGGTCCCAAACCCGCCGCCGAGGCCAGCAGTGACTGCGACGTGGCGACAGGTCCGAGCGTCCACACGGCGGTGATCTCGCCGCCCGCATTGGTCTCGGCCGACGTCGGCGTGACCGTGCCCCCGCCGGCGCCGATCACGAGTGTGATCGTGCGCCCCGTGACGGCCGCGCCGGTCGAGTCGAGCGCGCGCAGCACGATCGGTGTGGGGAGCGCGCGTCCGACTTGTGCCGTCTGGGCGTCGCCCTGCACGACCACGATCCCTGCGACGGGTAGTGGGGCGCCGGGGTCCTTGGCGCAGGCGAGGGCTGCCGCGAGAGCGAGGGCGGCGGCAAGGGGAATGCGGGGTGCGGGCGTGGGCATGGGCGTGGACGGGGTTTGTCTTGATGAGTATCGGCAGGGCAGGCGCGGACTTGAGTGCCGGAGCCCGGCTGCCGTCTCGACTGGCTCGCACACTCGACCCTCACCGACACGCCGGCGCTCACACGCCGACGCTCAATCGCGCACGCGATCGACCCAGCCGTCGCCGGTGTACATCCGTACCACGCGTCCATTCTCCTCGGTGAACCGTACCACCTCGCCCACCACGCCGCCACCGGTCCGCGCCGTGTAGCGGAAGCGACCACCCCCGAGCGGCTCGAGCTCCACGGGATTGTCGACCGTCGTCGCGTTGGGTGTGATGATCACGAGTCGCTCATTGAGCAGCACCACCTGCGAGTCGCCCCCGCGCCCCCGGTATAGCCCCGCGAAGCGCGCCCACGAGGCGTCCCACGCCACCACCTGCGGCCGCGGTGCGGAGCGCCTCGCGACCGCTTCGCCAACGGTGTTCATGAGCTGACGCGCGATCGCGCCCGCGTCGGAGTCCGATGCATTGGTCAACACGATCACCCCCACGCGGCTGTCGAGCTGGATCAGCGTCTGCGTCGCGTGACCGGGATACCCCCCGCCATGTCCCACATAGACCTTCTCCCCCACTCGGCTCACCGAGAAGCCGATCGCGTTGCCCACGAGCCACGTCTCTTCGAGTGAGCGCACGCGGTGCATCTCACGCAGCGAGCCGGTGCTCAGGATGCGGTCGCCGCCGCGCGCGCCGCGGCGGAACTGTGCGGAGACGAACTTGGCCATGTCCTCCACGGTCGACGTGATGCCGGTCGCCGAGGCCATGCCGCGCGCGTCGACGAAGCCATGAGTCGTACGCGTGCCGTCGGGCATCCGGCGGCTGTAGCCGGTCGCGATGCCCGCGACGTCCTGGTCCACGCTGGACGAGGTCATGCCGAGCGGCGTGAAGATGTTGCGCCCCACGAACTCGGCCCACGTCATGCCGCTCGCCGCCTCCACGACCTGCCCTGCGACGGAGTACGCGAGATTGGAGTACTTCCAGCGCACCGCCGGTGCGAACGCCGCGCGGCGGTCGCTCATCAGTGCCCGCAACTCCTCGCGCGTGGGGAAGTCGTACGACACCCAATGATCACCGGCTTCGCGCGGCAATCCGGAGCTGTGCGTGAGCAACTGCTCGATCGTGATCGGGCCATCGTCATCGCCTGCCGCCTGGACCTTGAACCACGGCAGATGCTGCGACACCACATCGTCGAGTCGTACGTTCCCCTGCTCGCGCAGCTGCATGATCGCGGTCGCGGTGAAGAGCTTGCTGTGTGACGCCATGCGGAACTTCGTTTGCGGGGTCATCGGTCGCTTGGATGCGACATCCGCGAAGCCGAAGCCCTGTGCCCAGATGAGTTCGTCGCCGGCGACCACGCCGACGACGATCCCTGGCAGCGCGCGATAGGTGATCTGTCCTTCCATCCACGCCGAGAAGAGACGTTCCGCCCCGAGCACGTCGGGGTCGGCGGGGATCGGCCGACGCGCATCTGGTGTCTGCGCCGTGAGCGCCGCGCCAGTGAGGAGCGCCAGACTGAGTGCAGCGCTCAGGGCGCAGCGGATCATCGACGCGAACAGGTCCGCGGGGTGTTGCGCGGCGGTACGAACGAAGCACATGGGGACTCCGGAGTGCGAGATGCGGCAATCCTCGCGCTCAGCGCCGGCCGTGTCAACCCACGCTCGCCGCCCACGCGCACCGCCGGCCGAGCGTGCCGTGCATCGTCGCGCCGGAGTCGTCCGTCGAAGCGTAGATTCCGTTCGTGTCCTCGCACCCGAGTACCCGCACGCTGCCACGTCGGGCCATGCTCCTGCTCAGGCCAGTGCTTCTCCTCGCACTCGCCGCGCCAGACGCGCGTGCGCAGCGGCCGGACTCTGTGCGTGCCGCCGCCGGAGTCCGCGTGAGCGGTGTGGTCCGTGACACGCTCGCGCGCGCGCCGCTCGCCGGCGCGTTGGTCCAGCTCGCGCCGTACGACACGGGGTCCACCGTCAACCGCTCGGCCCAGACCGACTCCCTCGGCCGCTTCGCGATCGACGACGTGCCTGCGGGTCGGTACCTCGTGGGTTTCTTGCATCCGCTCCTCGACTCGCTAGGCGTGCAGGCGCCGACGGTTGACCTCAGGGTAGCGCGTCGGCCAGTCCGCATCGACCTGGCGACGCCATCGGCGTCGATGCTGCGCGGTGCCATGTGCGGCGTCGCGCTGTCGGGTGCGTCTGGCGCCCTCCTCATGGGCGTCGTCCGTGATGCGCGCGACGGGACGCCGGTCTCGGGAGCCGTCGTCACCGGTGAATGGGTGGAGTTCGTCCTGACCGGCACTCGACTCACGCGCCGACAGCCGGCCGTGCGTGCCGCGACCGGTGAACAAGGCACGTTCGCGCTCTGCGGTGTGCCCGCGGCTGGCAGCATCTTCGTTCGCGCCCAGCACGGCTCCGACAGCACCGACGTCCTCGAGCTTCGCGCTGCAGCCGACGGCCTACTGCGGCAGGACCTCTATCTCGGTACGGCGCCGGCTCAACTCTCTGGTATCGTTCTCACCGCCGAGGGCAGCGTCCCGGTCGCCGGCGCCACTGTTGGACTTGTGGGCGGACCGCAGACGCGCGCCGACGCGCGCGGCGCGTGGACGCTCGTCGACGCCCCCGGCGGCACGCGCATGCTCGAGGTACGCGCGATCGGCTACTACCCGGAGCGTCGTCCGGTCGATGTCGTGGCCGGTGCGCGCTCGGTGCGCGTCGCGTTGCTCACCTTCCAGGCGGTGCTCGACACGGTACGGGTCGTGGCGTCGCGCGTGGGTGACTTGAGTGGCGGTGGATTTGACGCGCGGCGGAGGAGCAGTCTCGGCAACTTCCTCACCGAGGAGGACATCGCGCGGCGCGGTGGCGCCTGGACCTCCGACCTCTTCCGGAGCATCCCCGGCGTCCGCCTCGACGGAAGCGGCATCGACCGGAGGATCCTTATCAGGAACGGATTCGGCGACGCCTGCCCGCCGTCGCTCTTCGTGGACGGGCTCTACCTGTTCGAACCGACGGCCGACGAGCTCGATGCGATCGTGACGCCGGCCCGCATACGCGGCATCGAGGTCTACACCGACGCGAGTACGCCGGCCGAGTTCCAGCGGCCGGGGCAGGGCATGAGTCTTGGCGTCTCGTCCGACCCCACATCGCCGATCGAGGCACGTCGGAGTGCGACGGGGTGCGGCGCCATTGTGATCTGGACCAAGACTCGGCCGCCTCGCGTGCCCTGATCCGCTCGCGGCATGGGCGCCGAGTTGGCGTTGCGCATGCTGCTAATGCCAGGGACCGCCGAGCCGCACCTCGCACAGCTCCGACGCGCGCAGCGGATCATCGGCGTCGATCACCACGAACACGCGATCCGCTGAGCCAGGTACCGCGACCAGTCCCTCGACTTTATCTCGCGTGCGTCTGCCCTGAGCATCGGTGAGCGGCGCGTAGCGCAGATCACCCTTGAGTGGGATCACACCGATCACCGAGCCGCTCACGGCACCGTCCGTCGACGCCGCCGTCGACGCTTCGGCCGCGGCAGTGTAGAGCAGCGTCTCGCCCGCGATCGCGGCGTCGGTGAACCCCAGCGGCAACCCCGAGAGGACGCCGAGATCGAACTGCGCGATCGCTCGCGGCGTCGGGACCGGCGCGCGCGTTGGGTCGTCGAGATACGCGAGCAATGCCGGCAGCGCGAGCTCGCACGTCGCATTCACCGGATCACGTCCGCGCTTGGACGCACCATTGCCGCGAGTGAAGAGCCGCACCGCGCCCGGCAGCGCGAGCGCTCCCTCGATGTTCAGGTCGCTCCCCGCGAACTCACCGGCGGCCTCGAGCGCCTCGTAGAGCGACTCGGCGTCGATCACCGACACGCGCGGCAGTCGCGCCGTGATCGACTCGATCGTGACGATGCGTCGGCGCCGCTTCTTGGAGCCTGATCCGAGGGCGAGGAGCATCGCGCCGCTCGCGCCCTCGATCGTACAGCACGACTCCAAGTCCAGCTTGAACTTCTTGTTGCCGAGGGCGTCGTGGAACTGGCGGCGACCTTCCTCACCGGCGGGGAGCGCGATCGAACGGGCGAGGCCGGTGCGGGGATCGACGAGCGCGACGAAGTTCGCGTCGTCCTGCACGACGCCGAGTCGGGCACCGACCCAAGTGAGGCTCGAACCGGCGCGCACGTGTGCGGGCCGGTCGAGCGCCGGGTGGACGACGGTGCGGTAGCGTAGCGACCGGCGCGAGAGGATCGTCGCGGTCAGTTCGGCGTCGTGGCGGGCGTGTCGCATGGGGTTCAACTAATGGTGTCACGCGCCCGGTGTCACGCGCCGGCCTACTGCTCCGCGAACACGGTCGCGACGGCCTGCTCGAGCGCGTCGACGTGGTACGGCTTCTGCAGGAATCCGGCGATCACGCTCCCCTCGGGCACCGCCTCCGCCGAGAACCCGGTCGCGATGATGACCGGCACCGTCATCCCGCGCGCGCGCATCTCGGTGAGTGTCGACGGCCCGCTGCGCTTCGGCATCGTGAGGTCGAGCAGCACCAAGTCGATCGGTGCCGCACCGCGCACCTCGAGTGCCTCGAGTGCGGCATCGCCGTCACCCGCCTGGCGCACCGTGAGCCCCATGCCCTGCAGCATCCGCGTCACCACGACGCGCACCTCGGGCTCGTCGTCGACCACGAGGACCGTGCGGCCACGGAACGCGGTGCGTGCCGTGCGTGCCGGCGCGGCGTGTTCCGGTGCGGCATGTTCCGGTGCGCCGGCGTGGGTCGTGAGTGGGAGCGCGACTTGGAACCGCGTCCCCGTTCCCGGACGCGTCTCGAGCAAGAGCGCCCCCTTGTGACTCCGGATCACGCCCAGCGTCGAGGCGAGACCAAGCCCGCGCCCCGCGCCCTTCGACGAGAAGAATGGATCGAAGATCTGTCGCGCGGTGACCTCGTCCATGCCGACGCCGTCATCGCTGATCTCGAGGATCGCGAACTCCCCTGCCGCCAACTCGTTGCCGATGATCGCCCGGGAGAGCCAGTCGCGGTCGACGAGGGCGCGTCGCGTCGCGACCTTCACCGTGCCGGCGTGACCCGAGGACTCCACCGCGTCCGAGGCGTTGGTCACGAGATTCAGGACGACCTGCCGCAACTGCGTGATGTCGCCTGCCACCCAGAGCGGTTGCTCGCTGAGCGCGAGTGCCAGGTCCACACGACGCGAGACCGAGGACCGCAACATCTCCTGGATCTCGCGCGCGCACGCCGAGAGGTCGATCGTGTGAACCGCGAGCGAGCCGCGCCCCGCATAGACGAGCATCTGGCGGCAGAGCGCCGCCGCCTGATCGGACGCCTTGAGGATCGCCGTCACATCCTCGCCGATCTCCGGATCCAACCGCTCGGTCATGCCGATCAGTTCGGCGCGCGCGCGGATGCCCATCAAGAGGTTGTTGAAGTCATGGGCGATACCGCCTGCGAGTACGCCGAGGCTCTCGAGCTTCTGCGTGTGCAGCAGCTGTGCCTCGAGGCGTAGCCGCTCCGCCTCGGCACGCACGCGCGCGCTGACATCATGAAAGGACCAGATGCGCGCGCCCAGGATGTCTACGCCCGACAGCTGGTCCACGCCGACCTCCCACACCTGACCGTCGGGCAGCGTGAGCACGCCGCGTACGCCAGTGCTCTCCGGCACCGCGGTGAGTAGCGCACGCTCGGCGGGCGCCTCGAGCAGCGCCGCGAGTGGCGCGAGCGCCTGCGCGATCGGCTCGCGCATGGCCGGCGGCTGGAGCGCCGCCGGCCAGATCCGCGCCGTGGCGGGGTTCACGTGCGTCACGAGGCCGGCCGCGTCCGCGACCACGATCCCTTCGCTCGCGGCGTCGAGTACTGCGCGGAGCCGTACCTCGCCGAGTGCATGCTCCTCGCGCGTGCGCCGCATCCCTTCCACGAGCGCGGCCGAGATGAGCGTGGAGAGGATCACCACGTTGGAGAAGATCCAGGTGAGGATTAGCGTGTCGTTGGGAGTGCCGATCGCCATCGGCCCCCAGTGCATGACCGCCGCCACTATCGCGATCCAGGTCGTGATGAGGCCGCCGAGCGCCGCGCCGGCCATCCCGAGCCGCATCGCGGCCCAGAGCAGCAACGGGAATGGCAAGAAGAAGAGTCGCGAGACGATCTCGTTCTCGCCGACGCCGAACGGGAGCCATGAAACGACCGCGACGGCCGCGAGCACGCCGACGACTTCGAACGGATCGCGCCGCAGCAACGCGGCCCGGCTGCGACTCAGCGTGAGCCCCACCGGCGCGATGAGGAGAATGCCCATGGCATGCGTGAGCCACCAGAAGAGGAACATCCGGTCGAAGGCGCCATCCTTCACGCCGCCGACGAGGTCGAGCGAGATCACGCTGAGGAGCGCGCCGAGGGCCGCCGCCACGCCGGACGCGAGCGCGATCAACAGGAGGATGTCGCGCACGCGCTCGAGCGACGCATCGAAGTTCACGCGCCGGAGCAGCGCGACCGCGACCGCCACCTCGAGGCCGTTCGCAATGCCGGTGCCGACCACGTGCAACGGCAGCCCGCCGGAGATGAACGTGGCCATCGCGCCGCCGAGCGCCGCACCGATCCAGACCGGGAAGGGGAGCAGCAGCCCCGCAATGACGGCGATGCCGCTCGACGCCCAGATCATACGGCGCAGCTCGACGCCGCCAAACTCGCCCAACGCGAGCGTCGCCTGCCCGATCGTCGCATAGACGAGCGCGAGCAGGAGGTTCGTGATGATCGGTCTGCGACGGAAGAACGGCATTGGATCGCTGGACAGCAGTGGGTCGAGCGCGTGGCGTGAGCGACTGCCGCCGCATTATAGCACCTACGGGAACAGTTGGCGTCGCGCTCCCTGCTTGCGGTCGCTGCTCAGGCGGTCGTAATTGGGGCGCAACGAACCCACCCTGTTGGAGGTCGCTTGAGACCGCATCATCGGCTGCGTTGTGTCCTGCTCGCCCTCGCTGTTATCGCCCTCGCGGTGCTCGCCGGACCCACGACCTCCGCCGCGCAACGCTCTCTCGCCCCCGCGAGCCCACGAGGACAGACGGTCTCGCCTGTGTTCGAGGGATGGTATCGCAATGCCGACGGCAGCTTCAGTCTCTCGTTCGGCTACTACAGCCGGAACATGGCCGAGGTCGTCGAGGTCCCTGTCGGCGCCGACAACATGATCTCGCCCGGCGCGAGCGATCGCGGCCAGCCCAGCACATTCCAGCCCAATCGCCATTGGGGTGTGTTCGCCGTGCGCGTGCCGGCGGACTTCGGCAAGATGGAACTCACCTGGACGGTCAGGTTCCGCGGCGCGACGTATGCGATCCCGGGTTCGCTCAGCCCCGACTGGCAGATCGACGCGCTGGAGGGGGAGGCGAGCGCCGACAACACGCCGCCCACGCTCTCGTTCTCGGCCGGCGGCACGAAGGGGCAGGGGCCCCTCGGCGTGACGGCCGCGCCGATGCGCATCGCCGCTGGTGCGCCATTGTCGCTGTCCGTGTTGGTGACGGACGACGCCAAGACGTCGACCGCCGCCTCTGGTTCGGCGCGCGCCGGCGGCAACGTCGACCTCGCGTGGTTCAAGCATCAGGGACCGGGTACCGTCACATTCAGTGCGCCGACCGCGCGCCTCGCGCCCACGGGTGGGACGGCGACCACGACCGCGACCTTTGCACGACCGGGCGAGTACATCGTTCGGGTCCGCGCCAACGACTCTCCGGTCGCGAGCGCGGGACACTCGCAGTGCTGCTGGAGCAACGGCTTCGTTCGCGTGACGGTCACGCCCTGATGCCCGCGCCGACGATCACTCCCAAGAGGTGCCCCATGACACACGACGTTCTGTCAGGTGCGGCCCGTTCGTTCCTTCGACTGGTGCCGCTCTTCGCGTTCGCCCCAGTGCTCGCGGTGCAAGTCGAGGCGCAGGTCACGACGCAGGCCGCGACGCAGGTCGCGGCCGGTGGACCGCGCACCGGGGCGCCACGCGTCACCTACGCGCGCGACGTGGCACCGATCATCCAGCAGAAGTGTCAGGCCTGTCACCAGCCGGGCTCGATCGGCCCCATGTCGCTCCTCTCGTACGACGACGTGAAGCAGTACGCGCTCGAGATCCGTGAGCGCGTCTCGGAGCGCACCATGCCGCCCTGGCACATCGATCGCACCGTGGGCATCCAACATTTCAAGAATGACCGAAGCCTCACCGACGCGCAGGTCGCGACGCTCATCGATTGGATCGACGACGGCACGCCGATGGGGGACCCCAAGGAGCTCCCGCCACCGATCAAGCTGCCCGATCCCAACCGCTGGCAGCTCGAGGAGGAGATGGGCGCGCCGGACCTCGTGATCCGTTCCACACCGTACACGTTGGCGGCACGGACGCAGGACAAGTGGTTCCGGCCGGTCGTCGAGACCGATGTCACGGAGCCGCGATGGGTGCGCGCGATCGAGGTGAAGCCGGTGCGCGTCGGGGACCGACGGATCGTGCATCACGTCCTCGCGTACCTGCTGCAGGCCGAGGACGGCGTCACCGGGCTGGCGAGCACGGCCCATGATCACCAGACGAACGGCGGGCTCTTCATGGAATGGGCGGTCGGCAAGACTGCGCAGATCTTCCCCGACGACGCCGGCAAGCTCATGCTCCCGAGCTCGCGGATCCGCTGGGAAGTGCACATGCACGCGATCGGGCAGGTGGTCGAGGATTCTCAGGTGGAGATGGCGATCTACTTCTATCCCAAAGGGTACGTGCCGAAGCACCGCACCGTGCTTCAGTTCCTCGACCTCACGCGTGGCACGAACCTCGACATCCCGCCGGGTGAGAAGACGGTCACGCAGAACTTCTTCGTGCTGCAGGCGCCGGCGCGGCTCGAGAACTTCCAACCGCACATGCACATGCGCGGTCAGGCCATGTCGCTCGAGGCGGTCTACCCCGACGGTCGCAAGGAGCTGATCAGCTCGGTCAGCAACTTCCAGTGGAACTGGCACATCAACTACGTCTACGACACCGAGTACGCGCCGTTGCTGCCCAAGGGGACGACGCTCGTCTTCACCGCTTGGCACGACAATACCGCAGCCAATCCCAGCAATCCCGATCCGCGACAGTGGGTCGGCTGGGGGGATCGCACGGTCGACGAGATGGCGCACAACTGGATCGACTTCACCTATCTCGAGCAGGATGAGTTCGCGCAGATGGTCGCGGCGCGGAAGGCGAAGGCCGTGAAGGACGCGAAGCCGCCGGCGCCGTGAGCGCTGTGATCCGAACGATCACCGCGCTCACTCGGCGGCTGTTGCTGTTACTGCTGATCGCGCTTCTGCCAGTGCAGGTGGCGGCGCAACGCGCGGACGCGCCGCGCGTGCTCACCACCGCCACCGGCGAGTGGCCGAGCTACACGGGCGATACGCGTGGGTCGCGCTACTCGCCGCTCGACCAGATCACCGCTGCGAACTTCGGCACGCTCGAGGTCGCCTGGCGATTCAAGACCGACCAGCTCGGGCCGCGTCCCGAGTTCAAGCTCGAGGGCACGCCACTCATGGTGGGGGGGGTGCTCTACGCGACCGGCGGCACTCGGCGCGCGGTGGTCGCACTCGATGCGACCACCGGTGAACTGCTCTGGATGCACAGCGAGCACGAGGGCGAACGCGGGGCCGCGGCGCCGCGCCCGCTCTCCGGGCGCGGATTGTCGTACTGGACCGACGGCAAGGACGCGCGGATCCTCTACGTCACGCCCGGCTACCGACTCATCGCGCTCGACGCGCGCACGGGCGAGGTCGTGCGGAGTTTCGGTGCGCGCGGCGCGGTGGATCCCAAGCTCGAGATCGATCACACGATCCTCCCCGACCTCACCACCGGTGAGATCGGCTTCCAGGGCGCACCGGTCGTCGCGCGCGACGTGGTCATCATCGGCGCGGCGTTCCGTGAAGGCGGCTCCCCCAGGTGCGCGCGCAACAACACGGGATACATCCGCGGCTACGACGTGCGCACCGGCAAGCGACTCTGGATCTTCCACACCATCCCGCAGCGCGGGGAGCCCGGTTACGACACGTGGGGCGATGGCTCTGCCGACGTCGCGGGCAACACGGGGGTGTGGACGCAGATCACCGTTGATGAGGAACTCGGGCTCGTCTATCTCCCGGTCGAGTCGCCCACGGGTGACTACTACGGCGGACACCGGCCGGGGAACAACCTGTACGGTGAGAGCCTCGTCTGCGTCGACCTCCGCACCGGCAAGAAGAAGTGGCACTATCAGATCGTCCGTCACCCGATCTGGGACTTCGATCTCTCGGCGGCGCCGATCCTCGCTGACATCGTCGTAGGCGGTCGCGCGGTGAAGAGCGTCGCGCTGCCGACCAAACAGGGCATCCTCTACATGTTCGATCGCGTGACCGGAGCGCCGGTGTGGCCCATGACCGAGCTGCCGGTGGAGAAGGGCGAGGTGCCCGGCGAGTGGTACGCACCCACGCAACCGATCCCGAGCCGGCCGGCGGCCTATAGCCGCAATGGCGTCACGCTCGACGACCTCGTCGCGTTCACTCCAGCGCTCAGGGACGCCGGGGCGCTCTTCGCGTCGCGCTTCAAGCTCGGACCGATCTTCACACCTCCCATCGTGAGCACCACTGGTGGGCTCATCGGGACCCTCACGCAGGGTCCGACGAACGGTGGCACCAACTGGCCCGGCGGCTCCTACGACCCCGAGACGCACATCTTCTATACGTCGGCGTCGAACTACTCGCCGTCACTCTTGAGCCTCATTCCGCCGGCGGCAGGCGCGTCGGACATGCGCTACGTGCGCGGCACGGCGCCTCCGGCACCGGGAACGCCGCGTCTCACGGGCTTCTCGGTGCAGGGGCTCCCGCTCTTCAAGCCGCCGTACGGAACGATCACGGCCATTCATCTCGATCGCGGTGAGATCCTCTGGCAGGTGCCGCACGGCGAGACGCCGGACGCGGTGCGGAACCATGAGGCGCTCCGGGGGCTCGACATCCCACGCACCGGTCAACCCGGAAGCGTTGGTACGCTCGTGACGAAGACGCTGATCGTCGCCGGTGATCCGGAGCTCACCACAACACCGTCGCGTGCACGCTCGGCGATGCTCCGTGCGTACGACAAGGCGACGGGCGCCGAGGTCGGTGCGGTGCCACTGGCCGCCCCGCAGAGTGGATCGCCCATGACCTACTCGGTGAATGGACGGCAGTACATCGTGGTGGCGATCAGTGGCGGTGCGTACTCGGGCGAGTATGTCGCGTTCCGCCTGCCGATCACCGGCGCACGCTGACGCGGAGCACCGCACCGATGCGAGTCCTGCCCTTCGCGGTCGTCATTGCTTCGCTGGGAGTGATCGCTGCGCGCGGCACGGCATCGCCGGCGGCCAGGCACGGTGCAGCGCGCACACGCGACCGTACCACTTGGGACAGCGTCTACACGCCGGAGCAGGCGGCACGCGGCCAGGGCGCGTACGCTGCGACCTGCGCGCGCTGTCATCAGGAATCGCTCAGCGGTGCCGACGAGGCGCCCGCGCTCGCCGGAGGAACGTTCCTGAGTAAATGGAGCGGGCTCAGCGTCGGCGAGTTGCATGACCGCGTGCGCCTCACCATGCCGCCGAGTGACCCGGGGACGTACGGACGTCAGCAGATCAGCGACGTGCTCGCCTACCTGTTGAGCGTGAACGGATTCCCGGCTGGGAAAGCGGAGTTGCCGGTAGCGGCGGCGGCGCTGCAAGAGATCAGGATCGAGGCCACGCGGCGCTGATCGGCATTAGCATGATGCATTCCTCAATGAGGCTCCCGATGCACGCACTTCTCGTCGTGTTCGCCCTGCTCGCGCAGGACACCGTCCCCTATGCGACCGGAGAGTCTTGGCTCTGCCGGCCCGGCCGCGCGGACGCCTGCGCGATCGACCTCACCACGACGGTCGTGAGCGCGAGTGGTGGCCTCACCAAGGAAACGTGGTCGGCGAATCCGAACGCGCCGATCGACTGCTTCTATGTGTATCCGACCGTCTCGCGCGACAGCACCACGCACTCCGACCGGATCGCCGGCGACGAGGAGCGCAATGTGATCCGCACGCAGTTCGCGCGCTTCGCCTCTGTCTGTCGCCCCTATGCGCCGCTCTATCGGCAGGTCACGCTCAAGGGCCTGCGCGCGATGATGTCGCCCGGAGGGAGCGGGCTCGCGCTCGACCGAGGGCAGGGCTACGACGATGTCGCCGCGGCCTGGCGCTACTATCTCGCGCACGACAACGGCGGACGCGGCGTGGTGCTGATCGGGCATTCGCAGGGCGCGATGATCCTCACCGAGCTCATGCGGCGCGAGATCGACGGAACGCCTGTCCAAGCGCGTCTCGTCTCCGCCATTCTGCTGGGCACGAGCATCGCCGTGCCCAGGGGCGAGGCCGTGGGTGGCGCGTTCAAGTCCGTGCCGATCTGCCGACGCGCCGGTCAGGTGGCGTGCATCATCACATTCGGCTCGTATCGCAGCACCGTACCTCCGTCGTCGACGGCGTACTTCGGCCGCGTGGCCGGTGCGGGAATGGAAGCGGCCTGCACCAATCCGGCAGCACTCTCCGGCGGACGGGCGCCGCTGCACTCGTACCTCACCGGTGCGGGAAAGTCGATCACGGGGACCACAAACGAGCGACACCGCTGGGTCAGCACCGGCCCGGCGATCGAGACGCCGTTCGTGAGCGTGCCGGGTCTGCTCTCCGCACAATGCGTCTCCGACGCACGCGGCAGTCGCCTCGAGCTCTATGTGCTCGCCGACTCGGCAGACCCCAGAGCCGACGACATCACGGGCGACATCGGCCGCGGAACTCCGGCGCAAGCGCAGTGGGGGATGCATCTGATCGACGTGCACGTCGTGATGGGCGACTTGATCGAGGTGGTACGGCGGCAATCAGCGACCTACGCATCACCGGCCGCCCCGCCCCGCGGCGCCGTCCCGCGCACCTCCGACGGCCGCCCCGACATGAACGGGCTCTGGCAGAGCCTTGGGAGCGCCAACTATGACATCGAGCCGCATGCGGCCCGCGGCGCGCTCGCCTGGCGCCCCGGGCCCGTGGTGCCCGTGCCCGCGCCGCAGGTCTTGGCGTTCGGCGCCGTCGGAGCGGTGCCATCGGGGAACGGCATCGTGGTCGGTGGGCGAATCCCATACACGGTCGCAGGCCGTGCCAAGCAGGAGGAGAACCAGGCGCAGTGGCTCGCGCGCGATCCGGAGATCAGGTGCTACTTGCCGGGAGTGCCACGCGCCACGTACATGCCGTTCCCGTTCCAGATCCTCCAGAGCGAACGGAAGTTCTTCATCGCCTACGAGTACGCGGGGGCCGTGCGCGATATCTATTCCAAGGATCCGGGGCCGCCGCAGGTGGACTCGTGGATGGGTCAGTCGGTCGGCGTGTGGGAGGGCGACACGTTCGTCGTCACGGTGAGCGGCCTGAACGCGGACAGCTGGTTCGATCGCTCCGGCAATCACCACACCGAAGCGATGAAGGTCGTGGAGCGCTACACCATGCTCGGGCCCGATCATATCCAGTACGAGGCGACCATTGAGGATCCGCAGACCTTCACGCAGCCGTGGACGATCCGCCTGCCGCTCTATCGTCATGTGAACGCCAATGCGGTGCTCGGCCAGTTCAAGTGCGTGGAGTTCGTCGAGGAACTGCTGTACGGTCAGCTGCGCAAGAACCCGATCAAACCCTAGGAGCCCACTATGCGACTCACACTGATCCTCACCGGCGCGGTGCTCCTCACGGTCGTGTCGTCGCCGACCCGGGTCACGGCGCAGGCGACCGCGCCATGGACCGCGCCCCGCACACCCGATGGACGCCCCGACCTGCAGGGGAACTGGAGCAATGCCTCGCTCACGACGCTCCAGCGGCCAGCGGGACTCCCACTCGTGTTGAGCAACGAACAGGTGGCGCGGTTGGAGAAGGTTCGCGCCGACAGCTCCGACAAACTGGATCAGGCCAGTGATCCCAATCGCGCCGCTCCGCCGGTCGGTGGCGATGGGTCGACAGGTGCCGCGGGGAATGTGGGCGGATACAACAACTTCTGGATCGACGCCGGCGATCGCGTCGCGCGAGTGAATGGCGAGTTCCGCAGCTCGTTCATCACCGACCCTCCCAACGGACGCGTGCCGCCGCTCACGCCGGCGGGCCGTGCGCGTCAGGTCGAGCGGGTCACACGGCAACGCCAGTTCGGCGAGTACGACAATCCGGAGAACCGCCCGCTCGCCGAACGGTGCATCATGTCGTTCGGCTCCAACGCCGGGCCGCCGATGCTCCCGAACTACTTCTACAACAACAACTACACGATCGTGCAGACGCGGGATCACGTCATGATCCTGACCGAGATGGTGCACGACGCGCGGATCATCCCGCTCACTGGTGCGGCGACGCGCACCGGCACGGCGCGCCCATGGATGGGTGAGTCCGTTGGTCGCTGGGAGGGGGACACGCTGGTGGTCGAGACGACCCACATTCGCCCGGAGCAGTTGGCGAGCGGCACCTCGAGCATGGGTGGCGCGCTCATGGGCGCGTCGGACAGTCTCCGCGTGGTCGAGCGCTTCTCACGCGCGGACGAGTACACCATGCTGTATCGTTTCACGATCGACGACCCGTCGACCTTCACGCTGCCCTGGAGCGGTGAGGTGCCGTTCCTCGCGATGGACGACCTCTTGTACGAGTATGCGTGCCACGAAGGGAATTACGCCCTCTCGAACATCCTGAGCGGCGCGCGTGCGGCTGAACGAAGGGCCGCCGCGCGCCCCGCCGCCCCCAAGCCGAAGCCCAATCCCTAGGAGATCATCATGCGCAAATCACTGTCCGTGCTCGCCATCGCGGCCCTGCTCTCGCTCTCCACCACGGTCACGCTCTGGGCGCATCACGCGTTCGGTGCCGAGTTCGATCCCAATGCGCCGATCAGGCTCCAGGGCAGGATCGTCAAGCTCGAGTGGGTCAATCCGCACGCCTGGATCCATGTGGAGATCAAAGGCGCCAACGGTGCTCCCGAGGTCTGGATGGTCGAGGGCGGCACGCCGAACACGCTGCTGCGCCGTGGGCTCACGCGACAGTCGCTCGCGTACGGCACCGAGATCATCGTCGATGGCTACCAGACCAAGGATCATTCGCTCAAGCGGGCGAACGGTCGCGACGTGACCTTCACCGACGGCAAGAAGGTATTCCTCGGCTCGTCCGGCACCGGGGCTCCGCGCGATGGGCGTGATCCGGGTGACCCGGTCCCCAAGAAGCCCTAGCCCTTCGGCCGCTAGGACGAGAGGCCGATCCACCGTCCCGCGGCCGCCACGGTGAACCAGAGTACCAGGGACACCGTGGCAACTGTGCGTGTGACGACCGAGGTCTCGCGCGTGGGATCCGACGCCACGCGGCGGCGCACGGTGAGCGCGAAGACCAGTGCAATGGGCAGCGTGCCCATCTTCAGCCAGAAGGACGGGTTGTTGTAGCACTTGATCGCTTCGGACATGAACAGCGGGATGCCGGTGGTCAGCATGAGCCCGACGCTGGCGAGCAGCCAGGGGTGCACCGCCTTCGCTACCACCGCGATCGGTTGGCGCGTGAGGCCGGCGCCGAGCAGCCGCAAGTCGACGATCAACACCGTCCCGCCGAGCGCGCTGAGTCCCAGCAGGTGCGTCGCCTCGATCGCCGGGAAGAGCCAGACCGAGTTTCGGATGAACTGGCCGAATGCCGACGCCTCGCACCACTCGAAGAACGGGAGCCAGGACTCGATCATGGCGCGGGGACCACGCAGCCCGACGCCCAATTCACGAACGAGGACTGCGGCTGCAGGTCGCAGGCGAACCAGTTGTAGGCCACGAGGCGACCGGCGACGACCACAGAGCTCCAGGCGACCAGAGAGACGATCGCCGCGATGCGCGCAGCGCGCGGTGGCTTCAGGTCGAGCTCCCACTCTCCAATACGGCGATGAATGCGCGTGTGGAAGATCGCGATGTTGAGCCCAGCGACCACGAGCATGATGACCTTGATGCGGAAGAACAGACTCTGGTAGTACGTGACGGGCGTGGCCGTGAAGAGCAGTCCGCCGGTGAGGAGCATGACCGCGAAGCCACCGCGCGTCCACGGGAGCAGTCGGTCCGTGAACTCGGAGGCTGGTACCTGGGTCAGAGTGAGGCCGAGGAGTCGGAGGTCGAGCATGATCGCCGTGCCCACGAAGAGCGCGAGGCAGAGCACATGCGCGGACTCGAGGACTGGCCACATGTACTGCGACTCGTGCAGCGCGATGCTGAAGCGTGTGCCGGCGAGCCACTCGAGTGCCGCGAGGATCGACATGCGCGCGCTCTTGGGCTACTTGTCCGCAGGGCGGGGCTGCCCGATCGCGTAGAACGCGTGGCAGGCCGTGCACGTCGCGTAGAGCTCGGCCCCGACGTCGAACACCGCGGTGGTGTCGCGCGCCTCGGCGGCGGCGATCGCGCGCTTCCCTGACTCGATCATCGCACGGGAGAGCTTCATCCATTCGGCCTCGTTGCGGGCGCGCGGTGCCATCATCATCAGGTTCCCCGACTCGGTGACCACGTACGCGCTGTTGCGCACCAGGTCCCACTCGTCGTTGGAACGCGGCGCGAACGACGTGATCCCGGTCGAGTCCTCGATGGTCCCCACCGCGTCCCAGAACACCTCGGCCGCCGGTTCGACGACGCGCGCCATGAGCTGCCGCATGTCCGCGACGGCGTGAAAGGGGGGCGTCTCGGGAGCGCGTTCGCAGGCGAGCGCCGCGGCGAGGGCCAACAGAACCAATGGGATGCGTGGCGTCATCGGGAGAACATAGCCAAAAGAGCGACATCCGCGAGTCGGGGTGCGTCGCACGGGGTGCGTTGCACGGCGTGCGTTGCACGGCGTGCGTCGCTCTGGCGCCCGGCCTCCGCGACTGCCACTTTCATGGCCATGCCTCACCCCTGCTTCGGGAAGATCGTCGGTGCCGCGGTACGACCGATGGTCTGCTGCGGTCTATTCGCGCTGGCGCCGTTCGTCGCCGATGGCATCTATACGAAGGCGCAGGCCGACCGCGGCCGCGTGCTCTATGACGGCGCGTGCGCCGAGTGCCACGGGGCGGCGCTCGAGGGCGAATCATCGGGACCGCTCGCGGGGCCTGAGTTCATCGCGAGCTGGGCTCGGCCCGATCTGACGCTCGACGACTTCTACTACATCGTCCGCAAGACGATGCCCAAGGAGAGGCCGGGAAGTCTCACGCGCGAATCGTACACCGACATCGTCGCGTACATCCTGCAGCGCAATGGATTCCCGGACGGGGAGAAGGCGCTGAGTCCTGATCCCGTCCTGATGAAGACCGTCCGGTTCGGAGCGTCGGCTCCAGCGGAGTCCGGCCACGCCGCTTCACAACCGAGGTGACTCGTGCCTAGTTCAACGGTCGGATCCAAGCGTCGCGCTGTGACGCGCGCCATCGCCACGCCGGTCGCGCTCGTCGTGTTCGTCGTGTTCGCCGCGCCGCTCGTACATCCAGCTGCGGCACAGGCACCGGCGGCGGCGCCCGCCGCGGTCCCGTCGCGTGCGGCACGCGGCACCGCTCCCAGCCATGCGCAGCTGCTCGCGGCCGCGACCGACACCGCGAACTGGCTCTACGCGACGCACGACTATTCCGGAGGCCGGTACGCGCCCATCAGGCAGATCACGCCCGCGAACGCGCATCGGCTCGCTCCCGTCTGCGCCTTCCAGTTCGGTGACGTCAGCACATTCCAGACCAACCCCATCATCGTCGACGGCGTGATGATCGTGACCACCTCGCGTGTCACGGCGGCGATCGACGCGCGCACCTGCCGCTCCAAGTGGCGACACACCTGGAAGCCACGCGCGGCGCCGCAGTGGCCGCAGAATCGCGGCGTCGCGGTGAAGGACGGCCTTGCCGTGCGGGGCACGCTCGACGGATTTCTCGTCGCGCTCGATCTCGAGACCGGTGCCGAGGTTTGGGTGCGACAGGTCGCGAACTCCTCCGAGGGGGCCACGCTGACGATGCCGCCGATGATTTACGACGACCTCGTGTTGGTCGGACCGGCCGGCTCGGAGAACGCGGTGGGTGGTTGGATCGGCGCCTTCCGACTCACCAACGGCGATCCCGTCTGGCGATTCAACGTGATCCCCGCGAAGGGTGAGCCCGGATCCGAGACCTGGCGCGTGCCCGAAGGAGTGGTGGTGGGCGGCGGTGCCCTCTGGACGCCGATGTCGCTCGACGTCAACGCAGGACTGCTCTTCGCCGCCACGACCAATCCCGCGCCTGACCTCGCGGGCGGTGTTCGCGAAGGCGACAACCTCTACACCAACAGCATCGTCGCGCTCGACGTCCGCACCGGTCGCCTCGTCTGGTACCGTCAGCTCGTGCCGCATGACACGCACGACTGGGACGTCACGCAGGCAGGGCCGCTCTTTGACGCGACGGTCGGCGGAGTCTCACGCCAGTTGATGGCGACGGCAGGGAAGGACGGCCTGCTCCGCGTGCTCGACCGCGCCACCCATGAGGTCCTCTTCGCTACGCCGCTGACGACGCGCGAGAACGTGGACGCGCCGATCACGGTGGCGGGGACACGCGCCTGCCCGGGCATGCTCGGCGGCGTCGAATGGAACGGGCCGTCGTACAGCCCGATCACGCGACTCCTCTACACGCCGGCCGTCGATTGGTGCGGCAGCTTCAAGCTCGACGAAGAGCTTCGCCACATCCCGGGCAAGTTGTACCTCGGCGGCGATTTCGAGTTCGACCCACCCACCGCGGCGAAGGGGTGGCTCACCGCGGTCGACGCGCTCACCGGAGCGGTGCGCTGGAAGTATCGGTCGCCACGGCCGATGGTCGCTGCGGTCACCTCCACGGCAGGAGGCGTGGTGATGACCGGTGAGCTCACGGGCGACTTTCTCGTGCTCGACGCCGCGACGGGCAATGAGGTGTACCGCTTCAACACCGGCGGCCCGATCGGAGGGGGCGTGGCGACCTACTCGCTGGGTGGCACCCAGTACGTCGCGGTGACGTCGGGCAATCCGTCGCCGTACTGGGTGGGGCCCAATGCAGGATCGCCCATGATCTACGTCTTCGCGCTCAGACCGTAGCGAACTCAGGGGCTCGCGGGCGCGACGTCACCCTTCGTCGCGCGCTTTGTGAATCTCCACCCCTGGGCGGTCTTCACGAGCTCGTCCGAGTAGCTCGCCGACGCCGCGATCGTGGCGGGCTTCGTTGAGAAGTCGACCAGCACCAGGTATACCTGACCGTGCGCTCCGGTCGCCGTCGGCACGACCATCAGATTGGTGTTCCAGTGCCGAACGCGAGCGCCCAGGCCTGCGTGGAACGTCTGCGCGAACTTCACGATCGCGTCATGACCGACATTCGTATTGAAGACGCCGTCGGCGGTGAACGTCGCCGCATAGCCCTCGGCGTCCCCCGCGTCGATCGCCCAGTTGTACCTCGCGTAGAGTTGATCGATCTCGGTGAGATCCTCCGCCGTGAGCGTCGGTGCGGCCTTCTGTGCGTAGGACCAGCCTGTGCTGCCGAGCACCGCGACGGCGAGCATGACGAGCACGTTCCGGTTCCGCATCGATCGTTCCTGGCATGAGTGAGCGCGCTGTTGCCAACGCGAGAACATGCCGACGATCCGTCCGTTGCGCCAATGCGGGCCGGCACGCATGTTCTCTAGCATGAGAGACGATCAGGCGCGACGCGTTCGCGCCCGCCACGGCAAGACCCGAATCGTTCCGCTCGTACTACTGACGGGGCTCGCGCTCCTTGCGGTTCCCTGGCTGCAGGACGAGGAGGAACTGGTCGCGCAGGACGGCGCGCCAAGCTTTGCGCGCGAGGTCGCGCCGATCCTCTACCAGAACTGCACGACCTGTCACCGACCTGGCGGGCTCGGGCCGTTCTCGCTCCTCGACTACTCGGCCGTCAAGGCGCACCGCAACGAGATCAGGACCGCCGTCGAGTCGGGGTACATGCCGCCCTGGCACGCCGAAGGACCGCGCGGCACGTTCCGCAATGATCGACGGCTCGCCGAGGACGACAAGGCGACGTTGCTAAGCTGGCTCGACGCGGGCGCGCGCAAGGGAAGTCTGAGGGCCCTGCCGCCAACGCCGGTCTATCCCAGCAGTTGGGAACTGGGCACGCCCGACGCCGTCGTCTCCATGACCGAGGACTACATGGTGCCGGCGTCCGGCACAGTCGAGTACCAGTACTTCGAGATCCCCACCGGATTCACCGAGGATAAGTGGATCCAGGCGATCGAGTTCATGCCCGGTGCACGCGAGGTGGTGCACCATGTACTCGTCTACGCCAAGGTGCCTGCGCCGACGAATCCCGCGCCGGCGCCGGCAGCTCCGCCCGCCGGATCGCCTGCGCCGCCCCAGGCGCCGCCACTATTCCTCGACAAGCCGGAGTACGAGACGCCGCCTGATCCGCCGCGGATCGACTCGTTGCACCTGCCGCCGCGTCGCCTCGGCACACTGATCGGTGGGACCGCTCCCGGCACCAACGTCATGATCTTCCCGGCTGGCACGGCGCTCAGGCTGCGGGCCGGGACCGTCCTCACGTTCCAGATGCACTACACCGCGCGCGGTCACGCGATGAACGACCGCACCAGCGTCGGATTCCGCTTCGCCGCGGCGCCGCCCGAAGAAGAGATCCGCATGAGCGCATTCATCAACGGCGCCTTCACACTGCCGGCGGGGGCGAAGGACATCGCGGTCCGGTCCGAGCTCGAACCGACCGAGACGGTCAAGATCTGGGGACTACTCCCGCACACGCACCTGCGTGGCACGCGCTGGCAGTACACGCTCCAGAAGCCCGACGGCACCTCGGAGATGATCCTCGACATCCCACGCTACGACTTCAACTGGCAGACGTACTACTTCTTCGCCACGCCGCTGGAGATCACCGCGGGCAGCAAGCTCAAGTCGGTCGCGTGGTACGACAACTCCACATCCAACCGGTCGAAGCTCGACGCCACCAAGGACGTGCGGTGGGGTGACCAGACGTGGGAGGAGATGCAGTACACGGCATTTCTGTACAGCGTGAACAGCCGCCGACGCGCGCCGCCGACGCGGTAGGTTCGCGCGTCCGTGGAGACTCGCCGGCGCGCACGGCAATGCGTGCGCCGGACCTCGGTTCGGGTGCAGATTGTCCCGATGATCGGTCCACTCCCGTCGCGACTGGGTCTCAGACGTTTCGTGACCCTCGCCGCCGTTTCCGCATCGGCCGCCAATGCACAGGCGACCCTGCAGGGCAGCGTGCGCGACGCGGGCAGCGGGGCGCCGATCGCGTCAGCGGTCGTATCGCTCGCGGAGCTCGACCGATCCACGAGCGCCGCCTCGGACGGACGGTATGTGCTGCGCGGCGTGCCATCCGGCCCGCTCCACGTCGCCGTACGGGCGATCGGATTCCGCCCGCGCGTGCTGCACGCCATGGTTCCCGCCGATGGCGTACTCGAGATCAGCTTCACGCTGGTGCGCGCACCAGTGCAACTGTCGCCAGCGACCATCCGCTCCACCACGATACCCGGAAGCTCCACGAGCGACGGTCGCGACTCGGGCGCTGATCGCGAAGTCACTGTCGCTACGCTCGGGAACCATCCACTGCAGGCGGAGCCTGACGTGCTGCAAGCACTCACTGGCGGCCACGTCGTCGTGCAGCCCGAAGCCCCGAGCGGCCTGCACGTACGCGGTGGTGCTGCGGACCAGACGGCCTACCTGCTCGACGGGATCCCGGTCCTCAATCCGTATCATGCGGCGGGGATGTTCAGCGCGTTCAATCCTGATGCGATCGCCCGCGTGCGGCTCTCGTCGGCGTCCCCATTCGCCGGCCTTCCCCCGACGCTCGCTGGAGCCGTCGAAGCCGAGACGCGTGCCCCGGGCACTGCCGTGCGCACACAGGGCGGCGCGAGCACGACGCAGGCGCGACTCACGATCGACGGTCCTGCCGGTGGCGCCGGAGGGGGATTCCTCGTGAGTGCACGGACAGGATATCCCGGGCTGCTCGCGCCGCGGCGAGAGACGAGTTACCTGCGAGGCGGGACGTCCGATCTCCTCGCCACGCTCCAGGGGCGGCTATTGGGCGGGGAGGCACGACTGCTGGCGTATGTGAACGCCAACGACGTGAACGCGGCCGCGTCGCTACCGGGCGACACCGCGGCGGGCGGCGCAGGCGCGCGCAATCGCTTCGAGTGGGGGAGCCACTCCCTCGGCTCGACCTGGCAGCGAGAGCGGCCGCGCAGCCTGCTCCGTGTGGTGGGCTGGAGTGCGATGACCACAGCGAATGCCGACTGGGCGTCGCAGCGTGGCGCGCTCTCACTCGACACGGAGCGTTCGGATCTCGGTCTATCGGTCACGATCGAGCAGCGTGCGGAGCGGTCGACGAGCGCCGCCGGCCTACGACTGGACCGCATGCGTACGACGTACGCGGTCGCTCTCGATTCGGCCCAGGCCCCGCCGACCATGATAGGCGGTCGTACCACGGTCGCGACTGCGTTCGCGCAGCAGGTGTGGGATCTTCGCCGCGGCGTCGTGCTCACGGCTGCGATGGCACTCTCAACGACGGGCCGCGGCATGGGAGTCAGTCCTCGCACGCAATTGCGGTGGCGCGTGCACGATCGATTCACTTTGGTCGGGAGCTACGCGCGCACGCTGCAGTTCGCCCAGTCGCTCCGGAACGCCGAGTCGGTGGTGGGCACCGTCTTTCCGTCGGATCTCTACGCCGTCGCCAATGCTGGTGGCGTTCCCGTGGCGCACAGCACGCAGGGAGTGGCGGCCGCCGCGTGGGAGCCAGCCGCTGGAGTTCGCATCGACGTCGAGGCCTACGCACGGTCACTCGGCGACCTGGTCCTCGTCGCTCCGGTGGACGGCGAGCCGTTCTCGACCAGCCGGTTCGGCGTCGGGCGCGGCGCGGCGCGGGGCGCGTCGGCAGCGCTCACCGTCGCCTCGGCGCGGTACAACGTGACGCTCAGTTACGCGCTGCAACGCGTGCGGCTCGCCACGCGCGACACGAGCTATGTGCCCGAACACGCCGCCACGCATCTCGTCGAAGCGGGCGTGATCGTGTTCCCGACCAACACCATGACGCTGCGGATCGGAGCGGTGAGCATGCTCGGGCGCCGCACGACGACGATCGTGAACGGGTTCGAATGGGAGGCGTGCAACCTCGTGGACCGCGGGTGCGAGTTCGGTGGCAGCCCCTACCTCGGCGGCGCAGCGCTGGGCGGCACGCCGCTGCCGGCGTACGTCCGCGTGGACCTGGGTGTGCGACAGCACCTGCATCGCTGGATCGCCGGCCACGACGTCCAACTCGCGCTCTTCGGTACTTTCACAAACCTGCTCGGACGGCACAACGTGCTCACCTACTCGACTGCGCCGTCGACGGGTGCCCGGGCAGCCGTCGAGTTCCGTCGTCCGTCGCCGTTGGTGGTGGGGATCGAGTGGCGGTTCTGAGCGGGACGGCGGTGGGTTGTCACAACTCGGCACGGCCCCCTGTTCCTTTTGCATGGCGGGGACCACGAACGACGCGAAGACGCTCTCGTCGGGTGCGAGAGCGCCCGACGAGCGCCCGAGACTCGTCACGGTGAACGCGCCCCTCAGCGCGGAGGCCGCATTCGTGGCGTTGTTCAATGCGCACTTCCACCGGCTGGTCCGGGTGCTCGACCGCCTTTCTGGAGAGCCGGAGCTCGCAGCGGACCTCGCGCAAGAGGCGTTCATCCGACTGTACAGGCGTGGCGCCCCGCCCGATGCGCCGGAGGCGTGGCTGATCACGGTCGCCCTCAATCTCTTTCGCAATGCGCGCACCTCCGAACACCGGCGACGCGAGCTGCTCACGCTCGAGCGCGGCGCGGCGCTTCACTCCCAGCCCGCAGATCCGCTCGACGACCCCGACGACGGCGAGCAGTTGCGTCAACGGGTGCGCGGCACGCTCGCACACCTCACCGAGCGTGAGCAGCAGCTGTTGGTGCTGCGCGCCGAAGGATACGACTACCGCGAGATCGCGCACGCGCTCGCGTTGCGCGAAGCCAGCGTTGGCGTGATGCTCGCACGCGCAAAGCAACGCTTTCGCACCACCTATGAGGGGATGGATCATGCATCTTGATGCGGATCAGGTGCAGCGCGTGCTGCACGGCGAACTCGCGACGATCGGCGAGGGGGCGGTACGGGAACATCTGGACTCGTGCGCGACCTGTCGCGTGCGAGTGGCGGACGCCGAGCAGGACGAACGCGAACTGCTCGGGCTACTGAGCGCGTTGGATCACGCCCCGCCGGCGATCTCGGCGCAGACAGTGCTCGGCCGTGCGCGCGTGAAGCAACGGGCACCGCTCGCGCTCCGCTGGGCGGCGGGTCTGCTCTTGGCGTTCGGCGTCTCGAGCGCGGCGTATGCGATCCCGGGCTCACCCGTTCGCGGGTGGATCGATGCGGTCGGACGCCGGCTCGCGGGCGTCGTGGAGGCGCCGAACGTGCAAAGCGTGCCGAGCGTACCTGCTTCCGAGCCTGCAGGCCCCGTCGCGACGGCTGGGATCGCCGTCGCCCCGGGTCGAGAGCTCATCGTCGCGTTCACCTCGTCGTTCAGGGCTGAGGTCAGAGTAACGCTCGTCGATACGCCCAGCGAGGTCGTCGTATTGGCGCCCCCCGGAGCAGCAACGTTCACGGCCGATGGTGAGCGCCTGGAGATCGTGATCAACGCGCCAACGGCGCGGATCGACGTGCGCATCCCGCGCGCGGCGCCGCGCGTGGAGATCCTCGTCAACGGGTCGAGGCGCCTGCTCAAGGTCGCGTCACGCGTCACGACACCGGGAGCAGAGGCGCCGGTCGAACCGTACGTCCTCACGATCGCGCCGGAGCGCTGACGCGATCAGCGGCGGCGCCGATGTCACAGAATCACGACTGAGCTGTTCCTCGTGTGAAGGAGGCGGTCAGGTGCTACGGCCTGATCTGGATTCATTCACACTGACACGGGACTCTCATGACCCACTGCCGATCGGACGTCGTGCTCCCCGCCTGCGATCGCTGGGAGGAGCGGCTGGTGAGTTTCTCCGCTGCGGGATCGGCGCTCATCGACTCGCGGGCCCTGGACCGGCGCGCCGTGGAGAAGTTCCTCCACTCCGTCGAGTCGGTCGCGGCGCTGCTCGGGGCGCTCCGCCTTGACTATCGCATCGTCGAAGCGGCGCGCGCGCGCGTCGCGACCTACCGCACTCTGTACTTCGATACGCCGACGCTCACGCTCTTTCATGCGCATCGCCGAGGTGTGCGCGTCCGCCATAAGGTGCGCGTGCGCAGTTATCCCGATCGCGAGGTGACGCGCTTCGAGGTCAAGACACGACACGCCGAACAGCTCTCGACGAAGCAGACGCGCGACCACGCGCACGCGGACCTGCGGTTGAGCGACGACGATCGCCGGCTCGCCGCCATGCAGACGGGAGTGACCGCCCCGTTCGCGCCTCTGGTATTCACGGACTTCCACCGGATCACGCTCGTCGGCACCGATACGACCGATCGGGTGACGATCGACTTCGATCTGGTCGTGGGCAATGTCTCGCACCGACTCGCGCTCGAGCGCGCCGCGATCGTCGAGATCAAGCGAGCGCCAGGATCGTTCCCCCGGTGCTCGTCGCTGTCACAGGCGTTGCGCGACGGTGGCTGGCGGCGCGCGTCGGTGAGCAAGTATGCCGCTGCCGTCGCATTGCTCCAGCCTTCGATCGCGCAGAACAGCATGATCCCCGGCCTCCGCACGCTCCGGCAGGTGGCCGCGTGACCGGCGCGGCGGGTCTCACGCTCCTCGATCCGGCGGCGCTGGTCCAGTTGATGCTCGGTCTCGCACTCGACCTGACGTTCGCCTCGCTGGTGATCTGGGGCACGTACTACCGGCTCTATCGCAATCGGGAATACGTCTTCACGTATCTGCTGTTCAACACGATCACGTTCTTCCTCTGCATGCTCCTGCGGCGCGCGTCGATCGAGCTTGGCATGTCGCTCGCCCTGTTCGGCGTCTTCGGCATCCTGCGCTATCGGACCGATCAGATCCGCACCCGGGAGCTGACGTATCTGTTCATCGTCATCGGGATCGGGTTACTCAACGCGATCGCGGTTGGCTCGGTGAGTCTCGTGGAACTGCTGTTGACGAACATGGTGATCGCCGGCCTGACGATAGGGCTGGAGCACCGGTTCTCCCGCCCCCGCGACCGCGCGGTGTCGATGCTCTACGACCAATTGGCGCTTCTCCAACCGGGAAGCGAGGAACAACTGCTCACCGACCTCCGGCGTCGTACGGGTCTCGTCGCCCTGCGGGTCGAGGTCATGCGCGTCGACTTTCTGCGCGACGCCGCCGAGATCGTGGTCACCGCCCGTATGGCCGGCGACGAGAGTCGCAGCCCGTCGCCCTCTCACCGGAGCCTCTCATGATCATCACCGTGCCCGCACTGCTCGTTGCCATTGCGCTGATTCCGTCCACGGAACTGGCGTTCAAGTTCCAACTGCCGACCGACTCCGTGAAACGACCTGTCGCACGCGTCGCGGCGCCACCGGCGGTCGAACCCACGCTCAAAGTGTCCGGATTCGTGCAGATGTTCTACAAGGCGAGGATCGACGCGACCGGCGATGCGTCGACCGAACCGAGCGTCTTCCGTCTGCAGCGCGTGCGACTGAAGTTCCAGGGCGACGTGAATCGGCACGTCTCCTACGAGGTCGAGATCGACCCGCGTGCGCCGGATGTCGCAGGTGTCCTGCGCGACGCGTTCGTCTCGCTCGACTATGTGCCGCGCCACGAACTGCGCCTCGGGCAACAGAAGACGCTGTTCGGCTACGAGAACCCGGTGTCGTCATCGCGACTGTACGTGGTGAACCGCGCGGAGATCTCGGAGGGGATCGGCCGGGGCGCGAATCTGCGCGACATCGGCGTGAGTCTGCTCGGCTCCGTCCCCCTCAGCGCGCGCTGGCGGTTCGAGGATGCGATCAGCGTCGTGAATGGTTCGGGCATGAACGTGCAGGCCGACAGCACCCCGCGAAAGAACGTCTGGTCGCGCGTCGGTGCGCGCTACCGCCGAGGGGAGTTCACGATGCGCCTTGGTCTCTCCGCGGCGGTCGGTGATCAGATCGAACCGCCGTCGGCGCCAGGACTCACCGACGGGTTCAAGGTCGATTTCACGCGCGTTGGCGCCGACGTCCAGTTCGACCATCCGCGCCTCTGGGCCGTGGCAGAGTTCGCGCAGGCCGACGACAGGGGGCCTGCGACCCTACCGGACGCGGGTGGACGGACGCATGGATTCTACCTGCTCGTCGTGCCGAGGACGCGTTGGCGCTCGGGGCCGATCGTGCGGTACGACACCTTCGACGCGTTCCGCCGGTGGACGTTCGGAGTGCACGTCGGGCGGCCGAGCGACGACGTGAGCGTTCTATTCAATTACGAGTCGCTCAAGGACGACCTCGGCAAGCACGACGACAAGATCTATCTGCGTCTGCAGGTGCGGTTCTAGCGACGAGCGGGGGCCGCGAAGCGCAGCGCGCGCGCTCGCGGCCCGTCGGAGGAGCATCGTATCTTTGTCGGGCCTGATGCGGTCCTCTCCTCCCAACCGATCCCCCGATGCTCCGTCTTGCGCGTCGTCTTCGCACGTCCGTGACCGCACTCCTCGTCGCGGCCCCGCTTGCCGCTCAGTCCGACCCGTCCTGGTTGCGCTACCCTGCCATCTCGCCTGACGGCCAGTCCTTGGCCTTCACCTACAAGGGCGACCTGTACCGCGTACCGGTCTCCGGCGGCGCGGCCATGCAACTCACGCAGCACGCGGCGCAGGACATGATGCCGGTCTGGAGCCCCGACGGCTCGCAGGTCGTCTTCGCGAGCGACCGTCACGGGAACTTCGACCTGTTCGCCATCGCCTCCACTGGCGGCGAGGCACGGCGACTCACCTTTCATTCGTCCGACGAGTTCCCGTACAGCTTCGCGGCCAACGGGCAACGGGTGGTGTTCGGCGGCACACGAGGCGATGCCGCCGCCAACCGACAGTATCCCACGGGGTCCCAACCCGAGCTCTATCAGGTGCCCATCGCTGGTGGTCGCCCAGCGCAGCTGCTCACGACGCCCGCCGAGGACGCGCGCTACAGCAGTGACGGGCGCCTCATGGTCTATCACGATCGCAAGGGCGGCGAGAATCAGTGGCGCAAACATCAGACGTCGGCGATCGCGCGCGACATCTGGGTCATGGACGTGCGCGTTGGGACACATCGCAAGGTGACGACCTTCGCCGGCGAGGATCGCACGCCAATCCTCACCGATGGCGACCGCGCGATCGTATACCTGAGCGAGGAGAGCGGCACATTCAACGTGCACAAGCGGAATCTCGACGGCACCGGTGCGCAGCAGCTCACGCGCTATCGCGGCGTGCCGGTGCGGTTCCTCAGCCGAGCGAATGACGGGACGCTCGCGTTCGGACAGGACGGGCAGCTCTTCACCATGCGCACCGGTGGGCAGCCGCAACGTGTACCAGTCGTGCTGCGGGTGGACGCCAAGGCCAACGATGCGCAGGTCGTGACGGTCAGTGGCGGCGCGCGCGAACTCGCGGTGGCGCCGTCGGGCAAGGAAGTCGCGTTCGTCTTCCGTGGTGATGTCTTCGTGGCGTCCGTTGAGGGTGGCGTTACCAAGCGACTCACGAGCACCGCCGCCACCGAGGTCGGCCTGTCGTTCTCACCCGACGGCAAGGCGATCGCCTACGCCTCCGAGCGCGACGGCAAGTGGGGCGTCTACGAGGTCCGCCGCACGCGTGATGCTGAACCGTACTTCTATGCGTCCACCGTGGTCCGCGAGCAACCGTTGGTCGTGAACGCGCGGCAGAACTACCAGCCGAGCTACTCGCCCGACGGCAAGGAAGTGGCGTACATCGAGGATCGCAATACGCTGCGCGTGCGGATCATCGCCAGTGGCGAGACGCGCACCTTGCTCGACCGCCAGAGCATCTGGTCGAACAATCCGAGCCATCACTTCGAGTGGAGCCCCGACGGCAAGTCGATGCTCTTCGATCTCTCCGTGCCGGGCATCGCGCCTGGGGAAGTCGGCATCGTGGCGACCGATGGCCGTGGACCCGTGACCAATCTCACGCAGAGCGGGTTCAACGATGGGAGCGCGCACTGGATCCTCGAAGGGCAGGGGATGCTGTGGCTCTCCGATCGTGACGGGCTCAAGGCGGTCGCGCAGTCCGGCGGCGCGCAGATCGATGTGTACGGGATGTTCTTCACGCAGAGTGCCTGGGACCGGTACCGGCTCACCAAGGAGGAGTACGCGTTGGTGAAGGAGGCCGAGGCCAAGCTGCCGAAGCCCAAGCCTGACTCCGGCGAGGTCGGTACTGGCGCAGCGGTTGGTGCCGCAGCCGCGGGAACCACATCGCCCGGAGGCGCGGGCGCCACTCGGCCCGTGCCGACCGTGACACTCGAACTCACCGGCGTAGAGGAGCGTAAGGCGCGCTTCACCATCCACTCCTCCTCGCTCGGCGACGCCCTCGTGAGCAAGGACGGCGAGACGCTCTACTACCTCGCGCGCTTCGAACGCGGCTTCAACCTCTGGACCACCAACCTCCGCACGCGCGAGACCAAACAGCTCGTGGCACTCGACGCCACCGGCGGCAGCATGACCTGGGACAAGGACCAGAAGACGATAGTCCTCCTTGCCAACGGCGCGATCTCCAAGATCGATCCCGCCACCGGCAAGCGCGACGCGATCCCGCTCCGCGGCGAGATGACGGTCGACGTCGCTGCCGAACGCGCCGAGATATTCGACCACATCTGGCGCAAGACGCGCGACACCTTTTACTCAGCCGGCTACCACGGCATCGACTGGCAGGCGATCCGCCCGGTGTACGCCAAGTACCTGCCGCACATCGGCAACGACTTCGAGTTCGCCGAGATGCTCGCCGAGATGCTCGGTGAGCTGAACATCAGTCACAGCGGTGCGCGTTGGTCGGGCTCGGCCGCTGACGCCGACGCGACCGCTTCAGTGGGCGTGCTCTTCGATCCCACATGGACCGCCGCCGGCGCCAAGATCGATGAAGTGCTTCCCAACGGTCCGTTGGGCCTCGCCGGAATGAACGTCACGCCCGGCACGGTGATCGACGCCGTGGATGGCGTGGCGATCACGCCGACGACCGACATCGCTGCACTGCTCAATCGCAAGGCCGGGCAGAATGTGCTGCTCGCACTCACGGCCAACGGCGTGCCGCGCGAGATCGTGGTGAAGCCGGTGACCAGCGCCGAGGAGGGCCGGTTGCTGTACGTGCGCTGGGTGAAGCGTAATCGCGAGGAGGTGGAGCGCGCGAGCGGCGGGCGACTCGGCTACGTGCACATCCCCGGCATGAACGACGGCGCCATGCGCACCACCTTCGAGGAGGTGCTCGGCAAGTACGCCTTGCGCGACGGGCTCGTGGTCGACACGCGCTTCAACGGTGGCGGCGACCTTGTTGCCGATCTCGCGATGTTCTTGAGCGGCAAGCGCTTCTTCGACTACACGGTCGACGACCGCAGCGCTGGCTTCGAACCGAACTTCCGCTGGACCAAACCGAGCGTCTCGTTGGCGAACGAGGCGAACTACTCAGATGGTCACTGCTACGCGTATGCCTACAAGGACCAGAAGATCGGTCCCCTCGTGGGCATGCCGACGCCCGGTACCTGCACCTTTGCGGGTTGGGAGTCGGTGCAGGGGGGCATTCGTTGGGGCGTGCCCGGGCTCGGCGTGAAGGACGCGAACACCGGGCGGTATCTGGAGAACCTGCAGACCGAACCCGACGTGCTCGTGATGAACGAGTACGACAAGGTGAGCAAGGGGCAGGATCAGCAGTTGGTAGCGGCGATCGAGGCGCTCATGCGGTTGGTGCGGCGCTGAGCGTGCGGACGGTCGCTACTTGCCTTCGAACTTGAACGAGACCTTCATCTTCACGCGATAGGTCTCGACCTTGCCGTTCTTGAGGGTCATGTCGAACTGCGTGACCTCGGCGACCCGGAGGTCACGCAGGGACTTTGATGCGCGGGACACTGCGGCCGCGGCGGCTTTCTCCCACGACGCGGTGCTGGTGCCGACGATCTCGATGACCTTGTAGACGCTTTCGGGCATTGGAACTCCTGGTTGAGGGCGGTCGATCGCATGCCAGGTCGGGTCGGAGTGAAGGGACGCGGCATCTCCGTGTGATCGACTAACATACGGTGGTTCGCCCTGAACGCAAACGAGGCGTGGGCGCCGGCAAAGGCCCGTCTTCCCGGGAGTGCGCTGAGGATGTTGCTTCTTTGGTCGATGCGGCGACTCATCACCTTGATCCTCGCCTTGGGCGCTCTGAGCGTCGCCGCGCCGGCGTTCGCGCAGGAGACTGGCGCCGGCCCCGCACGCGGAGCGATTGCCGGCACCGTCGCCGCCGACGATGGTCGCCCGATCGATGGCGCGCGCATCACCGCCAGGCGCCGCGACGGCTCACCCGGCGCCGAAGCCGCATCCGACGCGCGCGGGATCTTCCGACTCGCCCCGCTGCCTGCCGGACTCTACTCTCTCACTATCCGGCAACTCGGATTCCGTCCCGCGAGTCTCACCGCCGTGCGTGTCGTCGCCGGCGACACCGTGAGCGTGCGCGTCCTGCTCACACGTGCGGCCGCCCAGCTCTCCACCGTCCTGGTCATCCGCTCGCCCGCGTCGATCGACGCGCTTTCACCAGAGTCACCCCGTCGCGTCGAGCGCGAGACGGCGCTGCTCCTGCCCACGGCGCGCGACGCGTCGAGTCTGATCGCCCTCGTACCGGGCGCAAAGGACGGACGACTCTGGGGCGGTGCCGGTGCCGTCACCAACGACTTCAAGCTCGACGGCGTCTCCATGAATCATCCGGGCGTCGGCGGTGACTTCCTTCAACTGCCACGCGACTGGGTCGAGACGATCGAGATCCGCGGGATCGGCGCCAACGCAGAGTTCGGAAACTTCCAAGGCGGCGTCGTCAATGCGGTCACACGCACGGGCAGCAATCGGCGCTCGGCCGCGGTGCGCACCTTCTACGAATCGGAGCGACTCACGGCGACGAACTTCGACCTCGATGAGCAGGGCGCTGAGCAGGCGGGGCGTTCGGAGTTCAGCGGTGAGGTGTCGGGGGCGGTGGTGCGCGATCGGCTCTACTATTTCGTCGGCGCGCAGGCCGTGACGCGCACCCTCCGGTCGCCCAATCTGGTCTCGACTGCGCCACGTGATTTCCTCGCGGCGCGCGAGACGCAGCGCGACCTTCGCGGGATCGGGAAGCTCACTTGGCTTCGCGCACCTGGCGAACGCCTGGACGCGCTGATCGGCCTGAGTGACCGCAGCCTCGCGAACGCGGGCATCAATGGGATCGATGGAGCCTCCGCGCTGCAACGTGTTCGCGCCCCCACACTCTGGTATTCCGCGACCTGGCGACGCGAACTCTCAGAGCGCACGTCACTCGACCTGAGGCTCGCGGGCTACGACGCGCACGAGGCACGCGAAGGCAACGGCGGTGCTGGCGTGCCGGCCGTGCGCGCACTGCGGCTGGGAAACTTGCCATTGCAGCAGAACTCCGAGTTCGACCAGCGGAGCGATCCGTCCAGCCACTCGGCTGCGCTCGTCGCACGCCACTCCGCGCGCGCGCTCGGTGCCGAGCACCAACTGGCGTGGGGAGTTGAGTTCGCCGTGGGCGCCTGGAGCGACCAGCGTACTCGCAATGGCGGACTTACTTGGCGCCCCTATGTGGTCGACGCCGTGCCGTTCTCGGCGACCGATGCTGCGACGTGGGGGACCGCTGGAAGCGATTGGGGAGGCGAGGTCCACCTCGGCAGTCGGACCAGCAGCGCCGCGTACTTCGTGCAGGACCAGATCACCGTCGGCTCTCGTGTCACGCTGAGTCCCGGCATCCGGTTCAGCAGTTGGACCGGGTGGCTCACTCCCTGCAGCGCGGCGGAGTCCGATCCCGTGTGCGCAGGGCGATTCAAGGCGGCGAGTGCCAAGGCCTTCGATCCGCGCGTCGGGGTCTCGTGGGATGTCACCGGGCGCAACACGCTTGCGCTCAAGGCGCACTGGGGACGCTACCACCAGGGGATGTACGCGCTCTTCTTCGACCGTGCGGTGGGTGCGAACGTCTACTCCAATGAACGCTTCTACTACGCTGCGCCTCCGCTGAGTGACTCGCGAACGACGTACACCACGACGAGGCGCGATGCACTCGTGGGTCCCGCCGGCTTCTCATCGTTCTGGGACGAGCAGATCCGCAACGAGTCGGGGACGGTGAAGGGCTACCGGCAGCCGTACGTGGACCAGCTCTCGGCAGGCGTGGAGAAGACTCTGGGTGCGCATTGGAAGGTCGAGGTCATGGGCGTGTCGCGCGCCAACGGCGACATCGTCGGACTCGTGGATCGCAACATGGCGACGAACTACACGGCGCTCAGCGACATCAGAGTGGACCATCGGCTGGCGTTCGGCACGATCCTCGACGCGCGGGGGCGGCCGCTCGTGCTCGACCGACTCTGGGTCTCCAACCGTGACCTGATCGCTCAGGTGGATCGGCTCAACGAGAACCTGTTGCCGGGGGCGCCGCGCCGGTGCTTTGCGGGATGGTGCCCCGCCGATGTCGCCGCACTCACTTTCGATCCGCGCGTCGAGCTCGCGCCTGTCGCGGCCGCTCGGCGACGGTACGATCAGCTCACGACGACCGTCACGGCGGCGTACTCGAGTTGGCGCGCCGAGGGCTCGGTGACTGTGGCACGACTCGTTGGCAACGTCGCCGGCGTGACTGGGCATGGCGTGTCTGGCACTCGGTTCAGCGCCGGTCCGTTCGTGCGACCCAACGAGGCCGAGAACTTCCGAGGTGCGCTTCCTGACGCGACGGAGTTCGAGGCGAAGCTCTGGCTCACCGCACGGCTGCCGTTCGGCCTGCAGGGCGGACTCTTCGTCACGCACATCCTCGGTGAGCGGACCACGCCGAGCGTTACGCTGCTCGGACGCTACCGGTACACCGACGTGCTCGGCGTGCGTGCTGACGAGGAACTGACCCGCGCGGTGATCGGGCAGCAGCTCTTCGTGGAGTCACGTGGAGCGCGGCACTATGCGAGCCGGAGCACGCTCGACCTGCACCTGGAGCGGGTGCTGCCGCTGCGGCTCGCGCGGCACGCGTTGCTCACGGTCGACGTGTTCAATGCGCTCGGCTCACGTGCGGTGGTGCGGGCGAAGACCGAGATTGATGATCAGGTGGGATCGGACCCGTCGTCGGAGCTTGGCGCGGCGCGTCAGCGGGTGGCGCCGCGGTCGATCAGGCTGGGGATCCGGTTGGAGTAGGAGCGGATCATGGAGCAACTGTCTGCGTTCAAGCGGCCAGCACGACACTGAGGCCATCGACGTGCACATGCGCCTGACACTCCTCGCATTCCTGCGGCCGGATCGGCAACCGTGACCGCAACGTGACCGGCGCGGTGATGCTCACGCGGGTGGTGTAGGTACCGGAGAACTCAGTCTCAAACGAACCGCACCCCGCCGTCCTCCAACGGTGTGCTGCGAATGCGCTTCCCAGTGAGCGCGAACACCGCATTCGCCAGCGCCGGCGCGACCAGCGGTGTGCCGACCTCACCAATGCCTCCGGGCTTTCCGCCCGACAGCAGCAACTCCACCTGCACCTTCGGGACTTCCGAACCCCGCGGCAACTGGAAGTCGTGGAAGTTGCTCTGCTCCACGCGCCCGTTCTTGATCGTGATCTTGGCACGCAACGCCTGAATGAGTCCGGTCACCACGCCACCTTGGAGTTGCGCGATCACCTGGTCCGGATGCACCGCGATCCCACAGTCGGCCGCAATGGTGATCCGCTCGATCTTGATCCGCTCCGCCGATCCCGATACCTCGCACACCACTGCGGCGTTCGTGTCGTAGCACTCCATCGACGCGATGCCGAATCCGCGTCCTGATCCTGGCGTCGTGGTGTAGCCCGCCACTCGCGCGGCACGCTCGAGTACCGCCCGTTGCCGTGGGACCTTCTCGAGTAGCGCCAGCCTGAAAGCCACAGGACTCTGTCCGGCCGCCAAGGCCAACTCATCCATGAAGCTCTCCACCGCGAACGCGTTGAGCGCGTGGCTCACCGAGCGCCAGAACCCGACGCGGATCCCGACCTCCTCGATGACCGTACGGAGTTCGAGATTGGGGACGTCGTACGTCAGGTTCGCCAACCCCTCCACCTGGAATGGGTCGCTCCCGTTCTGAACAAAGGTCGGGAAGGCTCGCGCGGTGACCGAGGGCGAGATCAACTTGGCGCTCAGCGCCTCGAGGCGACCATTGGCCACCACGCCGCGCATCATGTGGAG
>JANOTB010000122.1:0-12915 GCA_031416115.1 Gemmatimonadota bacterium
ACCGCGAGTGCTCGATCGCTCGCTGCCCATGAGGGTGTCCCTTGCACCCCTTGCGCGACCACTTCCGGCGGCTGCGACCCATCGACATGCACGAGCTCGAGCGTACCGCTCGCGGCATCGCTCCGGCATCGTTCAACAACGGCGCTCAACTTACCGCTGGGACTCCAGGCCACTCCCTCTATCGGACCCCGACAACGGGTCGCCAGATCAGAGATGGATCCTGTGTACAAGTTTATCAAGCGAAGAGTCACGTCGTCCATCTTCGATCCATACGCGAGCACTGTATGGCATCCAATCCCCTTGAGTGCTACTACGCATGTTCGAAGTCGCGCTAACGAGGATTTAGAATCAGTCCTCGACGGATTGAGCCGCGCAACTTTGAAGGCGCTGCAACGATTGCCGCGATGCTGATCGTCGAGCAGAGGGCATTTGTGGCGATCACTTTCTCCACATCGACACCCGCGAATGCGGCGCCGTAATGTTATGCCGGCGACAGGTGGACGTTGCGTCGGAGGAGCCCCTCGCGCAATCCGTTGAAGGGATGCTCGTCGCGAAAGAGCGTGTGCGCCGTGATGAATCCGCCGTGGCTCCACCCCATCATCCCGAGGCGATCCATGTCCACGTACTGGAGCGCTGTCAGTCGCACGACTCATAGTCGGTCGGCACCGCCGCCTGTTCGGCCGATCCGGCCGCGAGTGTGTTCACGAACACCGTATTGGTCGATTCGTCGCTGGAGTGCGGAAGCAGGTGAACATGGATGTGATACCGGGTTGACGGAGTGAGACCCGTAAGCTGCACGGTCGTCCCCGTTACGCGAAGGATATCACTGTGCGAGGGGAAATCCTGACAACGTGCGACGCCGGTCAGGTAATCCACTGTGTACGTATCGGGAGATCCCATTGAAGGCCAGCGCAGGGTTAGCGTGGTGGCCGAGCGCGCCGTTACTTCCAGCGGCTGCTGGTCATCTCCCGGGCCCGTGACGTCACATCCCAAAACTGTCAGGCATGCGACGCCTGCAAGGATAAGTCTCTTCATACTGCCTCCTGTTCGTCCATCTGCCGGACCACTGATTCGTTCTTCGAATTATGGCTCCATTCTACCATGCGGCGCTTCGGGCTGCCTGCGGAAGTACTCCTTGAAGATGACAAATCAGCCTCACGGAGGTCGCTCGCGACGCGACGGAAAGTGACCTCTGGGACTTGCAGAGGCAGACGATGAGGCAATCTGGGCATACGCGGCGAGACACGGATTCACCATCGTGTCGAAGGATGCCGATTTCCACCAGATGAGCTTCGTCCGCGGTGCGCCACCGAAGGTCATCTGGATTCGCCTCGGCAACTGCACGACCGACGCGCTCGAACAGGTGTTGCGCGACGGGCGCCCGATCATCACCGAGTTCGAGCGCGACCAGGTGGCGGCGTTCCTGCTGTTGGGCTGAGACCGAATCGATCGCGGCGAGTCCGCCTGGGCATCCGGCGCCCGTCCCGGGAAATCCACCTACGCCGTCGAGTACTTGGTCTCAAATGATGCGGCGGAGTCTGTGCTGTCAAACCGCACCGTGACCACGATACGCCACGTATACGGGCCGAGACGTCGCGCGTTGTCGATGCTGCCGACGAGTGCTCGCATCGCCGGGTCGTACTCGCCCACCACCATCCGCGCGTCCGCGAACGGTGGCAGTGATGCGAGTCGAGTATTCAGTTGGATGGCGGAATGAGTGCGTGCACCCAAGTCGTGGCGACTACGAGGTCCACGCCGACCGTTCGAATCGAGGCTCGACTCGAAGTGCGGCCCGAGCCAACGGACGGGTCGTCTCAGACGACGCGTGTCGGTGTCGGCGTTAGTGCGGGGCAGCCGGCAAGTCCGACGAACGTCAGCACGCCGGTACCCGGAACGCGACGCTGCGCCTCAACGCGCGGCTATCGGTGATGGCTCGCGCACGATCCTCTGTTACGGGGGCGTCTTGGGACTCGTCGCCTTGCTCGACGTCTCACCGAGGCTGATGCTGCAGGCTCCGCCCGAGGCCCGTCCTAACGGACTCGTTGAGGCGCGTCGGCGCCCGGCCGTCGGTGCTCGCGCGGCGAAGGACCACGCCGAATACTCGACCGACCCCGATTGAATTCCTACCCTGTCGCATCGAAGCGGTGCGTTCCTCGATAGGTGCGCAGCGTTCGATTCTGCGCGGCGCCCTGCGTCGAGAGCGGCAGGGCGTTGGCAACTCCGAGTGCGAGGGCGAGGCGGGCGCGCATTCCGGTCTCCAGGGTTGGATCGCTCCAGTTTGCATCGCACAAAACTGAGCGCCCCACCCGCCGACCCGCCATCGCTGGCTGCTGCTTCTTACGGCACCTTACTGAGGTTGAACGAGTAAGGCCCTCCCGTGGACGTGAACTCCGTGTTCGCGCCGTTGTAAAGCTTTTGGTTGATCGAAACCGTGCCGGTGATCGAGGTGCCGCTGCGCGTTCCGTTGATCGTGAGCGTCTGCGTGTTCTTATTCTGTGTGTTGGAGAAGAACACCAGGGTACCGGTGATGTTGGTGCCACTCACCGTGAGGTTGCCCGTTGCGGTAACCTGGAACGCGCTACCCGTGCAACTGCCCCCCGTCGCCGCCACGGTGATCGTGCTGACGACCGTTCCGGCGGCGGTGGATGTTTTGACCAACAGATCGAAGCTCGTCGAGAGAATGCTGACGTTGTAGGTGCAGCCCGGAGGTGCCGGATCCGTCACGTTCGTCATGCCGCCGCCGAACGAAGTCGACATACTGAACAGCTCACCGTCGGCAAAGTCGGCGGTCACCGTCCTGTTCGTGCTCATGGTGACGGTGCATGGCTGCGTCTTGCCGGTGCAGGCCCCACTCCAGCCGGTGAACGAGGAACCGGAGTTGGCAGTGGCCGTGATCGACACGACGGTGCCTTCGTCGAAGACCGTTCCCGTGGGAGTGTTGAACACCGCGCCGTTTCCGGCGCCGGTCTTATTGATCGTGAGGGTGAACTGACGCGGCCGAACCGTGATCGTGATGCTGTTGGACTTGCCACCGCACGTTGCCGTGATCGACGTCGTTCCCGCGCTGAGCGCCGTGACCGTGCCCGTCGTCGCATCGACCGTGGCCACGGCCGTATTGCTCGAGCTGAAGACGCACGGCACGCCCTGGATTTCGACGCCACCTTCGTTCACCGCCTTCGCCGTGATGTTCGACGTCTCGCCGACTCGCGGATTCGAGTACGTCGTCGTCATCTGGACCGACGCAACCGTGGGTGGCGCGCTCGAGTCGGTACATCCCGCAACGAGCATGGCGCCGGCGATGGCGACGTTGATCCTGAGCAGCGAACGAAAGGTCCTCATAACGCCTCACGGGAATCGAGTCGTAGAAGGATGCCCCCGGGGCTCGAAAGTCGCAACAACCATTCGTTCTACTTTCTTCATCGCGTACCGTACGAAGATCGGCATCCGAAAGGCGGATTACCGCCTGTGTATGCCCGGAGGCCCGGACAAACTCCACTTCGTAATTCCCGGGCCCATTCACGAGCACAACCGCTCCGATATCGCCCTTCCGGAGTTCATGTTCGGGAAGGTCGCGGTCCAACACTACCGTATCGAGTTCGCGAAACGTCATCGGCCGCTGATCGGATAGGCGGTGACAACGCGGCGCCCAAACTCGTTCGAACCGACTTCCTCGACGTCGAGCGTTGGGGCCAGTGTGAGGAGATCGCTCTGGAGCTGCTGTCAGTTGCGCGTTCATAGCCAGCGGCGACGAATGCGCACGCTTTGAGCCTTCCAACAGGATGCTCCGCCGAGAGGAGATAGTCGCGCACCTTGAACGTGCCCGCGAGCAGCATGGCTGGCGACTTGCCCGGAAACACGTCAGATTCCCCCGCTATGAAACGTTCCAACGCTCAGCGCGCGATCAGGCCGCTCACCACCGATGAGCCGCACCTCCCCGGCACCGTCCTCCGCACCAGCAATCCGTATGTCGGCGTGCTCGTGGAGCAGGCGGAGCGTCGGCTCGTCACGACCCTCGCGATCCCCACGGGCACGGTGCTCTTCCGCATCGAGGGACACGAGACCGCGACGCCGACCAAGTACTCGCTGCAGATCGGCAAGGACCTGCACCTCGACCAGCGCGGTGCCCGCGACGCGAACGACCGCGTCTGGCGCTTCTACTGGCGCTACATGAATCACGCCTGCGCGCCGACGACCTTCATCCGCGACCGCGAGGTGATCGCCATGCGCGACATCGCCGCGCTCGAGGGAGTGACGTTCGACTACAACACGACCGAGTACGACATGGCCGAGCCGTTCCGCTGCCACTGCGGGAGCGCGCACTGCGTAGGACTCGTGCGCGGTGCGCGACACCTCACGCCGGCACAGCGCGCTCGCGTCGCCGCGCACCTGCCCGACTATCTGCGCTGACTGGCGTCCAGGAGCGTGACGTGCTTCACCGCACTCATTAAGGAGTGAGATCCACGCCCTTCCGCAGTGTGATCCACGCCCTTCCGCGCGAGCGTGCCCGGCGCCAACGTTAGAATCCGATGCCCGCCACTGGACTCCTCCCCGTACGGAAACGGCTGCACCTCCCGGCGCTCCTCGCCCTGGGGTGCGCATTCTCGCTTCTGAGCTGCGGCCGTGAAGTCACCGGTCCCGGTGCCGGGCTGCGGTTCGCTCAGGGGATCACGTTCGTCGCGCAGTTCCCAGGCCCACTCGCGAACGTGGCAAGTGGCGCTGGCACGGTGGTCCCGTTCGATCGCGTGCGCGTGGTCCTGCGACGCTCCGACGGTACGGTCGCTATCGATCGCGTGGCGCTCTTTGCCGCCGGCAGCGACAGCGTGCGACTCGACCTCCGCGTGCAGTTGGGCTCAGCCGCGACCGCAGAGGGAGAGCCGCTCGCGCTCAGCCTCGCCTACGTGAATGCGGTGGGCGACACGGTCTTTCGCGGTGGACCGGTGATCGTCACCGCCGTCCCCGAACGCGCGAGCGGTCCGCCTCCGCAACCCGCTTCCGTGCCGCTCACCTACACCGGCCCAGGCGCCAGCGCCGTCAGCGTCGCGATCGCACCGGAGACGCTCACGGTGGTCGCCGGGTCGCCGTTCGCCTTCACTGCAGTCGCACTCAGCGCGCAGCTGGCCGTGGTTCCCGCCGCCCCATTCATCTTCACGTCGCTCGACACGCTGCGCGCGCGCATGACGACGCTCGGCGCGGGCGCGGGTACGGCGCGTGACAGTCGCGGCATCGCGCGGGTGGCGGTCGAGCTCGCCGCGGGCGGTGGCGCCGACACCGCGGTGCTCGTCGTACTGCCGCGGCCGAGCGCGATTGCGGTGGTTTCCGGGAGCGCGCAGTCCGTCCCGGCGGGGGCGCCGCTCGCGGACTCGGTGCGGGTGCGCCTGATCGCGACCGACGGACTCGGCATCGCCGGTGCATCGCTTTCGCTGGCAGTGACCACGGGAGGCGGCACGGTCTCCACCGGCTCTCTCGTCTCCAACGCGAGTGGGCAGGTCGCGTTCGCCTGGACCCTCGGCGGGCTCGTCGGCGCGCAGAGCGTCACGGTCAGCAGTGCGGGCGTCCCCGACCTGATCGTCGCCGCCACCGCGTCCGAGGCGCCACTGGTCGCGTCGCAACTCGTGATCACGCAGGCGATCAACGCACTGCAGGTCGCCGGCGCGAACACGACGCCCGCCCTTCGCGTCGCGGCACGTGATGCGGCCGGCGTGCCGGTGCCGAGCTTCACGGACAGCGTGACGATCGCGTTCGGCGCGAACCCTGGCGGTGCCACATTGGGCGGAACACTGCGTGTCGCGGCCGTCGCGGGTGTGGCGACGTTCAACGCATGGAACGTGAGCGCCGTGGGCACCGGCTACACCGTGGTAGCGAGTGCCGCCGGACTGACCAGTGCGACGACGGCGCCCTTTGACGTGGGGGGCGGTGGCGCGGCGCTCGTCGCTGTGGTGAGCGGCGACGGCCAGACGGGATTCGTCTCGCAGGCGCTCGCGCTGCCAGTGATCGTGCGCGTGACCGACGCCCTCGCGGCGCCGGTGGCTGGTGCGACCGTGAACTACGCGATCTCGACCGGAGCTGGCGCCCTGACCGGCGCGAGTGCCGTGACCAATGCCGCCGGCAACGCGACGCTCGGCGGTTGGACGCTCGGCGCGACGCCCGGCTCGAACAGCGTCACGGCGACGGTCGATGGCCTCACACCGGTCACCATCACGGCCACGGGGGTGCTGCCGCCACCGGCGATCGATCTCGCGGTAGTCGGATCGAACGTCGTCGGCTTCGAGCGCGCAGGGACGCTCGGTGTGCGCCTGCTGCAGCCGGCCCCGGCGGGCGGACTCACGGTGTCGATCGTGAGCAACTCGCCCGCGATCCTCTCGATCGCCGCGCCCGGCACCATCGCGTTCGCACCGGGTCAGACGCTCCGCTCCATCGAGGTGAGCGGACTCACGCTTGGCACCGCGACCGTTGTCGGCACCGCGCCAGGGTATGCACCGGACACGCTGTTCGTGCCGGTGTCGCTCAACCTCATCAGCCTGCCGCCCACGCTCAACGTACCGCTCTCGCAGACGCAATCGTTGCCGGTGCAGCTCTCATCGCCGGCACCGGCTGGCGGCGTGGCAGTGGCGATCACGAGCTCCAACCCCGCGGTCGCGCGGTCGCTCGCCGACACCGTCTTCATCGCCGCCGGCGCGCAGTCCGTGAACGCGACCATCGAAGGCGTTGGGCTTGGTTCGGCGACCTTCGCCGCGACCAACCTGAACTACGCGCTCGACCGCTCCGTGGTCGGCGTGACGGCCGCGCTCAACATCGTCGCAACAAGCGTCGCGCTCAACGGTGGCTTCGGCTCGCCGATCACGGTGCGGCTCGAGAGCGGTGGGTCGCCGGTCGGTGCGCCGGCGGGTGGCGTGCCGATCACGTTGACGTCCGCGAACGCCGCCTGCGCCGCGATCACGCCGACGTCGACCATCGCCGCCGGACTCGTGAGCGTGGTGCTCAACGTCACGTACGGAGGCTCGGCGCCGCTTCCCTGCGCGACTCGCGTCGTCGTGGCGGGTCCCGTGGGTTTCGCCACGGACAGCATCCTCGCGAACGTCGCCGTGTTCCCGGTATTCAATCGGGCCGCGTCGAGCATCGGTTCTGGATTGCAGCGTAGCATCGGTGCAACGCTGAGCGCCGCGAACCACCCCGGCGTCACCGTGCGCGTGACGAGCCTCGACAGCTCGATCGTGCTCGTCGCGCCGACGGTGTCCGCAGCAGGTACGGGGTCGTTCGAGACTGCGGTCCTCTCCGGAGCGACGTCGATCCCGCTCGTGATCTCGAGCGTCGCGGGGCGCACCGGCGACACGGTCTCCGTGCGCCTCGAAGCGCCGGGCTTCACCACGTCCACGTTCAGTGTGTACGTCTGGCAGCCGGTGGTGCAGTTGACCGGGCTTGCCGCGACGGCAACGACACTCTCGGCCGACGATCCCTTCTATGTGTCGATCGGCACTCCGTCCACTCCGCTCGGCACCTCGATCTTCAACTCGGACGACGTGCGCCGCGGTGGCGGGCCGCTCACCGCCACGCTCGTCAACGACAGTCCCGGCATCGGAACGCTCGTCAGGACGTCGGGCGTCGCTGACTCGCTCACGGTCGTGATCGCCGAGGGCATCAGCAACGCCCCGACGACGGTCGCTACGGGGGGCGCCGCCTTCCGTCCGCTCAGTGCGGGCGTCGCGACGATCCGTGGTCGGATCACCGGGTTCCGCCCGCTCGCGCTCGCCAACGGGACCGTCACCGTATCGCAGCCGACGATCTCGCTGGCGACCGACTACCTCGGGTCGGGACTCCAACGTTCGCGCACCGTCTCGACGCCGGGATCTCCGGCACCAGTGAACGGTACGCGGATCACGCTCACCGCGGCACGCTTGGGCGTTGTACAGTTCTCGCCCAATGCGACCACCGTGGGCACCGACACGCTCGACGTCGTGATCGCACCAGGCGCCACCTCGGCGACGTTCTATGTGCAGGCCGCGGACGGGATCGTCGGTGATACAGTGCTCATCTCGGCGACTGCTCCTGGATTCATGACAGCGACGGCCGACCAACGGATCTGGCGCACTGTGTATCAGATCGCCGGACTCAACGCGACGGGCACGCCGTTCACTGCCGACGATCCGTTCTGGGTATCGATCGGCTCGCCGAACACGCCGACCGGCACCTCGATCTGGAGCGCCGATGCTCGCCGGTTCGGCGCGGCGCCGTTCGATGTCTCGGTCGTGAACGGGTCGCCTGCCGTCGGTACACTCGTCAGGACGGCCGGCTTGACCGATTCGACCGTGATCCCGCTCGCGGCCGGTGTATCGAACACACCGACCTCCGTTGCAACGGGCGGTGTCGGAATGCGCTATCTCGCGAGCGGCGTCACCACCGTGCGCGCGACGATCCCAGGCGCTGGACTCCGTGCGCTCGCCACCGCCACGGTGAATGTCACCGTGAACAATACCGCGGTCTCGATCGTTGCCGACTACATCGGCTCGGGGCTCCAGCGTACGCGCACGGTCTCGCTCAGCGCGCCGGCGCCCGCGGGTGGCGTGCCGGTGAAGATCACCGCCGACCGACTCGGCGTCGTGCAGTTCGCACCGAACGCGACGACGCTCGGTGCCGACTCGATCACGGTCACGATCGCGGCGGCCTCGACGTCGGCCATCTTCTTCGTCCAAGGTGTCGAAGGGATCGTCGCGGACACCGTTCTGCTCACCGCGAGCAGTGCCGGTTTCGCGTCGGGCACCGGCGAACAGCGCGTCTGGCAGGGCGTCCTCGAGCTGAGCGGACTCCCGAGCACGCTCACCACGCTGGCACCTGATGATGTCTTCCAGGTATTCCTCGGGACTCCCAACTCGCCGACTGGCACTCAGATCTGGAACGCCGACAACATCCGATTCGGGGCGCCGCCGCGCGTAGCGTCGATCGTCTCAGGGACCTCGACCGTCGGACAGCTGGTCACCACGGCGCGCACGGGCGACACCGTCACCGTGCAACTGCCGACCGGCGGCCGGGTCTCCCCCGCCACGGTCGCACTGGGCGGTGCGGCCTTCCAGTCGCTCACCACCGGGACGACGATCGTGAGCGCGAGCATCCCGAACTTCCGCGCAGTCGGCACGGCCGCTGGGCAGACGATCACGATCACTGCCCCCGCGCTCGCGTTGGCCGCGCCGCTATCGATCGGGTCCGGCCTCCAGGCGACCAACACCGGATCGGTGAACGCCGCGCAGCACGGCGGCATCAGCGTCATCGTGCGCAGCACCAACCCGGGGCTCGTGCGCGTTTCGCCGTCGGCCACGGTGGTCGCGACCGATTCGATCATCATCCCGCTCGCGAACGGCACGGCCAGCTTCAGCTATGTGATTGCCGCCGAGGACGTGGTGACGGGCCAGGCGAGCATCACGGCGCGCGCGACCGGGTTCACCGACGCCGCGACGACCGCGACGGTCGTCGCGCCGGCGATCCAGGTGATCGGCGTCGCGGCGACGCAGGCGGCCTTTGCGATCGATGATCCGTTCCAAGTCCAGATCGGCGTGCCGGTGGTGACCCTCTCCGTGCTCAACATCCCGCAAGCGCGCCGGGCGGGTGCGGCTCCGCTCGTGGTGACGGTCTCCTCCTCGGCCGCTGCAGTGGGCACGCTCGTCACGACCGGCCTCACGCGGGACACGTTGACCGTCTCGATCCTTGCCGGCGCGTCGGCGTCCGCCGCGTCGGTGGTCGGGGGCGGCGTCGCGTTCCGTGCGCTCAGCCCCGGCACTACGACAGTTCGCGTTACGCACCCGGTCGTCGCATCGACCATCACCACTGGTGTGGCCACGGTGACAGTCACGACGCCGGTCGTCACGCTCGCGGCTGTGCCGACCGTCGGCGCCGGATTGCAGGTGGCCGCGTCCGGGTCAGTGAGCGCGCCGCAACATGGCGGGATCGCGATCGTCGTGCGCAGTGCCGATCCGTCGCGCGTACGCGTGGCGCGCACCGCCACCGACGTGGCCGCTGACTCGATCATCATTCCGCTCGCGAACGGGGTGACGGCGTTCTCGTATGTCGTCGCTGGCATCGAGGGCACGACTGGCACGGCATCGATCACCGCCAGCGTCCCTGCGTTCACCGGGGCAGCGCAGACGGCGACCGTCGTCGCACCGCGGATCGACATCTCGGGGCTTGTGGTCTCGCGCATCTTCAGCGGCGTGGACGACCCGTTCCAGGTGCGCATCGGCGTCCCGGTGGGGACCAACGCCACGCTCAGCACCACGCAGGCGCTGCGAGCGGGAGCGGCGCCGCTCGTGGTGACGATCACGTCGGGCACGCCATTGGTCGGCGCGCTCGTGACGACGTCGCTCACTGGCGGCACGGTCACGGTGCAGATCGTGGCCGGCCAGTTCGCCTCGGCAACGACCGTCGCGCTCGGGGGCGTCGCGTTCGACTACATCGCGGCGGGCACAACGGTGGTGACGATCGCGGCGGGTGCGATCCTGCCGACGACCACGAGCGGAACCGCGACCGTCACGGTCACGCCGTAGGCTGACGGCGCCTGCGGTCGTGACGGTACCGACCGCATGAGAGTTACATCGCGCCCGCGGGGTGGAGGGCACGCCGCCGCCCGTCCGGCGGCGCTCACGAGGACGTCGATCACGCCATATACTCAGGTGACCACGATTGAGATTCCTATCCCGAAGAGCGAAAGGGCGACGTGTTCGTTGTCGCGACGTCGAACGACGTGACCAAGCTGCCACCGGAGTCTGCGCGCAAGGGACGATTCGACGAGATCTTCTTCGTAGTCCCGCCGCGCCCCTTGGCGCGCGAGGGGATTTTCAGGATTCATCTCGCCAATCGAATGCAGGACGCGACGAAGGTCGACCTGGCGCAGCTGGCCGCCGCAACCGAAGGATTCAGCGGCGCGGAAATCGAGGAGAGCGTACGCTCAGGCCTTTACGCCGCGTTCGCCGACGATCGAGCGATGACTGCCGCCGATGTGCTCGCTGCGGCTCGCGGGACGCGTCCGCTGCCACAAATGGCGGGCGAGAAGCTCGCGGCGCTGAGGAACTGGGCGGAGCAGAGGACGGTGGCGGCGGACTAGCTTGGCGGGGGGGCGGACGACGGGCGATTTGGCGAAGGGCGAAAGCGGAGCGGGTTTCCAAACGGAGCGAGCAATGCGAATCCAGATGATCGCGGTGACGGCAGCGGTGGTGTTCGCAGCGGCTGCTGGCGCGCAAACGGTGCAATACCGGTCGCCGACAGGCGTCGAGTACAAGTCGCAGGCCGACACGGGGCCCGTAGCGCGCGCGCAGGCCGCGCTTGCGGCGGATCCGAAGAACGTCGACAAGATCATCGCGCTGGGCGTGGCGCAGGCCGGCGCGCAGCAGATGCGCGAGGCCATCGCGACGTTCACGCGGGGACTGCAGGTGGTGCCGAACAATGCCCTGCTCTACCGGTGGCGCGGACACCGGCACCTCTCGGTGCGGGAGTTCGACGCCGCGCTCGCCGACTTCTCGCGTGGCCTCAAGATCGACAGCACGGTCTACGGCATCTGGTACCACCTCGGCATTGTGCGCTTCGCGAAGGGTGACTTCATCGCGGCAGCCGACGCGTTCAAGCGCGCGCAGCCGCTTGCGCCCGACGCGGGTGAACTTGCGGGCTCGACCGACTGGCTCTGGATGTCGTTGATGCGCGCCGGCAAGCGCGGCGAGGCCCAGGCGATGCTCGACCGCAAGCCAGACTCGCTCGTGGTGAACAACGCGTACACGGCGCGGCTCCGCTTGTATCGAGGCCTCGTAGGGCCCGATCAGGTGTTCACACCCGCGGATACGTCCGGTGTTCAGGTAGCGACGCTGAGCTTCGGCATCGGCAACTGGTGGCTCGTGCAGGGCGACACCGCACGGGCCAAGGCGTGGTTCGAGCGATCGGTGAAGACCACGGGATGGTCCGGGTTCGGGTTCATCGTGTCGGAAATCGAACTCCGCAGGCTCAAGTGAGCATCGCCGACATCGTGCACGGAGCTTCGTTCCGAGGAGCTTCATGAAACACTCTTCTCGCGCATTGCTCATCATTGTCGTGGCTGGGTTACCGCTGGCACCCGTGGCGTCGCAGACTCGGGAGCAAGGTCCCTGGTGGCCGCACCCGATCTGGGGACCTAACGATCGAGCCGGCGGGTCCAACTGGATCACGCCGGAAAAGATCCTGGCGGCCTTGACGTTGGCGCGCACTGGGAAAGTCTACGAGTTGGGGCAAGTGTATGAGGCGGGGATGCCACTCTATGGCACTCGAAGCTACTCCCTACAGATTCCCACCCAGCGAAGCGACGCCGCCGGGAAGAACCGCCTGGTCGGGAACGACGAATTCGTCACCGGCCAGATCGGCCAGGTGGGGACTCAGTTCGACGGCCCAGGCCACATCGGGACTCGAATCAAGATGGCCGATGGGGTCGAGCGCGACGTCTACTACAATGGCTTTACCTGGGACGAGATCGGCCGACCCGATGGCCTGGCAGAACTCGGAATTGAGCAGATCAAGCCCATCCTGACCCGCGGTGTCCTGCTCGACATCGCCGGGGCGAAGGGTGTCACGAGCCTTCCAACAGGGTACGAGGTCACCATGGCCGACGTGCGGGCGGCTCTCGCGCGCCAAGCGATGACGGAAGCGGAGATCCAGCCGGGAGACGCGATCTTCTTCGCCTACGGCTGGGCCGCCAATTGGCGGAATCCCTCGGTTTACTCGGCCGGACAACCGGGAATCGGACTCGAGGTCGCGCGTTGGCTGGTTGAGCGCAAACCCGCGATGGTCGGGAGCGATTCTCCGGGGCTCGAGGTCACGCCGAACCCGGATCGCGACCTGATCTTCCCGGTCCATCAAGAGTTGATCACCAAGAACGGGATCTGGAATCAGGAAAACCTCCACTTCGAGCAGCTC
>JANOTB010000123.1:0-3059 GCA_031416115.1 Gemmatimonadota bacterium
TGATCGCCCGCACCGCGTAGTCGAGGTCGTCGCGCGTGTGCGCCGCCGAGATCTGGCACCGCAGTCTCGCCGTACCCACCGGCACCACCGGGAAGCCGAACCCGGTCACGAAGATCCCCTCGTCGAGCAACAGTTCGCTCATTCGGATCGCGTCCGCCGTCTCTCCGACGATGATCGGCACGATCGGCGTCTCGCCGTCAAGCGGCTTGAAGCCGGCCTCCTTGATCGCCGCGCGGAAGTACTGCGTGTTCTCGCGCAGCGTCGTCACGCGCTCCGGATGCGCCTCGATGAACTCCACCGCCGCGAGGGCGCTCGCGGCGACGGTCGGCGGGAGCGCGTTGGAGAAGAGCTGCGGCCGCGACTTCTGCGTCAACGTGTCGCAGAGCGCCGAGGCCCCTGCGACGAATCCGCCCGCCGCTCCGCCGAGCGCCTTGCCGAGCGTCGAGGTGATGATGTCGACCTCGCCCACCACGCCGTAGTGCTCGGCGGTCCCGCGCCCCGTCGCGCCGAGCACGCCGGTCGCGTGTGAGTCGTCCATCACCACGATCGCGTCATGGTCGCGCGCGATCTGCAGGATCTGCGGCAGCTTCGCCGTGCTGCCTTCCATGGAGAAGACGCCGTCGGTCCAGATGATCCGGCGGCGCGCACTAGCGTTGGCCTTGAGCTTGTCGACCAAGTCGTCAAGGTCAGAGTGCTTGTAGACGCCGGTCGTGCACTTGTTCATGGCCTTCGCAAGACGGATCGAGTCGATGATCGACGCATGGTTGAGCGCATCGGAGATGACGAAGTCCCCTTCTTCGGCGATCGAAGCCGTGAGCCCCTCGTTCGCGTTCCAGGCCGAGACGAAGCTCATCGACGCCGGAGTCCCGACGAAACGCGCCAGCGCCTGCTCGAGCGCGCGGTGCACCGTGAAGGTGCCACAGATGAAGCGCACGCTCGCCGTCCCCGCACCGAAGTCGTGCAACGCTCTGATCCCGGCGTCCACGACCTCGGGCTGGTCGCAGAGGCCGAGGTAGTTGTTCGAACTCAGGATGAGCACCTCGCCGCGCCCTTCCATCTTCACGCGTGCCGACTGCGGCGACGAGAGGTAGTTGAGCTTCTTGAGCGTGCCCTTCGACTTGAGATCGTCGAGGCCGGACTGGAGTTGGGTGACGAAGGACTTGTTCATGAAAAGCAGATAGGAGATAGGAGATGGGAGATGTGAGGTGTGAGGTGTGAGGTGTGAGGCGGGACCCGGCGAGGGCGGGGTGCCCTCACCTCTCCCATCTCCCCTCTCACTTCTGCAGTCAAGAGATCTCGAACACGACCTTCCCCGCCTCCCCCGACCTGATCACCGCGATCGCTTCCGCGTGCTTCTCCAGCGGGAACCGATGCGTGATCACGGGGGTGGGGTCGAACTGCTTCGCGCGCAGGAACTGCGTCATCTGGATCCAGGTCTCGTACATCCGCCGTCCGACCACGCCGTAGATCGTGATCCCCTTGAAGATCACCTCGGTCGCGAAGTCCACGTCCATCGGTTTGGCTGGGATCCCGAGCATCTGCACCCGGCCGCCCACGCGCACGAGTGCGAAGGCCTGGTGGATCGCCGCTGGCACGCCGCTCATCTCGAGCACGACGTCCACCCCGAGTCCCTGCGTCGCCGCCATCACCGCCGCGTCGGCGTCCCTGGGATGCACGGCCGAGTGCGCGCCCATGGTGCGGGCGAGTGCGAGTCGCGTGGGGTTCACGTCGCTCGCCACGATGTGCGATGCCCCAGCCGCCTTCGCGATCCCGACCGCGAAGATCCCAATGGGACCGCAGCCCGTGACGAGCACCGTCGCGCCCGGCAGTTCCGTACCGTGCAGCGCCGTGTGGAACGCGTTGCCCATGGGATCGTGGATCCCGCCGATCTCGAACGGCACGTCGGCGTCGATGTGCCAGACGTTCCCCGCCGGCATCGCGATGTAGTCGGCGAACGCACCGTCGCGGTCCACGCCGATGATCTTCGTGTTCGGACAGACATGCGCGTTCCCGGTACGGCACAGGTGGCAGCGCCCGCAGACGATATGCCCCTCGGCCGTCACTCGGTCGCCGACCTTCACGTCGGTCACGAGCGAGCCGACCTTCTCCACCACGCCGGCGAACTCATGCCCCACCGTGAACGGCGGCTTGCAGCGCCCCTGCGCCCACGCATCCCACTCGTGGATGTGCACGTCGGTGCCGCAGACGCCTGCGGCCTTCACCTTGATGAGCACCTCGTCGTCGCGGTAGGCGGGGACGGGAACATCCTTCAGGACGAAGCCGACGGACGGGGATTCCTTTACCAGTGCACGCACCAGCAACTCACGAGTTCGGGGTACGGAGACGACTATAATAGTAGGGTGCTCGCACGCGGCAAGAACGCCGCGCGCTGAAACGTCGCCGCGCCCCGCCTCCATTGAAAGGGGGGACGGAAGAGGAGAGCGAGGATCGCGATGGCAGACAGGGAAGACCAGACGCTCGACAACGGGACCTCGTCGCAGTCGACCTTGGTCGTCGGGGCGATGGTGCTCGGGGTGGTCACGCAGTTGACCACGCCCGGAATGACGCAATTCGCAGGCTCGCTGATCCCCTGGCCGGCTTACGGCCTCACGGTCGCGCTGTTGATCGCGTCGTCGCCCCGGCACCGGCACTTCGCCTCGGTCGCGTGCGCACTGGCGCTGCTGATCGGTCTGGCGCCCGCGGCCGCGCTCAGCGCTGGAGGGCCGGCGCACCTCCTCGGCGCGGTCGCGCTGGTGGTGGCACAGGGTCTCTTCGTCACCTGGCTCTACGAGCGCCTCGCCGGCCGCGTCTCTCCGCTCTCCGGTACCACGCCCTACGCGTGGATGCTCGTCGCCGTCGGCGGCGGATCGCTGCTGCTCACCGCGGTCACCGGCGTGACGATGCGCTTTTCCGGTGCCGGTGCGGCGACCGGCTATTCCGGACTCGCGTTGTGGATCGCCGCGAGTTCCTCCGGCGCAGCGCTCGTCGGGCTCTCGCTCGCCTTGCTGCAGGCGGGTGCTCACGATCGGACACAGCGTCGGGCACATGTCGCCGAGTTG
>JANOTB010000124.1:0-11645 GCA_031416115.1 Gemmatimonadota bacterium
CGCCTGATGGCCGAGCCGCAGCCGGCTCAGGACGCTCGCCGGCACCGACGAGGAAGGGCAGACGGCCACGACGACAGGGGCGATGAGCGAGTTGGCAACGCCCGAGGACTGCGTGATCCGGATGAAGCCGGGGTACTTGTCGAGCTTGGTGTCGAGCAGCCCCGTGGTGGTGTCGGGCAGGATCGCGATCGTGATGAGCGTCGGCTCCGACACCGGCAGCTCAGGGAGCTGGATGCCCGCGGTGCCGCTTCCGGAGACCAAGGTCTGAGGCTGGTCGGACGGAAACACCAAGAAGGTGTCGTCGACGATGCCGACGTAGCATTCCAGGGACGCGATCAGTTGCGGAACGTATTGCGCCCCGGCCAGCGTGGCCGCCTTGTCGAGGATGAAGCGGATGAGGTTGCGGGCAGCCTTCTGCGCCTCCTCGATCGCCCCCTTCTGCAGCTGCTTGTCCATGTTGCTGAGCTTGCCCAGCGCCGAGTTCGCGTTGGGTGAGCCGGCGCCAAAGACCTGGTTCACGAGGGTCGTGAGATTGCTGATCGTGGTGCAGGTCCCTGGCGTGACGCTGGCGTCCGACCGGAAGACCGAGAGCGGCGCGGTCGGGGCGGGGCGGTCGGTGCAGGCGGCGAGAACTGCGATCAGTGTGCCAAGCAGAACAGCGGGGAGACGCGAGCGGCGGATCATGGCGAGTTCGGCGCTGGGGAAACGGACTGGAACTGGGCGGAGAGCGGACCGCATGAGCCTGTCCCGTCGGTCCAACTGGATCGACGTGAGCAACAGTAGAAGTTGAGTTTTAGGCGTGGGAGGCGCAAGGCGGCTTGTGATCTGGTGGGGGAGTGTCGACTCACTTGGGAGCCAAGAACAGCAATTCCAGTGCCGCCGACCAGCCGCAGTCGAGGACCACGAGCGTTCGGAATTCGGCGTTTATTCCCAAGCGGAGCAGCCATTTCTGAGTCCTACGTCACCACGCGACCGGACACTGTTGCGCGCGCACTACGGCCGGCCACCCACCACTCGCTTCCACTCGGGCGTCTCCGCCACCGGCCGGAACCACCAACCCGGGTCGCCCCGCAGCGCGCCGGGGTCGACTGCGACGCGCACGGTCAGTCGGCGCTGCCAGTCGTCCTTGTCGCCAAGGATGACCGAGACCATCGCCGCGAAGTACGTCAGGTCGCGCGGTTGGTCGATGGTAGCATCACCCTCAGAGCGCCGCGCGACCGCCCGCGCACTATCGGCGAGTGCGCTTGACTTGAGCACGACGCTCGCCCGCGCGATGGTCGCCGCGGCAAAGATGTTCCCAGTCAGTCGCGCCAGCGTGGTATCGCCTGCTCCGGGAGCACGCACCAAGGAGTCCGCGAGCCTCCACGAACGGGCGATGTCGTAGCTCGGCAGCCCCGGCTGCGACTGCAGGTAGAGCCGGCATCGAATGCTCCGGGCCTGACCGGGATACCTCACCTCGAGGTCACGGCAGTACCGATCGGCGCTGTCGAAGTCGCCGTTGTCGTACGCGGCGGTCGCGAGTCGGCTGCGCACCAGGACCGCGTTCGCCTGGAACTCGTCGGCCTCCAGCGCCCGCTGCGCGGCCAGCATCACGTCGTTCAGCCCCTTGCCTGGGATCCGGTTGTAGGCGGCCGAGAGTGTAGCCCAAGCACCCGCCTGTTTCGGGTTCAGCGCGACGGCGACCTCGAGGTCTGATTGCGACGCCTTGAGCGCGGCGTCCGCACCGTCTCCAGCGTAGATCTGTGAGAGCCAGCCAAAGTAGCGCAGCGTGCCGCGGATCTCGAGCGCGTCGGCGTCGTCCTTCGCGAGCGCGAGTGCGCGGTCAGCATGCGAGATGCCGAGTGTGACCCAGGGACGGACGGGCGCCGGCTGGCGCGGCACGAGCCGTGAACGCCGGTAGGCGAGGGCAGCACGCCGCACGATGGGTTCTGCCCACTTGGGGTCTCCCGCTTCGGCTTGCGCGTACAGCGTGTCGGCCCGCTCGAAGAGCGCCGCGGCCGCGGCCGGATCACCCGCGGCCTGTGCCGCCTCCGCGCGGCGCTGAGTCAGTGCACCCTCCTGCACCGTCAACCAGGCCGCGTTGTTCGACGTGGCGACGCGCTGCTCGGCGACGCGGATCTCCGTGCCCAGCGCCTCACGAATGAGATCGGCGGCTCGGGCGGCGATCGAGTCCTGCACGAGGAGCAGACTGTCGCGCCGCACCGTCAGCGATCCCTCACCGACTCGTGTGCCCGACTTGGTCTCGAGGCGATAGTTGATCGAGACGCGATCGCCGACCGGCTCGAGCTCTCCGCGCACCAGGAAGCCGGCCCGCAACACCTTCACTATGCTGTCGCGATCGGAGACTGCCCGCACCGACTCGGAACCGGCCTGGGAGATCGTCGTGATCGCGCTGACGCGCGAAAGCGACCGGATCAGGCCTTCGGTGATGCCGGCAGCGGCTGGACCGAGCGTGGTGTCGCGACTGAGGTCATCGAAATAGAGCACGGCGATACGACGCGCATTCGGATCCTCGGCGATCTTGGTCGCGCGAGTCGACCACAGGTACGTCCCGCCGCCGCCGCCCATGAGCAGGAGGAGACCGACGACCAGGGTCATTGGCCGCTTCCACCACACCACCGGCGCGATCTCGACGAGCTCACCGAACTCGTCGACGGTGTACACGGGTCCCGCGACCGTCTGCCTCGGCACCATGGTCGACCCGCGCATCGCGACCGAGCCGCGCACCGCGGTCGTTCCGCGCATGGACGGCGTCGGACGCGGTGTGCGCCGCGAACCGGCCGCCCCTGCCAACGCACCCAGCATCTCGCCGAACGCCTGCGCGGTCTGTGGGCGATCGACGGCCGTCTTGGCGAGCGCCTGAAAGATCGCGTCCTCGACTTCGGGCGGAACGGTGGCCCGCACCACGCGCACGCTCGGCACCTGCTCCATGAGGTGCTTCGCCATGATCGCCATGGCGTTGGGCCCCGTGAACGGCGGCTCACCAGCGAGCATCTCGTAGAGCATGCAGCCGAGCGAATAGATGTCGGCCGTTGGTCCGACCTGATCCCCCGTGGACTGCTCGGGCGCCATGTACACCGGCGTGCCGAGCGCCATCCCCGTCTGGGTGAGCTTCGCCTGCGAAGCGTCGTTGGCGGCGCGCGCGATGCCGAAGTCGGCGATCAGCGAATGCTCGCCCGAGAGGAGGATGTTCTCCGGCTTGATGTCACGGTGAACGACGCCCTGCTCATGCGCATAGTTGAGCGCACTGCAGACCTCGAGCGTGATGCGGAGTGCATCGTCGACGGGGAGCATCCCCTCGCGGTCGAGCTTGTCGCGCAGCGATTCACCGCGCACGAACGGCATGACGTAGTACAGCAGGCCGTCGGCGTTCCCCGAGTCGTACATGCCGAGGATGTGCGGATGCTGCAACTTGGCGGCGAGCTTGATCTCGCGCTCGAACCGGTCGGCACCGATCGACGCCGAGAGCTCCGGGTGCAGCACCTTGATCGCGACCTCGCGATCGTGCTTGACGTCGCGCGCGAGGAAGACGGTGGCCATGCCGCCGCGGCCGAGCTCGCGCTCGATCGCGTACCGGTCACCGAGCGACTCGCGCAGGCGCACGAACGTCTCGGAGACGTCCTTCACCTCGTCGATCGGTGTGCCCTTGAACTCCTCGGTGAAGCTGCGGCCGCAACGTGCGCAGAACGCGGCCTCGCCTTCGCGCGTCCCCCCACAGTTCGCACAGAAACTGGCCAGCGGTCGTCTCCCTGTACGGCGTGCGCGAGCGGGCGCCCAGTGCGCTCGCTACGCGCACAAACTTGCGGGCCCGCGTGGCGCGCGGCAACCCGCGCAGAGCGCGAGGTGCGCTACGGCACGATCCGGCGCACTCGTCCGTCTGGAGAGAGCGCGAACCGCGGTCGCGACGGCTCTGGCAGCACGGTCTCCTCCGCGACGAAGAACTCCCCCTCCGCCGCCCGGGACGATGCCATGAGCAGCGTCGGGACCGTGTAGGCGTCGGCCACTGACGGATCGACGGTGTACCCTAGGTCGGCCAGCCCCTGTATCGTCATCCGGGAGAGCGGGTTCGTGGCCCCAGCGTAGCCGGTCATGAGTTCGGTCCTGAACGTGCTTTCCTTCCAGTGCGAGTTGCGCGTACCCGGACCGCACACGACGTTCACCGCGAGGTCAAGACAGTTCTCCGCCGGCACGGAGCCCACGCATACGGCACCGCCGCCCAGGTCGTTCGCGCACGCCGCAGTCGCCTGGGTCCCGGTCACGCGCACGGTCGCGCTGTCGACGTCAGCGAGGAGACTGCGCGCCGACCAGAGCGTCCCGATCCCGACCACATGCAGCATCTCGTGGAGGATCACGTCGCGCAGGCGACCGTTGTTCGCCAAGCTCTCAAGGTCAGCGCGGTCGAACCGCATGGTGCCGAGGGCGGTGAGCCCACCGATCGTGCGCGTGAGGCAGGGGCCGGCCGACCCGAGCACCTTGCCGATGCCGTCGATCGAGTCCACGCTCGCGAAGATGACTATGTCGTCGACCAACTCGTTGAGCGGCGTCACGCCCGCGAACGCGCCCGGGCACCGCACGACGTCGAACGGACTCGCGGCGGTGCCGATCTGCGCGTCCGGCAGATCGCCGACGATCATCGCCGAGATGCGGGTGGCCGCGGCGGAGAAGGACTGCGCGACCGCACCGCTGGGCGGCGTGCCCACCCAGCGGAGGTCGATCGAGTAGCCGTTGTTCGGCGGCGGCGGTCCGGTCCCGCCATCGCCACAGGCGGTGGCGGCAGCGAGGCAGAGCGGAAGGACGGCACCACGAATGAGCGTCATTGAAAGAATTCGGTTCATGGTGGGGGCCTACCGCAGGATCGGCCGCACGCGCCCATCGCGGTCGAGCGTGAACCGCGGCAACAGCGGCGCGGGCAGCTCGGTCAGCGGCGCACTGACTCCCCCCGTCGCCACGCTCGGCGCCGTGACCCCCTCCGCCAGGAACAACGCCATCAGCGACGACGGCACAGTGTACGGATCGGCCGCGAGCGTGTTCACCGAATAACCCAGATCCGCGAGCCCCTGAACGGTCATCTTGGAAAGCAAGTTGCTCGCACCGGCGTAGCCGGTCATGAGCTCAGTCCGGAAGATGCTCTCTTTCCAGTGCGAGTTCCGCGTACCCGGCCCGCAGGTGACGGTGCTAGGCAGGTCCAGGCAGTTCTCCGCCGGTACCGACCCCGCGCAGACGGAAGAACCGCCGAGATCGTCGGCGCACGCTGCCGTCGCAAGCGGGCCGGTCACACGCACGCTCGCGAGGTCGATGTCGACCAGCAGTCCGCGCGATGTCCAGAGCGTACCGAGGCCGACGACATGCAACATCTCATGCGCGATGACGTCGCCCAGCCGACCGTTGTTGGCGAGGTTGTCGAGGTCGGCACTGTCGAAGCGCATCGTGCCGAGCCCGGTGAGGCCGCCGGTCGTTCGGGTGAGGCAGGGACCGGCCGACCCGAGTACCATCCCGACGCCGTCGATCGGCGTGACACTCGCGTAGATGATCACATCGTCCACGATTTCGTTCAACGGCGTCACGCCGGTGAATGCGCTGTTGCACGCCGAGACGTTGAATGGCGTTGCGGTGGTCCCGATCTGCGCGTCGGGGAGATCACCGACGATCATCGCCGAGATGCGGTCGGCGGCATTCGTGAATGCCTGCGCGATCGCGCCTGTGGGCGGCGTACCGATGAACCGGAGCGTAACGCTGAACGATGTCTGCACGGACGCAGAGAAGATCTGCGAGAGGAGGCCGCTCGATGCCGCGAGCGCCTGAAATCCGCCGCGCCGTCCGAGCGTCCACGTCGGCGAGTTCGCAAAGCCGCTCGCGTCCGTCGAGACGGTCGCAGCACCGCCGAGTGTGCCACCGCCCAAGCTCACGGTCCAGAGCATCGACTGGCTGCCGACGCCGTTCCCGAACTGGTCGATCAGGCGCACCCGGGGCGTCACGGGCACCGTCGCGCCGGCAAGCGCGATCTGCGAGGCACCCGCGACCAGTTCAAGCACCGTGGCGACGTCGGGCGTCGCATTCACCGTGAAGATCCGTGTGGGCAGGCCAGAGACGCTCACCGTCACCGACTGCGACCCCGCCGTCGTACCCAGACGCCAATCGCCGATGCTCGTGGTGCCGAGCGACGAGAGCGTCGGTGCGCCCGTGAGTGTGCCGTTGCCGGCGGTGATCGCGACCGTGACCGGCACGCCCTGCAACACGGTGCCGTTGACGTCGCGCACCGCGAAGGAGGGAGCAGGCGTGAGCTGGGTGAAGACGGTCGCGTTCGCCGGAGCCGCCTGCTCCGCGGTCAGGCTCGACGGTGCGAGTTGCACCGTGGCGGTGAATCGCGCGTTGAAGGCTCCAAGCGTGGCGACGACGGCCTGCGGGCCGGAGGCGACCGTCCCGAGCGTCCACGCCGGCGCGACCGCGATCCCGTCGACGTTGGTGACGCTCGTGGACGCCGCGAGCGATCCGCCGCCAGCATCGATCGCCCAGTTCACCGTCGTACCGGCGACCGGGTTGCTGAAGGTGTCGCGAACGCGCACCCGCAGCGGGGCGCTCACCGGAGCGCTCTGCGCACCGAACTGCGCATTGCCGTCGACGATCGCGAACTGCGTCGCCGGCCCAGCGGCAGCGTTCACCGTGAAGACGAGCGGCGTCACATTCGCCACCGTCACGGTGACGGTCTGCGGTCCAGAGGCGGTGCCGAGTGTCCATTGGCCGATCGGCGTCGGGCCCGCGAGCGAGAGCGTCGGCGCACCGACGAGCGCGCCGCCGCCCGAGGTCACGGCCACGCTCACCGCGATGCCTGAGAGCGAGGTGCCCTTGCTGGACCGTACGTCGAATGTCGGAGTGGTGCCTATGGTACTGCCCACCACGCTCGCCAGCGGGTTCGCCGTGACGGCGATGACGGCGCTCGGCGACGGCGGTTCGGTAGTGCCACCGCAGCCAGCTGCGACGGCGAGTACCAGCGGAATAAAGGCGCGGCGCATGAGTGTCATGGAAGGCGTTCGGTTCACGGTGGAAAGCGATCTGATCAGGGTTTCTTCTTGGCGGGGACGATCGGGGTGACCTTGCCCGTGGAGTCGACGGTAAAGGTCGGACCGAAGGCCGAGTCGCGGCCGATGTAGGGCGCGGGGCGGGGCGCTTTGCTCGCCGACATGGAGGCGGTCGAGTCTCTCACCTGCGAGGCAGCGGCGCCGGCGGGGCGCATGACACCCGGAGCGCCGAGCGACGAGCGCGTCGAGTCGGTCGACGAAGCCGCGGAGTCGGTCGACGGCGCGGGTCCGATGCTGTCCTGCGCCTTCGCTGAGTCGGTGAACACGCTACCCGACGCCGTCGAATCGGCGGTGCCCTGCCCTGCCTGCTGGCTCTTGGGGCCGCAGGCGGTCAGCACGGATACGAGGAAGACGAACGCGACGGGTCGCAGCATTGGGGCGTCGGCCAGGGTCAAGAGAATGGCGGCGCTCCGGACGCGGAGCACTGAGTGATACCCTCAAACCTACCAGTGGATCGAGTCGCGTCCACAGGACGTAGGTCACACAACCGCAGTAACGGGACGCGCGCGCCGCGCGACCAGTGTGCTCAGAAGCCGACGATCGGCCCCACGCGGAACAGTCGGCGTGCATCGATCCGCAGCGCAGCGGGCTCCGTACCCGCGACGAAGTTCTCCATGTACCGGCGTTCCACCGGCGTCTCGGGCTCCGCGAGCAGTCCGGTCTGCCGATCGAGCTCGGCGACGACCACACCCGCCGGCGGGACCCACTGCTCCGCGACCAGTCCGCCCCAGCGCGCCAGCATCTGCCCGAAGATCGGTGCGGCGAGCGATCCGCCCGCGGCACCAGGCGTGATCATCTTGGGGCGGTCGAATCCGAGCCAGACGCCAGCGACGATCTGCGGCGTCATGCCCACGAACCAGACATCGGAGTTGTCGTCGGTGGTGCCGGTCTTGCCGGCCACCGGCACTGAGGCGGGGATGTAGCGGCGGACCGACGTCGCCGTGCCCGACTCCACCGCCTCACGCATGAGCCCACGCACGACGAAGGCGACGCTCGAGTCCATCGCCGGCGGCAGGAAGCGCACCGGTTGACCATACACCGCGCGCCCGGCCGGATCGTCCACGCGGAGTACGAAACGCGGTTCGACCGCCGACCCGAGATTCGCGATCGCGGTGAAGGCACTCACGAGATCGATCGGTCGCACCACCGAGGCACCGATCGCGCTCGACGGGTACGGCGCGATCGGCGCGGTGAGGCCCATGCGCTGCGCCAGGGCGATCACCGAGTCCGCACCGGCCGCGTCCCAGAGCCGCACCGCGACCGGGTTGCGCGACCTCGCGAGCGCCTCGCGCATGGTGATCCGGCCGAGGAACTCGCCGTCGGCATTCTTGGGGCGATACACCTGCGAGTCGTACCGGAGTTCGAGCGGCTCGTCCTCGAGCATCGCGTTGGGCGGCGTTGAGTCGATGAGCGCGCGCGCATAGACGATCGGCTTGAATGTCGAGCCGGGCTGCCGGACGCCATTGGTCGCCCGGTTGAACTGCGACTCCTGGTAGTTCCGCCCGCCCACCAACGCACGCACATCGCCGGTCGCAGGGTCGATCGCGACCACTGCACCCTGCAGGTAGTCAGTGCTCCCGCGCGTCTTCTTCGCGAACGTCTGGTGCCGGTAACCCGCGCGCGCCTCCACCGCCGCCGTGCCCTCGACGAGCGCGATCTCGGCCTGCCGCTGCAGCGCTGGATCGAGTGTGGTGTGGATGGTGAAGCCCCCCTCGCTCACCGGCACTCCGGCGCGCTCGACGCGCGTGCGCACGGCGTCGACGAAGTAGGGCGCCGCGACCGACATGCCCAGATTGCGCGACGTCCGCAGCGGTTCGGCCTTCGCCAGCCGCGCCTGCTCGGCGTTGATGAATCCCTGCTCCTGCATGAGTGCGATGATCGCGTTGCGCCGGTTCTTGTTGCGGTCGGGGAACTTGACCGGATCGTAGATCGCGGGACCCTTGGGCAGCGCGGCCAACGACGCCGACTCGGCCACACTCAGGCGCGACGCCGACTTACCGAAGTAATGCCGCGCCGCGGCCTCCACGCCGTAGAAGCCGCGCCCGAAACTGATCTGATTGAGATACGCCTCGAGGATCTGCGCCTTGGTGTAGCGCTTCTCCATCTCGCGGGCGGCGGACTGTTCCTTGAGCTTGCGCGAGATCGAACGGTCGGTCCGGTCGATGATGTCGGGGTGCATGTTCCCAACGAGTTGCTGCGTGATCGTGCTCGCGCCGCGGCTGCCGCCGAGGAGGTTGTCGCGAATGGCGGACGCGACGCCGAGCATGTCGACGCCGTCGTGTTGGTAGAATCGACGGTCCTCCACCGCGATGAACGCCTGCGACAGGTGCTTGGGCAGCGAGCCGAGCGCGACGTTGGTGCGCCACTCCTTGCCGATCTCGCCGATGAGCGAGCCGTCGCGGGCGAGCACGAGCGATGACTGCGCCGGCCTGACGATGCGCCAGGGCTCAGGCGCAGTCTGTTGGGCCGTGAGTTGCCCCGCGATGAGCGCGAGGCTGAGGGCGACCTGGCCGAGAGGAGATCGAGTGGGCATCGAGTCGAATTCTACACGTGATGCCGCGCAAGGACACGACCGGCGGCACCGGCCCCGTACCCCTTTGGCGCTCGGCGCGGCAACTTTAGACGATGCTCACGCTCGCCATCCCGCAGTTCCGTCCCCGAAAGGGCGACCTCGCCGGGAATCTCGACCGCATCGGCTCGCTGCTCGCGCAGGCGGCCGCGCTCGAGCCGCGCCCTCAGGTGGTCGTCTTCGCGGAGACGATCCTCTCTGGGTACTTCCTCGAGGGCGGAGTGCGCGAACTCGCCCTCACGAGCGATGCCTTGCTGGCCGAGCTCGAGGTGCGTTACACCGCCAACGTCCCCGCTGGCACGCGCCTGGATGTGATCCTCGGCTTCTACGAGCAGCACGCCGACCAGATGCACAACAGTGCGGCCTGTATCGCGTTCGGCGATGGTCCGGCGCGACTCGTGCATGTGCATCGCAAGAACTTCCTGCCGACCTACTCGCTGTTCGACGAGGAACGGTTCGTCGAGCGGGGGTACGGCATTCGCGCGTTCGACACGTCATGGGGCCGCGTGGCGATGCTCGTCTGCGAGGATGCCTGGCATTCGCTCTCGGGGACGATCGCCGCGCTCGACGGCGCGCAGGTCGTGTTCGTGCTCGCGGCCGCACCGGCGCGAGGTGCCGCACCGCGAGGCGATAGCGTGCCCGGGCCCGGCAGCGTGGAACGTTGGGAGCGGCTGATCCGCGACATCGCCGAGGAGCAGGGTGTGTTCTGCGTGCTCGCGAATCTCGTGGGGAGCGAGGGCGGACGGATGTTCCAGGGGGGCTCGCTCGTGGTAGGACCTCGTGGTGACGTGCGGGTGCGCGCACCGGTGTTCGACGAGGCGTTGCTCACGGCGACGATCGATCTCGCCGACCTCGCGCGAGTGCGGTCGGACCAGCCGATGCTGTCGGACCTGAAGGCGGCGCTGCCGTTCCTGCGCACGGAGTTGGACCGTGCGATGGGGATCGCGGTGGTCGCGCCCAGTGAGGCACCGACGACGCCAAGACCTGTTGCGCACGCGGTCGCGCGCGGCGCCAGAGCGGCATCTGTCGGGGTCGCGGTGCCACTTCAGGTCGTGAGCGGAGGCCCCGCTGCGCGCGGCATGCCGCCTTCGCTCGAGATCGACGGGGCCCTGGTCGAGCAGTGGCTTGTGGCCTTCCTGCGCGACGAGTTCTCGCGGCGCGGCTTCAGCAAGGCGATCGTCGGCGTCTCTGGTGGCGTGGACTCGGCCGTGGTCGCCACGCTCGCCGCGCGCGCGCTCGGCAAGGAGAACGTGATCGGCGTGCGGCTGCCGTACCGTACCTCGAGCCCCGATTCGCTCGCGCATGCACAGCTGCTGATCGACCAACTGGGGATCACCGGTCGTACACTCGACATCTCCGGCGCGGTCGACGGCTACCTCGCGCTCGAGCCCGATGCCGACGGCGCGCGGCGCGGCAACGTCATGGCGCGCACCCGCATGATCGCGCTGTTCGATCTTTCGGCGAAACATCACGCGCTGCCGCTCGGCACCGGCAACAAGAGTGAACGCCTGCTGGGCTACTTCACCTGGCATGCGGACGATTCGCCTCCGGTGAACGCCATTGGCGACCTGTTCAAGACGCAGGTCTGGGCGCTCGCGCGCCAGTTGGGCGTGCCGCGCGAGATCATCGAGAAGCCGGCGAGTGCCGACCTCGTACAGGGCCAGACGGACGAGGGGGACTTCGGCGTGAGCTATGCGCTCGCCGACGAGGTGCTCAATTGGATCCTGCATGGGTGGAACGCGAGCGAGTTGGTGGAGCGCGGCATGCAGGCGGAGGCGATCGCGCTCGTCACCAAGCGGCTCGACTCGACGCACTGGAAGCGGAAGTTGCCGACGGTCGCGATGCTGTCGGGGGCGGCGATCGGGGAGAGTTATCTGCGGCCGGTCGACTACTGAACGGCAGATGGGAGATGGGAGATGGGAGGGGGGCGGCCGGGCGGCCCCCCCAACAGCGCTCAGGGTGCCAACGAAACCGATAGCACACCTACCGCGACATTAGTC
>JANOTB010000125.1:0-17369 GCA_031416115.1 Gemmatimonadota bacterium
GTGCGGCGTGTTGAGGTCGCCGATCAGGCGCGGCACGTTGCTCCATGTGGGGTAGACCAGCGCGTCGAGTTGCAGTGAATCCATGAGCGCGGTCACGGCCGCGGCGAGCCTGTCGCGCATCTGTGCGCGTACGCGGCAGCCAGGGATCGAATCGGGCGGAAGCACCACCGCCTGCGCCGCCTGGAGCCGCACCTGCGCCAGCGGGTGGTACGATCCACTCCGCAGGATCGCCTCGACGGTGCGCACCGGAGCGCCCTCACCGCGCGCGGCGAAGTAGCCCTCAAGGTCCGCGCGGAACCGATTGCACCCGATGCGGCCGAGCGCCATGATCGAATCGAGATCGGCCACACGCGCAGAGTCGATGATCGTGGCCCCAGCGTTCCGCATCGCGTTGAGCGCGGCACCGAAGACGGTCACCACTTCAGGATCGATCGTCGGGCGGTCATACGCCTGCCGCAGCACACCGATCCGCGCGCCACGCAGTCCACCCGGCACGACGAAGCGACGATAGTCCGGCTCACGGCGTCCGCGGCTCGCCGCCGTCACGGCGTCGGCCGCGTCCTCACCCGCGACGACCTGGAACACCTCGACCGCGTCGGCGACGGTACGCGCCATGGGTCCGGCGATGTCGGCCTCGTTGTTGAGCGGCACCACACCGGCGCGCGACGTGAGGCCCATGGTCGAGCGGATCCCCACGAGCGCGTTGTGCGCCGAGGGTCCGCGGATCGAGTTGCCGGTGTCGGTGCCGAGTCCCACCGCGCCCTGGTTCGCTGCCACAGCCGCCGCCGTTCCGCCGCTCGAACCCGCGGTCACGCGGGAGCGGTCATACGGGTTTCGCGTGTAGCCCGGCAGGATCGAGCTCACCGTCTCATACGGCGAGAACGCCCACTCGGCGAGGTTCGACTTGGCGAGTACGATCGCGCCCGCCGCGCGGATCCGCGCCACCATCGTCGCGTCGCGCTGCGGGACCCAGTCCTTGAGTGCGAGCGATCCCGCGGTCGTCTGCAGGTCGTGTGTCTCGAAGTTGTCCTTCACGATCATCGGCACGCAGTGCAGCGCCCCGAGTGCGCCGCCGCGCGCCTGCACAGCGTCGAGCGAATCGGCGGTGGCGAGCGCGGCCTGGTTGATCGTGATGAGCGCGTTGATCGCCGGGCCGCGCTTGTCGGTGGCGTCGATCCGGTCGAGGTAGCGTTGCACGAGCGCGCGGCACGAGATGGTCTTGGCGCGCAGCGCCGACTGGATCGCGGCGATGGTCGTCTCGTCCGTCCTGAAGCCGGCCTGTGTGCCCGGCGCGCCTTGCGCCATGACAGGGCGGCTCGCGACGGCGAGTAGGATCGAGGCCGCCACGAACACGGAGCGAGCGGCGATGGACTGACGGCGGAGATTCGGCATCAGGGAATCGTAGCACTATCTTTCCCCCAGCACGACCCACCATGAGGCCCGTGATCGGGCGGAGAGCGACGAGATGGCGGCGAAGAAGACAGCCACGCGCGCGAGCGCATCGGGCAACAAGGCCGAGCAGAAGCGGGCCGCCGAACAGCGCGAGTCCAAGAGTCACAAGGTCGGCACCAAGGCCGTGAGCAGCTTCCTCCGAGGCAAGAAGATCGACCCGCGCAAGATCGACGGCACCGAGACCGTGGTGCAACTCGTCGACGGCGCCTTCCAGAGCTACAACTCCGGCCGCCTGCGCGAGGGGTGCCAGCTCTTCACCGAGCTCATGCTCGGCAAGAACGTCACCGTCGGCATGACGCTCACCGGCGCGCTCACGCCGGCCGGACTCGGCATGAGCACCATCATCCCGCTCATGGAAGCGGGCTTCGTCGACTGGATCATCTCCACCGGCGCCAATCTCTACCACGACACGCACTTCGGGCTCGGCCTCTCCATGCATCGCGGCAATCCTACCGCGAGCGACACTGTGCTGCGCGAGGAGGGTGTGGTCCGCATCTATGATGTGTTCTTCGACTACGACGTGCTGCTCAGCACCGACGCGTTCTTCAGGAAGATCATCCGCGCCCCCGAGTTCCAGAAAACGATGTCGAGCGCCGAGTTCCACAATCTCTGCGGCAGGTACTTGGTGGAGCGCGAGAAGGCACTGGGCATCCCACAGAAGTCACTGCTCGCGGCGGCGTATCGTTGCGGTGTACCCATCTACACGAGCTCGCCGGGCGATTCGAGCATCGGCATGAACGTCGCCGCGCTCGCGCTCGAGGGTGGGACCTGCCTGATCGATCCCAATCAGGATGTGAACGAGACCGCGAGCATCGTGCTGCATGCCAAGCGGAACGGCGGCGAGAGCGCGATCCTCATCGCCGGTGGCGGATCGCCGAAGAACTTCGCGTTGCAGACCGAGCCGCAGCTCCAGGAGGTGCTCGGCATCGACGAGAAGGGGCACGACTACTTCCTGCAGATCACCGATGCGCGGCCAGATACCGGCGGACTGAGCGGTGCGACGCCGGCCGAGGCGGTGAGCTGGGGGAAGATCGATCCGGACAAGTTGCCAGATGCGGTGGTGTGCTACTTGGATGCGACGATCGCGCTGCCGATCCTCACGAGCTACGCGCTGGCCAAGCGGAAGCCGCGGAAGCTCAAGCGGTTGTATGACAAGCGTGGGGCGATGATGGCGACGCTACGCAGCGAGTTCGCGAAAGCGAACGGCTGATACTTCCTCAGGCCTGGGTCCGCGCACCGACGAACCTCGCACGCCATTCCTCGAACTCACTCGGCCTCACCCCGTACCTCGACGCCGACGCGTCATTGAGATTCACCAGAACGTCCAGCGCGACCTCCGCGAACTGCTCGCCTGAGTCCGGAGGGATCTCGTTCATCAGGGCCCATTGTCGCAATCGCTCCCGGCTCGGCGCCGCACCCGATCGCACCATCTCGGCGATCGCAGTCTCGATCTGACGCCGGAACCGAAGCCGAACGAGGTTCGGTTGCTGCACGGCGACGCGCGCGATCGTGTATTGCTCGCAGGAGCGCTCGTACGCCCAGGTGAATAGATCGCACAACAGCTCGGTGCGCCGCATCTCATAGACCGCCAGCGTACCCTCGACGTAGTCCTGCTCTGGCACATCGATGAACGTGAGCGGGCAGAGGTTCGCCTTGATGAGCGGGATGTTCGCCGCCAACCGCGACGTTCGCTTGCTCACGTCGATGAACGGCTGCAGGTACGGCAGATGTACCATGAGGAAGAAGGACTGCTCGAACGGGTCCGGGATCGCCGCCGCCGAACGGACGATCCGGTCGAAGCATTCGGTGATCAACTGCGGCACAGCGGTCGGTATGTAAGTCGTGCCCGTGATGCCGACGACTCGATCGCGGAGTCGTCCCTCGTCGAGCCGATCGGCCAAGAGGTTCTCGGAGAGCGCGGCGTGCACTGTCCGGATGGTCCGAGCGTTGAGCCCGACGTCGTCGTGTGCCGAGACGATCAGCTCGATCGCCGCCTTGTGGTTCAGGATCATCTGGGCTTCGCGGGCGTCCTTGCCGTCGGCGCGCTGCCCGAACTCCAGGAGGTTCTGCGTGTCGAGTCGTGAGTAGGTGTTGCCCTCCAGTCGGCTCGATGCCCACGAGAGATCGATGAGCAGGCGTTCGAGGATGTCGCGCGCGAAGGTTCCGGCGGGGCGTTCGGGATTCGGACTGCGGCCTATCGCGTGCAGGTGGGTGCGCACCGATTCCGGGAGGTACCACGTCGAACCGGGCTCATAGTCAAAGAGCCAGTCGGCGTCGTAGGTCGAATACGTGCGCAGGCCGCGTGGCCGCCGGACGAGCGCGCGCAACTCTTCGCCGATCGCGGAGACCGAAACCCTCGCGTTCTCGCCCTGCCGGACCTCGCGCTCGATTCCGTGCGATTGGCGCGGCGTGTCGACCGCAACAGGCCCGACGGGCGCGATGGCGGGAAGATAGATGCGTCCCGGACCCTCGCCGTGTGCACGCGCACGGCCGCCGTCGATCAGTCGTTCGACCCGCCGCTGCAGCGTTCGGATCGGCAGCGTGCCGCCTGTCTGGAGTCCGAACGCGGTCGAGAGCGAAGGGCGGTCGATTCCCGCCGAGTGCCGTCGGATGATCGAGTCGAGGATGTCGAGTTCTCGCGCGAGCTCGGCTGAAGTCGGTTTGGACATCACTGTCCTCGATAGAATCCTCGTAGAACCACTGTAGCGACAAATAATGTGCCATGATGACACATTATTGTCAATAATCGACTATCGCGACATATAGAAGAGTTACTCAGGCCTGCGCTCTAGGACGACTAAAGGCCGGAATCACGCGGCCAAAGCCGCCGTCGATGATTCGTGCGATCGGCAACACCAGTACCTCGGCCGCGCCAGCCTCCACGAGGCTTCCTGCGGCACTGACCGCAGTCGCCCCGTAACCCATGCATCCTCGACGAGCAACACGCGCTTGCCCACACGGCCTCGCCGACCGGAAGCGGACACAAAATACGAATCGTCAGCTAGGCGAGATCAGTCGATGCGCGACTCGCTCCTCTCGGCGCAGCAGTGCGAGCGATGAAGCGCATCGGCATTTGAATACTTAACCGGACTGCTCGCCGGACTTTCGCGCACGTTCGAGGAGCCAAGTGACCGGTACCCTAGCACGCGGTGCATCGGGCGCGGTGACCTCATCTCGCTGCTCCTCGAGCTGCGCGACCAGCTTGAAGGTCCGGTGGTCGGCGTCGAGAAGCGTCGACCTAGCGCCAGGGCGATGCTCGCGACGCTGAGGGAGGCGGGAGTTGCGCGCCCCATGCCGGTCGAGACGGTGTCCCCGCGATGGGGCTCAGAGTGGCTGTGGTGCATCGGTCTCGGAATCACGCCGGACGAGGTGACACCGCCGGAGATACTTCAGGCGATCGAGCCAAGTGGTGCTCTCTGCTACCAGAGTGCGATCGAAGTACACGGCCTGACCACCCAACTCGCGACGGTTCATCACATCGCGCGCGCGCGGCCAACGCAAGCGAAAGCCCCCGGTACGATTGCAGCGTCTGCAGCGTCTGCAGCGACCGCAGTGGCCGCCCCGCCTCCGCTGGGACGGCCGCTCTTCAACTGGCGAGGGGCCGGATACTTCGTCGCGAAGCGGGATCCGCGCTACTTCACCGACGTGGAGCGCCATCGGATCGCTCAGTTCGCCTGGTTTCGCGTGACCACACTCGAGCAAACGCTGATCGACACGCTTCACCGGCCCGGACACTGCGGCGGACTCGACGTCGTCTTCGAGTGTTGGGAATCGGCCGCGCCGCGTGTCGACGCCGAACGACTTGCACGGGTTGTGCTGTCGATCGGTGATGAACTATTGAACAGGCGTGTCGGTTGGATGATGGAGCAACACGGCCTTGGGAATGGCGCCGTGCTCGACAGCGTCCGCGGCGAGGGTCATCTCAGTGACTCGACGGACTCTTCACAGCTGCCCGCACTCTTTGGAGGGATGCCATTCGATCGAGTCGATCGGAGCTGGCGGCTCCGCGTGCCGTGACCAGCTCTTCGAGTGTCTGCGATGGATGAGACACAGCGCCTGCGATGGCTCGACGAGTTGCTCGACGAGGTGCTGATCGCCATCGCCTCGGAGCCGAAGCTCGCCGGCGCAATGGTCTTGCGGGGCGGCCGGATCCTGCGCCGGATCCTCGGCTCACGAGGTCGCCTCTCGACCGATCTCGATGCCACTCTCGTAAGCAGTGCCGGCGCCAGTGAGGCAGCGCGCAACGAGCGGGGAGCCGTCATCCGCGACGCACTCGGCGATGCGCTCCGTCGCAGATTCGCAGCCCGAGGGGACGGCCGGTTCATTCTCGGCGAGTTGACCTTTCGACTCAAACCGAAGGCTGCCCACCCCTTCGGGTGGGACATGTTGCTGTTCGAGGCAAGAGTGGAGGACGCCGAAAGTCGCGGCGTGCTCGGCTTGCCGAGCCTCATTCTCGAGATCGCGGCTCCGGAGGACCTCGCGGTTGGTTCCGTCGAGTCGCACACTGTCGGTGCTGGCGTGGTGAGCATCTATACTCTCGAACGCCAGGCCGCCGAGAAGCTGCGGGCATTTCTCCAATCTTCTGCGCCACATCGCGCATTCATCGGCTCAGGACCGCGCGCCCTGCGCATTCGGGATCTGTACGACCTCGGCGAGGTGATCCGTGTGCGCCCGTCAACGGACCGCGGATTCTGGGACAGGGTGGCGGAGGAGTTCGTGCGCGCCTGTCGCTCGAGGTACGTCAACTGCGAAGGCCAGGCGACCTTTGAGGCTGAGCGCGCTACGGCGGAGTCCACCTGGCTACGCGATCCGGGACTGAGTCAGCGGCGCGCATTCGATGATGTCTGGGAGGATCTGCGTGCGATCGTTCGCGAACTCACGGCCCGGATCGCAGACACGGTGAGATGTGATGTGCCGCGCCGGGAACCCCAGCAGGAAGTTGGGGGCCGGAACTGACACCTGCAAACCGGCCGTGCCCGCCTGGTCGCGCCTCAGTCAGCGATCGCCGTTGCGCAGTGCGCGCACACCGTCCGCCCCGCCAGCGCCTCGCGCCCCTCGTACGCGATCAACGGCACCATCACCAGCGCCGCCACCGGGTCCGCCCACCACCACCCGAACCACGCGTTCAACGCGAGGCCGGCAAGCAACATGATCGACAGGTACATGCAGATGTCCGTCTGTCGCGCCTCCGCCGTGAGCGCGCTGCTCGCGAGCTGAGCCGCCACACGCCGCTTGGCGCGAGCGAGCAACGGCATCACCACCACCGAGAGCGAGGCGAGCGCGATGCCGATCGGGCTCACATGGGGAGCTTCGCGCGCGAGGAGCGCGCGCGTCGCATCGTACGCGACCCAGGCCGCGAGCGCGAGGAACGACACGCCGATGATGCGCAGCGCACTGCGCTCGGCGCGCTCGCGCGTGCGCGGGTCGGCATCATGACGCAACCGCCAGAGCGCGCCACCACTCGCGGAGACCTCGATCACGCTGTCGAGTCCGAAGCCGACGAGCGCCACGCTCCCGGCGCGCGCACCGGCGAGCAGGGCAACAACGGCCTCGATGGAGTTGTAGCCGATCGTCATCCAAGTGAGCCACTGGCCGCGGCGCACCGAGCGCTCGCGAGTCACGCAGCCCTCAGCACTCGGGGGTGCGGCCTGTACCTGCAGAGGCAGTACGTGAACCATTGCACCGCCCCCCACGGCGTGCGATGCTCCTCGCGCCGACTCTCGACCACCACGAACTCTTCCCCGAACTCGTGATGCAGCGCCTCCGGCGCGTAGCGCACCACCTCGAGCCCACTGCACCTGAGCGGACCATCCTCGGCGAATGTGGCAACGAGTACGAGTCCCTCAGGCCGCACCGCCTGCCGCACCTGCTCCACGTACCGCGCGCGGTCGGCGGCATCGGTGAGGAAGTGGAACACCGCGCGATCGTGCCAGACGTCCACGCTCTGTGGGGCGAACTCCGTGCTGAGCACATCGCCGACAGTCCAGTGCACGCGGTCCGCGCTGGTGCCGAGCCGCGCACGCACTGCGCTCAGCGCTGCCGCCGAGATGTCGAGCACGCGCACGTCTGCGTAGCCCAGCGCCAGAAGCCCGTCCACGAGTCGCGAGGCACCGCCGCCCACGTCGACGATCGTCGCAGCAGGCCCCGCGGAGAACGTCGAGATGAGATCGAGCGAGAGCCGTGCCTCGGCCTGGAACCAGCTCACCTGGTCCGGCTGCTTCTCGGAGTAGACCCGCTCCCAGTGAGTGCGGCGGTCCATCGACGACTCCTCCGGCGACTGCTCAACGCGCCGCAGCGCGCGCCATCCCCGGTGTGCATTCGTAGACGAACGCCGGCGGGATGTTCACGAGTGTGAAGCCCACGCGCACGTCGCGAAAACTCCGTTCGAGCTTGGCGCGCTGCGAGAGCGAGTACTGGTACTGCAGGAACATCCCGTCGTCGGCGAGCAGGTCGTCGGCGGCGACGAGGATGCGTTGCACGAGATCATCATCCATGATCGAGAGCGGCAGGCTCGAGACGATGTAGTCGAGCTCGCCGAGCCCGAGGTCGCGTGCGATGCTGGGCAGATCGCCGGCACAGCCCTGCACGAGTGAGAGGCGCGGGTCGGTGAGATCGCGATTCTCCTCGATGAACGCTTCGTTCAGCTCGAGCGAGATCAGCGCGGCGTCCGGACGCATGCGGCGGAGCAGCGCCTTGGTGATGCACCCGGTCCCAACGCCGAGCTGGACCACGGTCCGTGCACGCTCGAAGTCGATCGCACGGAGCAGCCGGGAGATCAGGAACGGCGAGCTGCGGACGATGGTCCCCGATGTCTTGAGATGCTTGATGTGCAGAGCCATGCGCGCACGCTCAGGTCGGGAGGAATCCGGACAGCTTTGTACCGAGGAGGATATACGCCGAGACCAACGGCAACTCCCCGATGATGATACCCAGGATCATGCGGCGATACGGCATCCTGACCAGCCCGGCGGCGTAGCAGATGAGGTCGGTCGGGACCACTGGGAAGAACGCCCAGGCCGCCACGAACCAGATCGCACCCGGTTTGGCGAGTTGCTCCCGGAGGTGGGCCAGCTTGTCCGGGTAGCGTTCCGCCAACACTGAATCGTAGCCCGCAAACCCCGGAAAGCGATAGAGGAGGGTCGCCGAGCCGACGATTCCCAGCATCGAAATGACGAGCACTGCGGGGATCGCCTCGGGAAAGAACGTCCCTCCGGCAAGCACCACCGGCGTGCTGGGGATCAGGAGCGCTCCCCGCAGCGACGAGACGACCACAAAGCCCGGAAAGGCCCAAGGCCCCCACTGCGCCAACACTTCTTGGAAGCGCGCCGCGGTGAAGTCCTGCGGAGAGCGGAGGTACCAGACGAGTACCCCAAGGACGAGGGCGACCCAGAGCCAGGTGAGGAAGCGGCGGTAGCGCAAAGGAATAGGGTCAGGGAGTATCGGTTTTACGCTCCGCCGACGGGTTCCGTGTCGGTCGCGCGGGCGCCAGTACGCGCGCGCCGAGGCTCAGGGCGCGCGCGGAGGTACCGGCGGCGCGGCGGGCAGGATCACGGCGAGTCCACCGTTGCCGTCGCAGCGCGAGGCGCTCGGTGTGCCCGAGAGCCAGTTGCCGCCGCGGCACCGCATGGTGGCGCCTGCGGGTGGGGCGTCGGAGCGCGAGAGCGCCGAAGGGCGCGGCGATGGGGCGCGCACTGATGGAGCCACTGCCGCTGGTGGCGCGGATCGCGCGCCCGGAAGAATGACATTCACTCCGCCGCGGGTGGCGCATGCGGTCGGCTCAGCCGGTGCGACCACGAAGGTGAAATCGTTGCACTGCGCCACGGCGTTCGGGGGCGGAGGCAAGAGTTTGGGTGCCGGAATGGGGGCCGGTGGCGGCGGGCTGGCGGGCGGCAACGTGCGCGGTGGCTCCTGTGCCGAGAGCGGCAAAGCGACAAGAGCAAGCAGCGCCAACGAGACCATCAGCGGCCGAAAAGAGGTCATGGGTTCACCGTCACAGTTGGTGCCACCTGGGTCGTGTAGTTCGCGTTGGTGAACGTCACCGTCGCCGTGCCAAGCGCGAGCCGCCGGAGGTAGAAGGTCACGCTCTGCGCGTCCGCTGGGATCGTCACGCTCGTCACGGTCACGCCGCCGACGTGCACTTCGAGAGCAGTCCCGCTCACCGCCACATTGAACGTGGTCGCGGCACTGACGTTGCGCACACTGCCGTCCATGTCACGTGCATAGAGCGTGACGGCGACCGAGTCGGTCGTAAGAGTGGAGATCGTCGTCGGCCAACCGCCGAGCGCGTCCACGCGCCCGGTGCCGACTGTGACCGCACCGCGTACCGAGACGTGACCGGTGGCGGCATAGGTGATGGTGTCGACACCGAGCGACACGCCGGTGATGCGGTGATAGATGTAGTAGGTGCTTACGGGGATCTGAATGCTCGCTGCGGACGTGCTCGCGCTCGTCGCATGCGTCAACGAGACGCTGAGCGGTGTCGACTGATTGTCCGACGTGTACACGTACGGGTCCTCTCTCCACTGACCGACGCCGAGTCGCAGGGGACTCGTGCTCCAGCTATTGAAGAGCGCCGGCAGCACCACCGCGACCGCCGCCGTGGCGTCGTTGTAGCGATAGCTCTGCACGCGCGCATCGCTGGCCGTGATGGTGGTCGTGCCCGGGGCGACTGGGAGGAGGCGGGCGCTGTTGTTGTAGTTGCTGCCCGCCGGGATCACCACCGAAGCACTGTCGACCGTCCCAGCGCTGGAATTGGACGAAGTGAACGTGACGGTGACCGGTTCCCACACGTAGTGCTGGTTGCTGTTGGCATCAGCGGCATAGACCCAGATGTTCGGCGGCGACTGCGTGGTGCGGACGGTCGCGCTCGCCGAGAGCAGGAAACGCGGCGTGGTCACCTGTTGCGTGACGTTCGCACTCGTATAGCCAAGTGCGGTGGCCTGGATCTGCACGGTGCCCACAGCGTCTTGCGCACGGATGTCGACGTAGACGAATGTCTGGCCGGCAGGCATCACCACGCTGTCAGAGACGGTCGCGACCGTGGCGTCGGTGGAGAGCAATCGCACCACGAGCGGCGACCCGATCGCATTGGGGATCGTGACGTACGCCCCCTGCCCAAGGCTGTACTGGCGCATGCCGAGGACGGGTCGCGCGTTATAGAAGCTGAGCGACGGGCCGGTGACGGTGACGTTGTTCGAGGTCACGCTGCCGAAGCCGACACCGAGTGAATCGGACCAGGTCATGCTTGCGGTGCCTGGTCCCACGAAGCGCACACGCGGTTGCGCGAAGGAGGCGCCGCGCGGCAGCCGGAAGCCCACGCTGTCCGGCTGCAGAATGGCGCTGTTGCTCGAGCGCGCGCTGAACAGCAGTGTGTCGAGCGAGTAGTGCGCGCCCGCCCCCCCCCCAGCACTGTCAGTGAGATAGATTGTGGCCGCCGACGGCGGCGAGGTGGTGGTCGCGGTCCCTGAGAGCGACCCGCCAGTGATGCGCGGGCTCGTCACGATCACAATCGCAGTGTCGGGGAGGTACCCCGGCGCCGTCGCGATCAGTGTGTCAGTGCCTGTCTGAAGCCCCGCCAACCCGAACTGCGCGTAGTAGCTCGTGGTCGGGATCGTGAGTGCGGTCCCGGTGAGCGAGTCCGCTACTGCGTTGGTCTGCGTGATCGTCACCGTGACCGGCGTGGCGACGTAGTCGGGCGTGGAAACGTAGAAGCCGGTCGGTTGTGTGTACTGCCGGCGACCGATCCTATATGTGACGAAGCTTAACTGCACCTTCGGCTGCACCACCGTATAGAAGATCGAGTCCGGTCGGTATCCTGGCGCGTTCGCCCGCACCCACGCCGAGCCGACGCCAACGAACGAGACGCGGCCGGACTGCGAGTAGTTCTCGCCGGGCAGGATCGTGTCGGGCGCCGTCACACGCACGCGGGTTGTGTCGGACGACGAGTAGGTGATGCGAAGCGTGTCGGACGCGTAGTGCGTTCCATTGAGCGAATCGGCAGCGTAGACCGTGAATGCGACCGGAGGTGCGAAGTTGTTATAGGTGCTCCCACCCGACAACAGCAGCTTGGGCGACGTGACGCCGAAGTTCGCAGAGTCGGGCGTATAGCCTGCGGCAGTCACGTTCAGTCGCACCGAGCCGGGCGTCACTCCGCGCAGTGTGAAGTACGCGTAGAAGCTGCCAGCGGGGATGATCACGGAGTCCGGGGCCGCAGCCACCGCGGCGTTGCTCGAGGCCAACCGCACCACGAGCGGAGTCGTCAGGTAGTCCGGCGCATACACGTAGGCGTCGGGCCGGTTCTGGCCCGCACCGACCCGCGCCGTCGGCACGTACACGCGGATGCGCGGGCCGACCACCGTGTACAGCACCGAGTCTGCAAAGTGCCCGCTCGCGGTGACGCGGATCCAGGCCGTGCCGGCAGTCCCACCAGGCAGCACGCGCACGTTGTTCGAGTAGTACGCGTCGGCGGGGATGACCGTGTTCGCCGACGTCACCCGCAGGACATTCGCGTTGCTCGACGAGACCGTGACCGCCAGATCGCTCGTCCGATACCCGGCCGAGTACGTCGAGTCGGCGCTGTAGACCGTGAGCCCGGATTCGGGTGAGGTCGTGTTCAACGTGCCGCCACCCGAGAGGGTGAGCCGCGGCGACGTGACGATCACTGTGCCGCTCGGCGAGCTCCAGCCGGTCGCAGTGGCCGTGAGGGTCCCGCTGCCGGGCACTTTTGCACGTACGATGAAGTAGACGTAGTACGACCCGCCCGGCAGTGTCGCGACCGCCGGAGCGACCGTGAACGCGGTTGTGTCGGAACTCGTGAGTGTGATCGGGAACGAGTTGTTCACGTAAGTCGGCGTGTACACGTACCAGTTGCTGCTGTACTGCCCGGCCCCAATGCGGACCAGTGACTGGTTGAACGTGAGCACAGCGGCTTGGGTGTTCACACTTGTCGCGGTTCCCGTCACGCCCGTTGCAGCCGGTGTGATGGTCGTACTGCCAGCGCCGATCGCGCGGATCACGACGTTCGCCGCGAGCTGCCCCGCCGGGATGAATGCGGGATCGGGTGAGACCGATGCACGCCCCGGCGTCCCGAAGGTGTATGTGATGTACGTGCCGCCCACCGGTGCCGGGTCCGTGAGCAGGACCTGCGTCGAGACCTCGTCATTCACCAACAGCGTGTAGCTGCCGGTGGTGAACCGTACGCTGGCCTGCACGGCGAGCACGGCGGTGTCGCCCGCGTAGCCACCACCGCCACCGCCGTCGGTCGCGTAGATGCGCGTGGTGCCGGCACTGCGTCCGTTCAAGGTCGCGGTGCCCACGGTCGAGTTCGCGGCGATCGTCACCGAGGTCGGCGCGAAGAACGCGAACGTATCGGCGACCGCGAGGTTCACCGTCACAGCGCTTGCGAACGGCCGGCTCAGGTAGATGGGGATCGACACATTGGTCGCTGATCGGCCGATCGCCAGCGTGTCCCGGCCGAACGAGATGATCGGTGGCACCGTGAGCGCCACCGTGATCGTCGCCGGCGTGACGGACGTGATCGCACCGCTGGTCGCCGTGATCGTGGTCGAGCCGATCGCGACGCCGGTCACGACGCCACCCGCCGTCACGGTCGCCGTGGCCGGCGCCGCCGAGGTGAACGTGAATGAGCCACCGGCGATGAAGTAGCCATTGACGTCTCGGCGGCGCGCCGTGAGCACCACCGAGCCCGTGATTGCGACGGTCGCCGTGCCCGGGGAGAGATCGATCGCCGTCATCACCTGTGCGACCGTGAGGGCAGCCGCTCCCACCACGCCCTGCGCGCTGGCGCGGATCGCCGTGAAGCCGTTCGCCGCGGCCAGCGCGCGCGCGGTCGCCGTCCCCACCGAGTCGAGACTCGCGACCGACGGATTCGACGACGCCCATGCGAAGCCGATGCCGGGCATCACCACGTTGAGCGTGTCGTACGCCACCGCGCGGTAGCTACGCGTGCTCGCCAGCGCCGCGAGCGAGAAGGTGTCGCTCGCGACGAAGGTCAGTGAATCGCGCACGATCGCGATCCGTATGATCGGCGTGAGCACGCTGAGGTTCGAGATGCCGGTCACGGCTCCGGCGGTCGCTCTCACCTGCGTGGCGCCAAGGCCGACGCCGGTCGCGATGCCGCCAGTGGTGATCGACGCGATCGCGCCCGAAAGCGTGCTCCACACGAAACTCGGCTGTGCCACGAGCGCCACGCCCAGTCCGTCGACCGCACTCGCCGCGAAGCCGAACGACGCGCCGAGATAGATGCTGCGCGTCCCCGGCGTCACCGCGATCGTCGCGAGGCGCTGCTGGACCACGATCCGCGCCGAGTCACGCGTGCCGCCGGCCTCGGTCACGATCACCCACGTCGCACCATTGGCCACCGCGCGCGCCCGCCCGGTGGAATCGACCGTGACCCGCGAGCTGTCGCGCGAACCCCAGCTGAAGGTGCCGACGGTCACGCCGCCGGCTCCGTCACGCGCCGTCACCACGAGTAGGCGCGTGGCACCGATCGCGGTGAGCGTGTCGAGTTGCGGCGCGAGCGTGGTGGTCGCGACGCCGGCACTCGCCGCGGCGTTGACCGTGAGTGGAGAACCCGTGAGCCCCGGTGACGACACCGTGAGCACCATTACACCGGTGGTCAACGGGAGCGTCCAGCCGACGCTGGCGAGGCCGCTCGCGTCGGACGTGTCGGCGGCCGCGTTGATCGTGCCGTTCGTCGTGGCGAACGCCACGATCACGCCGGCGGCCGGATTGGCATACCCATCTACAGTGCGGACGACGATCGGTTGGCCGAGCGCGGCGCCAGGCGCAGCCACCTGCCCACCACCCGAGACGAGCACCAAGGCACTCGCCGCGCGCGCGGTGATGCTGATCGCCGCCGAGGTGTCGGGCAGCATCCCCGCCGCATTCACCGAGAGGCGGTAGCCAGTCCCCGCGCGCGTGAGGCGGAAGTTGTCGAAGCGAGCCAAGCCCGCCAGCGCCCTCACTCGCGTCACACCGGTGAACGTCGCGCCGGCGGGGTTGGCCGCGAACGCAACGAAGACCGAGTCACCGAACGTGGTGTCGCGCACACCGCCGGCCGTCCGCGCTTCCACCAACAGCGCCGGAATGCTATCGCCGGCCTGGTACGTGCTGCCGACCTCCTGTGTGATCACGAGCTGACTCGCCGAGACCACGACCGCGGTCGCGGTCACGACGAGGTTTGCGACTCCGGCGCTGCTCACCGTGACCGACTGCGAGCCCGCGGTGCCGCCCAACGTCCACGCGAAGCCGATGAGCCCCTGTCCGTCGGTCACGCTGCCCGACGGGCCCACGCTGCCCGACGGGACCACGCTGCCGCCGCCGGAACTCACGACGACGCTGACCGCAGCACCGGCGAGCGGTTGGCCGTCGGTCGCCGTGAGTCGTACGCTGATCGGTTGCGCCAGTGCCGCGTTCGCTCCTGCGGTCTGACCGCCGCCAGTCACGACCGCGAGAGCCGACGGCCTCGGGAGCACGATCAACGTCGCCGTGTCCTCGGCGGCACCACTCGCCAGTTGCGCGCGGATTCGCGCGATGCCCCGCAGGGCGGTGGCGGTGCCAGCCCCGCCGGCGGGAGCACTGAGCGTGGCGCGCGTGGGATCGAGCGACGTGAACACGACAGGTGCGTTGGCGACGCCGCCGCCTTGGCCGTCGCGCGCCGTCGCGGCGAAGCTGAACGGGTTGCCGGCCGTGACCGTGAGCGTCTCGGGTACGATCGAGACGCCGACGGCCTGTGCGCCGGGCCCGACGTAGGTCAGCGGGACAGCGGCCGGCGCAGGCGGCGGTGAGCCGGGGGCGCGTACCTGCGCGACCACCGCGACCGGACCGCCGCGGAAGACCGTGTCTCCAGTCGCATTCACGTAGGCGAGCATCAGCGCGAGCGGTTCGCCTACAGTGCCCGACGCGGACGCGGAGAGAGGCACCCGCAGGTCGAGCGCGATCGAGTCGGCGTTCGAGGGGAAGGTGATCAGCGTGTCGAGCGCGACGGACTCGTCGGTGCGACGGAAGACCACGCGTACCCGATCGAACGGGACCACGGAGCCTGCTCCCGCGGCGACCGATGCCAACGGGGCCGGGAACTCCGCGAGGAACGACAGCCCCGTGGCGAACCGCAACCCTTGGCCCGGTCCCGTGATCTCGCGACCACACGAGAGCAGCGACAGGGCGAGCACACCCACGGCCGCGACGAGCGTCCGGGTGCGGGGGAGACGGGGGACCGAGCCTGGCATGACACAGCCAATCTACGACTGCCTGCACGAAAGCACCAACGACCTGCGTCACAATTTCAAAGTAAGAAAGGGGCCGGAACGCCCTCGGCGCCCCGGCCCCTTCCGTTTCACTCCGCTCCCTACCGAGTCGCCGCTGGAACCTGCCGCTGCGCCTTCACGCACTCACGCCAGACCCCGGGCTGACCGTTCGGTCCGGCCGGCAGCGGGTCGATCACCTGATGCGCCTGGAACGTCGGATCCTCGCTCGCAAGGAACGCGAGCATGGCCACGAGCGTCGCGTTGTGCTTGAGGTCCGCCTCTACGACCTTGTCGTACGAATCGCGGTCGGTGTGCCAGGTGGTCGATCCGTAGTCCCACCCGAGCGCGCCGGTGCCGTATGCCGGCGCCTTGTAGCACGCGAAGCTCGCGTTGTCACTGCCGCCAGTCGCTTGGCCACCGGTGGGCTGGAACCTGATGTAACGAGTGAACTCGTTGGGGATCTCGGCCAAGTAGCCCGCGACGCGTGCGCCCGCGCCGGCAATGGGGCCGCCGGAGAGATTCACGATGCGCCCCGTGCCGTTGTCCTGGTTGTACAGCGCCTGCATCCCCGACACGACCTCGGGATGATCCTCGCTGTAGGCGCGTGAGCCGTTGAGCCCCTGCTCCTCACCGTTCCAGTGCCCCACGATGATCGTGCGCTTGGGGTTCGGGTACACCTGCCGCAGGATCCGCAGCGCTTCCATCATGGTGATGGTGCCGGTGCCGTTGTCGGTCGCGCCCGACGACGCGGTCCACGAGTCGAAGTGCGCCGAGAGGACCACGTACTCGTTGGGACGCTCGGTGCCCTTGAGCTCGGCGATCACGTTGAACACGGGGCGCTCACCGAGCAGTTCGCTGTCGGTGAAGGCGCGGACGCGCGGGGCCTGCCCGGCGCGCGACATCCTATGCAACAAGCCGTAGTCCTCGCAGCCCACCGCGAAGGCCGGCACCGTCTGGTTGGGCGAGCCGAACACCTTGTTGATGCCGGGATAGTTCGACCATTGGAAGCTGAACACCGCGATCGCGCCGGCGTCCTTGAGCTTCTGCCAGACGGACCGCCCACCACTCATCGCGACATTCAAGTTGTTCCACGAGATCTGCATCTCCTGCTGCGCCTTGTTCACGCGATCGATCTCCTCCGGCGTCCCGAACTCCTGCCACTGTTGCGGCGAGCGGCACGAGAGTCGGGGCACACTCATCAGGAAGATCTTCCCCTTCACATTCGGCAACCAGGCGTCGAACGCGTCGGGGGTGGAGATGTTCGCAGGGTATGCGATCGCCTCGCCTTCGATCGGTCGGCCACCAGTCGACGGACTCCACGCCAGCGCCGTTGCCTCGAGTGAGCGCACGCGCGGTGAGATCAGGTCCACATGCGTGATGCCCTTGTTCCAGCCGGCCCACGTGCCGTAGCGCTCCCGGCGTGCACTCACGCCCCACGTCTTGTACGTCTCGACCAGCCACTCCTGTGCCGCGTCGGACTGCGGCGAGCCGGTGAGACGCTGGCCGTGTCGGTCCATCAAGACCTGTGCGAGCGTCATCGCCTGCGAACGATTCATGCCTTCGTCCCAGAGATCGAGGATCGTCGGGTTGGTCACCGCGTCGCGCCGCACGTACGCTGGATACTCGGCCGCAGGGATCGGATCGGCGAAG
>JANOTB010000126.1:0-4572 GCA_031416115.1 Gemmatimonadota bacterium
GGTGTTGAAGATCGAGTCACCGATCGCAATGCTCGCTGGGGTGACGCCGGCGGGCATGACCGGGCCCTTGGGAGCGGCGGCTGCGGCAGTCGTGGTCGCCTTGGAGCAGCCGGCGAGCACGAGGGCGGCAGCGAGCGGGGCGAGCAGGAGCGATCGACGCATGCGTGAAGCCTCAGGCAGGTTGGGTTCGCAGTGCTACGCCGCATGGTTCGGCAGCGTTGTCTGCCCTCCAACGTCGCATGGCTGTGCGCGGCTGTCGAGCGTCCCGTCACCCCGGCAACGGCACCCGTTCCACGCTGCCGCTGTACGACGCCCCGCCCACGTCGATGAACAGCTGCGCGTCGGTCACGGAGAGCGTCCACGCATTCCGCCGGTCGAGATGCGACGCCAGCGAGGCGAGCAGGTCGCGGTCCATGAAGTAGACCTCGACCTTCTCGGCCTTGTGGATCCGCTGGCCCTCGTAGTTGCGGAAGAGCGTGCGCTGTTCCTTGTGCGTGTAGAGCGCGACCCGCGGGCTCGCCTTGCTCGCCTGGTGCAAGCGTGCGGCGTCGGGCGAGCCGATCTCGATCCAACCTTTCCACGCGCCGGTGAGGTCTTTGATGGTGATCGCGGGCGCGTCGGCGTCGGCGATGCCGCCCTTGGAGAACGCGATGCCCTCGGTGTACTCGAGGCAATAGGCGAGGACGCGCGTGAGGAGATACTCCTCGCTCTCGCTCGGATGACAGGCGGCCCTGATCGCGATCTGTTCGTACACGCCGCGGTCGACGTTGCTCAGCGCGACGTCGAAGGAATACAGAGTGGCAGTGAGGGCCATCGGGGAATCCTAGCGCGGTGGGGCTCGACGAGGGGCGTCCTGCCCGTGAAAAGACCCATTTGGACGGATCCAACTTTAAGGAGGCAAATGGGTTAGATTGAGGAACTCACAATCGGGCGGTACATGATCCAGGGATTCGAGTTCAACGACGCCGGGCGCGCTTACAGCTGCACGGTCGAAGAGCGTAAGGGAGCGGGCGAGTCGTGGTGGTGGTTCGCGGTCTCGGGCGACGGGCAGCGGTACGCCCCGTTCGTCGCAGCCAAGAGCGATACCCGTGCCACGGTGCAGGAGCGCGTGATCGCGTTCTACCTGAACCGCCTCTTCCAGCTTTCCCAGCCGACGCGCCGTGGCGCGCATTGGGGCAAGCGACCGGGCGCACCGGCGGTGAATCCCGCGCTCGCGCCTGCTGAGGCGCCACCGCCCGAAGCGACTGCGTAGTACCGCTCGACCGATCACCGCCCGGCGCGTTGGACGCGCCGGGCGGTGATTTCGTTTAGTGCCAGCCGCCGAGTCTGATCTCCGCTGGACAACTGCGCTCCGGGCGCGAGATTCTCGCGTACCACTCAGCCCGAGATCACCGTGCTCCGTTCCAACCGATTCGTTCTCGTCGCGGTGCTGCTCGCCGCCACTCTCCCGATCGTCGGCGCGCCGAGCCACGCGAGTGCTCAGTCGACCTTCCCTGCGGGCGCCATCCAAGGCCCGCGCTGGCGTCACATCGGCCCCTTCCGTGCGGGCCGCACCAAGAGCGCGGTCGGCGTTCCGTCACAGCCCAACGTGTTCTACATGGCCGCGACCAACGGCGGCGTGTGGAAGACCAACGACGCCGGCCGCACCTGGAAGCCGATCACCGACGCGCTCGCGACCGGATCGATCGGTGCGGTGGAAGTCGCACCCTCCGACCCGAATATCATCTACGTAGGCAGTGGCGAGGGTCTCCAGCGTCCTGATCTCTCGACCGGCGACGGCATGTACCGCTCGAACGACGCCGGCCGTACCTGGTCGCACCTGGGACTGCGCGACGGGCAGCAGATCCCGCGCATCGCGATCGATCCCAAGAATCCCGAGCGGTTGTTCGTCGCCGTGCTCGGGCATCCGTACGGTCCCAACACCGAGCGCGGCATCTATCGCAGCGTGAATGGCGGGCGTTCATGGGAGAAGGTGCTGTACAAGGACGAGAACACGGGCGGTGCCGATGTGGTGATGTCGCCGGACGATCCGAACACGGTGTACGCGGTGCTCTGGGAAGCGCGGCAAGGGCCATGGGAGAACGCGGCATGGAGCGGACCCAACTCCGGACTCTTCAAGAGCACCGATGGCGGTGCGACGTGGGCGCAGCTCGCCGGCGGACTGCCGACAACGGCCGACGGACTCGGTCGGATCGGCATCGGGATCAGTCCGAGCGACCCCAAGCGGATCTACGTGACCGCCACAGCGGGCGAGAAGAGCGGCATCTATATGAGCGTGGACGCAGGAGCTACGTGGACGCGTACGACGACCGACCAGCGCTACTTCGGTCGTGGCGACGACTTCGCAGCGATCACGGTGCATCCGACCGATCCGAACACGATCTTCTCGATGAACGTGGTCGCTTGGAAGAGCACAGATGCGGGTCGCACCTGGCAGTCATTGCGCGGCGCGCCCGGCGGTGATGACTATCAGCGGCTCTGGATCAATCCGCTGCACACCGATGTGATGTTGATCGTCGCCGACCAGGGCGCGGTGATCACGGTGAACGGCGGCGAGACCTGGAGCTCGTGGTACAATCAGGGCACTGCGCAGTTCTATCATGTGACCGCCGACAATGCCTGGCCCTACCGTCTCTGCGGCGGACAACAGGAGTCGGGTTCGGCGTGCGTCGCGAGTCGCGGAGACGACGGGAGCATCACGTATCGCGATTGGCGGCCGGTGGGCGCGAGCGAGTACAGCTATGTCGCGCCCGATCCGCTCGACCCGAACATCCTGTATGGCGGCACGGTCACGCGGTTCGATCGTCGCACAGGACAGACGCAGAACGTGAGTCCCAATGCCGGACGGGTGCGCAGCGTCGGGGCAGCGGCGGCAGCGGCTGGACCCGACTACTCCCGCGGCATTCGCACCATGCCGATCCTCTTCTCGCCGATCAACCCGCGCAAGCTCTACTACGGCACGAACGTGGTCTGGCAGACGGTGAATGGCGGCAAGTCATGGACGCGACTGAGTGGTGATCTCTCGCGCGAGACGTGGGAGGTGCCGGCGAGCGTTGGGAAGTACATCGGCACGCCGGCCGCTCGGCCGACGCGACGCGGTGTGTCTATACGATCGCGCCGAGCTACGTGGACTCGAACACCGTGTGGGCGGGGACCGACGACGGGCTGATCCATGTGACGCGCGACGGGGCGAAGACGTGGGCGAACGTGACGCCGCCGCAGATCGGGCCCTGGTGGAAGGTCTCGATCATGGATGCGTCGCACTTCGACGCCGGCACCGCGTACGCTGCGGTGAACACGCTGCGACTCGACGATCTGCGGCCGCACATCTATCGCACGCGCGACGGCGGCAAGACGTGGACGGAGATCGTGAGCGGCATCGCGACGGATGCGCCGATCAATGTGGTGCGGGAGGACCCGAAGCGTCGCGGACTGCTCTACGCGGGTTCTGAGACACAAGTCTGGTTCTCGCTCGACGACGGTGACCACTGGCACTCGTTGCGAGCGAACATGCCGGCGATCTCGATCCGCGACCTGATCGTGAAGGATGACGATGTCGCGGTGGGGACGCATGGACGGGGGTTCTGGATCCTCGACGGCGTCTCGGCGTTGCGGCAGTGGTCCGCCTCGACCGGCACCTCGGCGGTAACGTTGTTCAAGCCTGCGGTCGCGACACGCGTGAGCTACTCGATGTACACCGACACCCCGGTGCCGCCCGACGAGCCGCGCGCGGAGAATCCGCCCGACGGCGCGATCATCGACTACCACCTCGCGGCCGATGCTCGTGTTGTGACGCTCGAGATCGTCAACACTGCGGGACGGGTGCTACGCCGATACTCGAGCGAGGACGCCGCGCCGGCGCCGACCGATCAGGGCAACGTGCCTTGGTACTGGTTCAGGCCGCCGGTGAATCCGTCGACGAAGGCCGGACTACAGCGGTATGTGTGGGATCTGCACTACGCGCGGCCGAGCGATCAGTGCTCGCTGCCGATCTCGGCGACGCCGTTCAATACCAAGTGCGAGCCCGAGGGACCGTGGGTGATGCCGGGGACGTACACGGCGCGGCTCACGGTCGACGGTGTGGTGCGGGCACAGACGTTCAGGGTGCGGATGGACCCGCGGGTGCGGACGCTGATCGCGTCACTGCGGCAGCAGCATGATCTGTCGGTCGCGCTCTATGATGCGATGATCGAGGCGGCGAAGCTTGCGGCCGAGGCGAGAGCGAGCGGGCTCACTGACTTCGCGGGGCCGGGAGGATTCGGTGGGGTGGCAGTGGGTCATGCGGCGTTGATCGATGTGCTGCAGAGCAGTGATGCGCCGGCGACGGATGTGGTGGTGCAGGGGGCGAACGAGCGGCTCTCTGCGTGGCGTGCGCTGCGGGCACGTTGGTCGAGCGCGAACGCGGGTCGCAGATAGTCTACCCGCGCCAGACGCCGCTCTGTTCGTTGAGCTCGATCGCGAACCGTGGGGTGAAACCCCGACTGAGTACGCGCACGCCTGCGATCTCCGCGACATTGTAGGCGCGGATTTCGCCTGCTGGGAAGCCGTCCTTCGTGCGCTCGAACCCATAGA
>JANOTB010000127.1:0-6896 GCA_031416115.1 Gemmatimonadota bacterium
CTCCGAGAGCGAACGCGAGATCCGGGAGGCGCTCCGGTCGCTGCGGACGGGACGCACGACGTTCGTGATCGCGCACCGGCTCTCGACCATCCGCAGCGCCGACCAGATCCTCGTGCTCGAGCACGGGGAGATCGTCGAGCGTGGGACGCACCATGAGTTGATGGCGCTCGCCGGGCGCTACAAGGAACTGCACGACACGCAGCACGAGATCGAGCGTGATCTGTTCATCAACCCCGGCGAGGACTTCACGGAATCCTCGCCGGCCGGTGGAGCGCTCTAGCGCCAGACGAGCGACCTGGCGCCGTGATCGCCGCTGGTGTCGTCAATCACTCAGTTGCGTTTGCCGCTCACTTTCGAGCCATCGCCCGGCATCGACCATTCACCCTCGACGATGTCGCCGTCGAAATTGAGGGTCATCGAGCCGGTGTCGCCAGTCGGGACGGGGAAGGTCGCCACGAATTGCTTGCCGGTGAGCTTTGCGGTCGTGAGCGCCATGGTCGGGAAGGCCGCAGCGGAGAGCGTACCGGTCCAGGTGCCATCGGCGAGCTTGACAAGGTCCATCATGACCTCCATCGCCTGGCCCTGCGCCGTGAGCACGACGGTCCACTTGCCGGAGGGATTGAACGGCGCGGGAGCCGGCGCGGCCGCGGGCACCGGCTCGAGACGCGGAGAGCCCGAGATCGCGGTCGACGTGGTGCTGACGGTCTTGCAAGCGCCCGCGAAGAGCGCGAGGCCGGCGACGAACAGGGTGCGAGTGCGCATGGATGTGATCCAGTGAGAGGGCGTTGCCTGGTGCCCAGAATGGGTGAGGATAATCTGTTCGCCTCCGATGGGACAAGGCCACGGCCCAGTGGGTTCGAGTCGTGGCCTCAGCCCGCCGGAACCGCGCAGTTCGAGTTCGGCTTCCGTATCTTTCACGCGATGACTCCCCGTGGCATGGACGCGAGCGAAGTGACCGCCCCTCCGCGACCGTCGCAGTGGGAGCTCGCGGGCGACGCCGGCCGGGCCTGGGCAATGCTCGCACTGCTCGCGACCGCCGAGCTGCTCGGGATGTCGCCCTGGTTCACCGGCTCGGCCGTCGCACCGGAGCTCGTCGCGCGCTGGACGCTCAGTGACGCGCAGGTCGGAGGACTCTCGACGGCGGTGCAACTCGGCTTCGTGCTCGGCACGGCACTCGCGGCACTGCTGAACCTCGCCGACGTCATCCCGGCGCGCCGCTACTTCACTTACGCCGCGACTGCCGCCGCGGTCGCGAATGCGGCGCTCGTGTGGACACCCGACTACGGAGCCGCGCTCGTGACGCGCGCGCTCACGGGCTTCTGCCTTGCGGGCGTGTACCCACCGGCGATGAAGATGGCCGCGACGTGGTTCCGCGCGCGACGCGGACTCGCGGTCGGCGCGGTGGTCGGCGCGCTCACGGTCGGGAAGGCGGCACCGTACCTCTGGCGTGTGCTCCCCGACGCCGGTGTGGAGACGATCGTCTTTGCCTCGTCAGCCGCCGCCGCCGTGGCGGCCATACTCGTCGCGCTCCTCTGGCGTGACGGTCCGTTCGCGTTCCCCTCGCGACGCTTCTCGTGGGGGCTCGTGGGTGAGGTGTTCGCCGCGCCACGCTGGCGGCTCGCGACGGGAGGCTACCTCGGTCACATGGCGGAGCTGTACGCCTATTGGACCTGGATCCCGGCGTTCGTCGCAGCGAGCGCGGTGGCGTGGGCCAGTGATCCTGTTGCGGCGCGCTCGCCATGGGTGGGGGCGCTGAGCTTCGGCACGATCGCTGTCGGTGGGCTCGGCTGCGTCTGGGGCGGTATTGTGAGCGACCGTGTCGGACGCGAACGGTTGGTGATACTCGCGATGGCCCTGAGCGGGCTCTGTGCGCTCGCGATCGGATTCGCCTTCGGGCGCTCACCTTGGATCCTCGCACCGCTCGCGCTCGCGTGGGGATTCTTCGTGATCGCTGACTCGGCACAGTTCTCGGTGCTCGTCACGGAGTCGGTACCGCCGCACGCGGTCGGTACGGCGCTCACGGTGCAAGTCTGCCTGGGGTTCCTGCTCACGACGATCACGATCCAGATGATCCCGCCACTCGTGGCGTGGGCCGGGTGGCGTGCGGCGTTCGCACTGCTGGCGGTGGGTCCGGCGCTCGGGATCCTCTCGATCCGGCGCTTGCAGGCGCACACCGAGAACGGTCGAGAGGGATCCGTGTGAGGCTGCATGCCTGCCCCGGTTAGATTGCCTGCGTGACCGAGCTCAACCGACCAGCGCTCCGCGCGATCGCCATTGCGACATTCCTCACGCTGGTCCCGATCACGCTGCTCGTGCCCGGGCTCACCGAACTCGTCTCGATCGCGCACGGCGGCACGCGCTTCCAGGCGCATCTCTTCGTCTCGCTCAATCAACTGACGGGGATCATCGCCGTGCCATTCGCGATGAAGTTGCACCGGCGGTATCCCGACACGCGCCGCTGGATCTTCGGACTGCTCGCGCTCGACGCGGTCTCGTTCGTCGGCATGGGCGCGTCGAGCTCGCTCGGCGAGCTCTTCGCCTGGCGTGCGGTGGATGGCTTGGCGCACCTGCCCGCGGTGACCTTCCTGATGATCGCCGCCAATCGCGCCGGTGGTGCGCGCCGCGGTGCGTCGCTCGGCGTGGTCGCCGCGGCGCTCATGGTGGGGGTCGGCGTGGGCGCGCCGATCGGTGGCATCCTCGTGGACCGCGACCCGTCGCTCGTGTACAGCGTGGGCGCGACCTTGCTCGCCGTCGCGGCGGTCGCGGGACTCGCGATACCGCAGACGGCGCTCACGGGCGGCGGCGCTCCGCGATCGCGCTACGCTTGGGACCGCACGCGCGTCGCGAGCTGGATGCCGCTCGCGTATGGGTTCGCCGACCGGTTCCTGATCGGCGTGTTCGTGTCAACGTTCACGCTCTACCTCACTGAGGTGCATCGGGTGAGTGCGGCGACGCGCGGCATGTTGATGTCGCTCTTCCTGCTGCCGTTCGCGATGCTCTGCTGGCCCGCCGGTCGTCTCGCGGATCGCGTGGGGTGGTACGGGCCCATCGTCGCGGCCAACATCCTGTTCGGCATCACCTACGCGAGCTACGGCCTGCTGCCTTTCTCGCTGCTGCCGGTCGCGATGGTGCTCTCTGGAGTGCTGAGCGCGCTGATGTTCTCGCCAAGTCTCGTGCTCGTGAGCGAGTTCGCACGTCGTGGCGCTGGCGAGGGGCTGTTCGGCGTGTTCCAAGTGGCGGGGTCGTTCGGCTTCCTGTTCGGGCCGCTCGTGGGCGGAGTGCTCGTGGAGACACTGCGCCGCGGCGATGGGGAACCGGCGTGGGCGCTGATCTTCGGTGTGGTCGGGGCGGTGCTCGTCGGGCTCGGGCTTGTGAGCTGGCGAGTGCTCGGGCGATTGTCGGCCGAGTGGAAGTCTGAGCGCGTGGCTGGCTGAACCGCCGTTGGCCAGCGCGCCAGCATCAGCGCCGCTCGGGCTTCCCGCCCTCCTTCCACACCACCCGCTCACCATCGGCGAGCACCCGCACCGCCTTGGCCGTCGCATTGATCACGGCCGCGACATGAGCGAGGTCCATGCGATCGACCTCGTCATTCACGCCATGATAGTCCGTGTGTCCGCCGAAGCTCGAGATGGTGTGCGCCGGAATCCCCTCGAGTGCGAACGGGTAGTTGTCCGACCGCATGAAGAAGTTCTGCGCCGGTCGCGGATCGGCCGTGAGCGCGACCCCCGCCGCCGAGAGCAGGTCGCCCATGGTCGAGCGTTCGAAGCCCGTGAGCCAGCCCTTGCCCGGCCCTCCCGCCACCGAGTCGGGGCGACCGATCATCTCCACTTGCAGGTCGGCGACCACCTGCGCGAGCGGACGCGGCGGGTTCCTGATGAACCAAGTGGTCCCGGTCATCCCGTTCTCCTCGCCAATGAATGCGACGAAGATCACCGAGCGCTTTGGTGCACGCCCTTCGCTCAGCTGGCGGGCAGTCTCGAGCATCGCGACCACACCAGATGCGTCGTCGTCGGCACCATTGAAGATCGAATCGCCCTCCACCGCGCGCGCGCCGCTCACGCCGATGTGGTCGTAGTGTGCGCCGAGGATCACATATTCGTCGCGCAGCACCGGATCGGAGCCGCGCAGCAGGCCGACCACGTTCGCGGCTCGGCGTCGCTTCTCGGCGGGCAGCGTGTCGAGCGCGGCGAAGCTCGCGCCAAGTGCCAAGCGATCCGCTCCACCCTGCTGGCGCGGAGGCGCCATGAAGATCGGAACGCGCTGCAGAAACCCATCGTCGCCGAGCGGTTCGAGGCCGAGCCGTTGCATGCGGTCAGCGATCATGCGGGCAGCTTTCTGCGCTCCTTCTGATCCCGTGAGCCGACCCAGCAGCGAGTCGTCGGCGAGGGCGGCTAGCCATCGACCAGCGTCGGCGGCGGTCGTGGCGCGCTGCGCGGAGAGCGTGGCGAGTGCCGGCGTCACGAGCGACGCGACGGCCAATGCGGTCATGAATACTGAGCGAGCGTGCGAACTTAGCATCGTACTCGAGGGCTGAGGGTGCGTGCCGTGCCCGTGGAGTCTACGCGCGCTCTTGACCACCGACAACAGCGCCCTACGTTCCTCCTCCATGCCTGCCTCCCAGACCGCTCGTATCGGCGGCGTCGTGAACGTCCCCGTGGTGTCGGACCGTGTCGCGCGCCGCGGCAACGCGTTCATGCGCTGGATGATGATCGGGTCGATGCGCCTGACCGGCTGGCGCTTCACCGGTGCCGACTTCCCCGACTGCCGCAAGTTCGTGCTGATCGTCGCGCCGCACACGTCCAACTGGGATTTCCCGGTGGGCATCATGGCGATGTACGCGCTGGGCATTCGCGGGACGTTCCTCGGCAAGGATACGCTCTTCAAGTTCCCGCTCGGGATCCTCATGCGGTTCCTCGGAGGATTCCCGGTGGACCGCACGTCCCGGAGCGACGTCGTCACGCAGACCACCGAACTGGTGGAGCGCTCCGAGAGCATCATCATCGTCCTCTCGCCTGAGGGAACGCGCAAGCTCACGCCACGCTGGCGTTCGGGCTTCTATTGGATCGCGCAGAAGACCGGCATGCCGATCCTCCCGATCGCGTTCGACTACTCCGAGCGAGCGATCCACCTGTCCCCGATGTTCGATCCCACCGGTGACCAGGACGCGGATGTGCTGACGCTGCGCGGCCTCTTCCGACCCGAGATGGCGTTCGATCCGCGGAAGTACGCGCCCTGACGTGGCCGCGCACACCTGTCGAGGGTAGCTTCTCCACATGACGACACGCCGCGACTTCCTCCTCGCCGTGGGCGCATCTGCTCTCGCGCCGACCGCCCTCCGCGCCGCAGAGCGCGTCCACGGGGCGCAGGACGACAGGACCACGACCCCGCGCGCCGGCATCCTCAAGGGCGTCGGCATCCAGATGTACATGATGCGCGACGAGATGAAGACCGACCTCGACGCTTCACTCGCGCGCGTCGCGCGCTTGGGCTACGAGGAGGTCGAGTGGTGGGGCGCATGGGGCCGCTCGCCCGCCCAACTGCGCACGCTGCTTGACGGGCTTGGACTGCGAGCGCCCACACAGCATGTCGGCTCCGATGCATTCGCGCCAGCAAGACTCGACGCGACGCTCGATGTGGCGGGTACGCTGGGGCACCACACCATCATCTGCGCCGGCATGGGCGCCGGATTCACCGACGACGCCGACGGCTGGAAGCGAGCGGCCGAGTTGTTGAACGCCGCCGGTACCAAGGCCGCACCGCTCGGGATTCGCGTGGGTTATCACAACCACGCACGCGAGTTCAACAAGCACGGCGGTGTCTCGGCGCTCGAGATCATGATGAAGGCGTCCGATCCGGCGACCGTCGACTTCCAACTCGACTGCTTCTGGGCGTACAAGGGCGGGCAGGACCCGCTCACGTTCCTGCGCGCGCACAAGGACCGGATCGCGCAGTTGCATCTCAAGGACGCCGCAGCCGCAGCGCCGAACGCGCAGGTCGACCTCGGCAAGGGCATCCTCGACTGGCGCGCGCTGATCTCCACCGGCGTTGCGCAGCGCGTCACCAACATCACGCTGGACATGGACGACCCCGCCGACGCGTGGGCGTCGGCGGGGTCGTGCCGCGCGTATCTGCGCGGGCTTGGGTACTGATCGCTACTGCTTCGCGAACGGTGAACCCTGACGGATTCTCCTGACACCATGCATTTTCCCGGCATGCCAAAGTCATCTGCCCGCGCACAGTCCCCCACCGTGTATGACGTCGCGATCGTCGGCTCAGGTGCCGGCGGCGGCATGGCCGCGCACCAGCTCACCAAGGCCGGCGCGAAGGTCGTCCTCCTCGAGGCCGGCGGCTACTGGGACAACTCGAGCGCGCAGTACTCGGCGATGCTCAAGAATCCGTACGATTCACCGCGGCGCGGCGCGTCCACTCCTGATCGTCCGTTCGGCGAGTGGGACGCCTGCATCGGCGGGTGGCAGATCCCGGGCGAGCCGTACACCAAGGCCGAAGGGACCAAATTCGATTGGTGGCGCGGCCGCATGCTCGGCGGACGCACCAATCATTGGGGCCGGATCTCGCTCCGGTTCGGGCCCGATGATTTCCGCCGCAAGACACTCGACGGACTGGGCGACGACTGGCCGATCACCTACGACGATGTCAAGCCGTACTACGACGAGGTCGACAAGCTGATCGGCATCTTCGGCAGTCGCGAGAACCTGCCGAACGATCCGGACGGCATCTTTCATGATGCGCCGGCGCCGCGCTACTACGAGCACCTGGTCAAGCGCACGAGCGACCGGATGAACATCACCTGCATCCCGGCGCGCCTCTCGATCATCACCAAGCCGCTCAACGGACGCGCGCCCTGCCACTACTGCGGGCAGTGCAACCGCGGCTGC
>JANOTB010000128.1:0-8007 GCA_031416115.1 Gemmatimonadota bacterium
AGACGTGCCTTCCAGATCCCGGCCCGCGCGGCGGCATCGACCAGCGCGGTCTCGGTGGGATCACCAACCGCCGTCCCTGGGTTGGCGACGTTGCCCTCGTCGCCTTCAAGCACCGCGTCGTTACAGAGCGCACCACCTGCCAGGAGGAGAGCCGCACCCCGGCCAGCGTCCAACCCGGCGTCCAACCGGGCGTCCGCCGAGGTCGACGGGTCGCCGGCTCGCACCCACGCGCCGAGACGCAACGCCGTGCCGCCAGTGAGATCCTCACGCCGTCCGGCAACCTCCAGGGTGGTCGCGCGCATGCGGTTTTCGGTGAGGGTGCCGGTCTTGTCGGAGCAGATGACGGTCACGGAGCCGAGGGTTTCGACCGCTGCCAGCTTGCGGATCAGGGCGTGCCGCCGGAGCATGCGTTGCGCGCCTAGCGCGAGCGCAATCGTCACGACGGCCGGCAAACCCTCGGGGACGGCGGCGACGGCCATGCTGACCGCGGTCAGGAACATCACCTTAAGGTCCTCGCCGCGAGCGAGGCCCAACACAAAGATCAGTCCGACCAGGGCAAGAGCGACCAGGGCCAGTCGGCGTCCCAACTGATCGAGACGCTGTTGGAGCGGTGTCGGCACCCGCTGCACGGTCTGCAACATGTTGGCGATTGCGCCCAGCTCCGTCCGCATACCGGTGTCCGTGACCACCGCGTGCCCGCGGCCGTAGGTCACCGCCGTGCCCATGAACACCATGTTGCGGCGGTCGCCGACCACGACGGTCGAGCCATCGTCTCGGGCCGGGATGGGCGCTTGGTCTTTATCCACCGGCTGCGACTCCCCCGTCAGTGCCGCTTCCTGAGTTCGTAGGGTCGCCGCCTCAATCAGTCGCCCATCTGCGGCCACGACGTTCCCGGCCTCGAGCAGCATCACGTCGCCGACGACCAGATCGCGGGAAGAAATCTCCTGCAGATGGCCCTCGCGACGCACTTTGACGTGAGGAACGGCGAGTTTCTTCAGTGCGGCAACTGCCCTCTCTGCGCGAAACTCCTGGTAAAAACCCAGCACGGCGTTCAGCACGACAATGGTCAGAATGACGCCGGCGTCCAGGTAGTCGCGCAGTGCCGCCAGGACCACCGCCGCAACAATGAGAATCACCACCATCGTTGCGGTGACCTGTTCCCACGCGATCACCCACACGCTCCGGGCACCGACTTCGACCAGATCATTGGGTCCATTGGCGATCAGCCGTCGCGCAGCCTCCGACGTCGACAGTCCCTTCTTGGGGTCCGTGCCGAGTTGTGTCGCGACGACATCGGAATCGAGTTCGTACCAAGGCGTCACAAGCATTCCTCCAGAACGTTCACCGAGAGAGTATGACTGGGCTGGCCCCCTGATCTGTCGTGGGTTAGCTCCCTCGAGACTGCCGAGTTGCCAGAGCCACGGGCGACGTGCTGCAGTGTCGCCCATCAAGGCGCGGTCGTCAGCACCAACCAGAGTTGGACGGCCTATCGACCAAGCACAATGTCGATGCTCGCGAGAATCTACTCCAGCTGCTTTGGTCCCAATCGGCCAATGCGGGCGCTCAAGTAGCGGCGATCCACAGCGAACAGCTGGGCGGCATTGGCGACCGAATCCTTGGGCAGGCCCGCCGCCTTCGCCGAGACCAACGTATTTCCTGGGGCGGTTTCCCACGCCATGTTGCTCGTGAGCGGCACACACACCACGGTCGCGAGTCGACTGCGGTTGAGTGGATTCCCTTGCACCACCACGACCGGGCGGCGAAACCCAGGCGCCGAGATGGCTGTCTTCATACCATCAGCATAACTCCAGCGCTTGCCGACGCAATGACCCCGCGATCCGACGGCGCAACCGTCAGCAGCAGGCAGAGTTAGCCGGTGCGGCGCGCGCGTCCGCGCGTCGAAGAGTTCGCGCCATCTCTTGTCGCGACGAATCCCGACTCCTCCAACGGTTGCCCAGCCACGACCACTCACCGGGTCCTCCTCGTCCCCCCTCGCTTCCGCGCTGCCACGCTAGCCTTCGGCAGATGGCGAAAGGCCGTCGTGAAGTTGCAGTTGTTCGCTGACGAATGCCGCGCGAGCGGTGCTGTCAGGGGCTCGGCCGAGCGATTTACACCACTCCGCGAACGCCATGAGATCTACGTCGACACGCCGCGGAGTGACGCCGGCGGCTCGCAGCGTTGCGAGACCATCGTCGAACACGTTGAGCCAGGCCTCGTATGTGGCCTCCAGGTCCGCCCCGTCGGGGGCAATCTCGCGCAACCGGGTCCAAGTCGAGCGGGAATACCATGCGACGCCAACGAAGGTCTTCATGTGCGCTGCTCCATGTGCCAACAGAGTGTAGACATCACGCGCAGTAGCTTCCGCCCGTTCAGGATGGCGGACAACGTGTTCCGGCCCACGTCCAACGACACCGCCGCGTCGGTGTCGCGGAGATTCAAGCGCACGAGGCAGATCTCCCGGAGGCTCTCTCCCGGATGCGATGGGATCTGCATGCGAACGGGCTTCATTGAATGGACGGCGAAGTCAGGGAGACTGCAACCGGCCTTGCGTGCCCTGTCGTGCGCGCGAATCTTCTTCGGTCTGTAGGACTAACTTGCGGCTCAGGGACTCGTTTGATCAAGGTCGATAGCCTGCGCTCCAGATGAGTAACGCCCCACGCTTGTTCCGTACCCGCGAGGCGCGCGGCCTGCTCGTCGCGTACGCCCTCGCCGCGGCCATCTGCGCGTTCCTCCCCCTCGCCGACCACCTCGGGTTCGAGTTCGCCGCCGTGCTCACGATCGTCAGCGCCATCACGGCGCCATTCGTGGGATTCGCCGCGATGCAGGCCGAGAAGTCCCTCGCTGCCGAACTGCGACGCCCCGCGCGCGCCGCGGCGAGAGCGGGATTGTTCGCCGCGGCCGCCCTCGTTGTTCCGGCCGTGCTGATCCTGCTCAACGCCCTGCGCCGGCCGATTTGCGATCCCGTGGCAGGCTCGCTCTGGCTCCTGGTTCTTGCGGTCCCAACGGCGTGGCTTGCCGCGACATGCGGCGCACTCGCCCGACTTCTCACCTCGCGCCTGCGCTGGGCGGTCGCGATCGTGCTTGGGGTCGAGATGGCGTCGCTCGCCGCCAGCGTTGCGGCTGTGTATTACGGACCGCCTGTCTTCGGCTTCGACCACTTCTTCGGCTATTTCCCCGGTCCGATCTACGACGAAACGATTCTCGTCTCATCGGCACTCCTCTCATTCCGAGTCGCGACCGTTCTCTGTGGTGCGACCGCCGCCGTCGCCGCTGGCGCCATTGCCAGCGGAGATCGCACCGCCCGTCGCATGCACACGTGGTGGGCCGGCGGTCTCGCATCGCTGTTGATCGCAGTCAGTATCGCGTGGGGCGCCGAGCTTGGGTGGCGCACGACGGACCGCTCGCTCCGCGCGGCACTGAGTGGCGAGATTCGCATCGACAACCTCGTGCTTCATTTCCCGCGCGACTGGTCGGACCGCCAAGTCGAGGCCCTGTTGCGCAACGCCACGTTCGAGGCGGCGCAGGTCGAGCGCGTACTCGGCATCGCTCCGGCGCATCCCGTCCACGTCTGGATGTACGGCAGCGCCAGCGAGAAGCGGCGGCTCACCGGTGCCTATGGTGTCGTGTACGCCAAGCCGTGGCGGCACGAGGTCCACATCAACCCGGGCGCATATCCCCAAGGTTCGCTGCGGCACGAACTGGTGCACGCCATGGCCGGGGAGTTTTCCAAGGGCCCATGGCTGACGCCTGGTGGGCTCGTGCCGAACGTCGCGCTCGTCGAGGGATTTGCCGTCGCATACGACCTCGACGATGGCACGCTGACGCCGACGCAGGAAGCAAAGGCGATGCGTGAACTCAACATCGCCCCGACTCTCGCGCGACTGCTCGAGCCGGGCGGCTTCGTCACCGAAGCGTCCACGCGCGCGTACACGTACGCGGGCGCGTTCATCCGGTACCTGGATTCGCAATTCGGTGTGGCGGCGATGCGCACGCTCTATCTCAGCGGCGATCTCAGTGTACTGGGCCCGCCCGACGCGCTCATCCGTGATTTCGAGAAAATGCTCGATACGGTGAAGACCGACGCGAATGCGCGTTCGAGTTCCGCTCGGCGCAACGCGCAGCCGAGCATCTTCCGGCGCCGGTGCGCGCGCGAAGTCATCGCGATGGTGGATTCTGCGTTCACGCTGGCCGGCAACCGTCTCGGAGACCAGGCGCTCGCACAATTCGATGCAGCGTGCGCACTCCAGCCATCAGACCCCTCGTTGGTGAGAGCCAAGCTCGAGGTGGCCATTCGCATGAATCCGAACAGTCTCCCGCGTATCATGGAAATCGCCGACGCGCTCTGGTCCCACCCCAACCTCGATCCGAGCCTCGAGGGGTCGTCCCGGGTACTTCTCGGCGACGAACTCTGGCGCCAAGGCGATTTCGCAGGCGCGCGCGTGCAATACGCACGAGCTTCAGCACTGCCGCTCGATCCCGAGACGCACCGCGAGGTACGCATTCGCGTGCGCGCGACCGCCGATCCGGCACTCGCGCCGATCATCATGCCGTACTACACAGAGGCCGGTGGCGTATTCGGCAAGATACTTGGCATGGTGGATGCATTCACGCGCCGCCCGAACGATGCGCTGCTTCTCTACCTGGTTGGCCACCAGTTTTCGATCAGGGGCGCTGACGACAAGGGCGCGGAGTTGATGGATCGGGCCAACGCAGTGGGTCTTGGCGATGTGGAGCTCGCACGACACAACCTTGCCAACCTTGTCGCAGCGCGCGCCCGTCGCAACCGGTGCGACGAGGCCGACCGCGCGCACGTCAGTCTGCGAGCGGCGGCCGGTTCGGCCACCGAGGATGCCGTAGCGGCGGATTGGGTTGCGCGCTGCCGCTTTGCAATCGCGCGCGGATGGAGGCCGTTGCAGTAGCAACGGCCGCCCCCCTATCCCCTGAGCTCCTTCGTGGCATCACCGCGCTTGACACGATCAAGCGCAGCGCATCTACTACACAGTCTATGGAACGCACACGCACCCACCGTCCACGAAACCTCCCACCGGAAGGGTCGAAGATGTCTAGCGTCATACAACCTCAGCGCGCGCGATCGTTCGCCGGCGCCGCCCTGCTGCTTCAGTTGCTGTTCAGTGCTTCTGCCTCCGCACAGGTCACGGCGATCAGGGCGGGCCGGCTTCTCGATCCTGAAACGGGCACCATCTCGACGAATCAGGTCATCCTGGTCGAGAACGGCAAGTTCACGGCGATCGGCGCCAATATTGCGATTCCGACCGGCGCCACCGTGATCGATCTTTCCGCGCTCACCGTCATGCCCGGGCTTGTCGACGCCCACAATCACCTCGCGCTGACGTATAAAGAGGTGCCCGAGCGCAACAGTTATTACATCACGACCATGCTGGACGCCACGCCGCTTCGCGCCATCCAGGCGGCGTCGAATGGCATACAGATGCTGGCCGCGGGTTTCACGATCGTGCGTGACATGGGGAACAGCGGCAACTACGCGGACGTCGCCCTTCGGCAGGCCATCGAGCAAGGGTGGATCCCCGGGCCGACCATCATTCCGTCGGGCCTCATCATTGGCGGCATGGGCGGACAGTTCTCGCCGAATCCGGAAATGGCGCTCGATCGCAGGATCGTGTATCCGGAATACCTCGAAGCCGACACGCCTGATGAGATCGTGAAGGCCGTACGGCAGAACGCACTGCTTGGTGCGCGCGTCATCAAGATCTGTGTGGACTGCAAGCCGTGGGGCTATACCACCGACGAAATACGCCTGGTGATCCGCGAAGCCGCAAAGGCTGGCCTCAAGGTCGAGGGCCATGTGCAAACCGTCGACGGGGGGAAGCGGGCCGTGGAGGCCGGTGTGTGGTCGATCGCGCATGACAATGGCATGACCGACGAGTTGCACAAGCAGATGGCGATCAAGGGCGTGTGGCGGGCGGGAACCGAAACTCCCATCTCACTGACGGGACATACAACACCGGCGCGTTTCGCACGGACGGTCGCCATGCTCCGCAATGCGTGGGAGAACAAGGCACCACTCACGTTCTCCACCGACGCAGACTACTGGGTACCCGGAAGAACACGTGGTGAGGTGGCCATCGAGTTCATCGAGACGTGGAAAGCGGCCAGGATCCCGAATGTGGACATTCTGCGCGCCATGACGATCAACGGCTTCAAGGTGAGTGAGACGGAGCAGGTGCGCGGACCGATCAAGGTGGGAATGATCGCCGATCTCATCGCAGTGACGGGCAATCCCATCGAGACGATTGATGCGCTTCGCGATGTTCAATTCGTTTTGAAGAACGGGATGGTGTTCAAGCGGGGAGGGGTCATGACGCCCTCGGCATTCTTCAATGGCGGGCCGGTGAACGGCTACAACGCGCGTTGACTCTACCCGCGGCGGCCCACCGGGCCCCCTCTGCGGATCCGCGTCGAGCGATGAGATCCGGCGCATGATGCGTGCGTCCCTGACCGGCCTGCTTGCCCTCACCGTCGTCGTCGCGTGCGCCCAGAGCCCCAGCGGCCCGCCCGAACCGATCACCGGGCTTCCGCGCGCGCTCACCGTCGCGGAGGGCGAGGTCGTGCAGCGGTCGAATCGTTTCGCCTTCGATCTGCTGCGCCGCAGCGCGGCGGCGCGCGACTCCAACGTGTTCGTCTCGCCGCTGAGCGTCTCGATGGCGCTCGGCATGACGATGAACGGCGCCGCGAATGCCACGCTCGATTCGATGCGCTCGACGCTCGGGTTCGAGGGGATGCCGCTGGCCGAGATCAATGCCGGCTACCGCGGGCTCATCGACCTCCTCCGCGGGCTCGACGCGACAACGGACATGCGCGTCGCCAACTCGGTCTGGTTCCGCCAAGGGCTCACCGCCGATCCCGACTTCAGCGCCGCACTCCTCGCGAGCTTCGACGCCAAGGTCCAGGCACTCGACTTCGGACTCCCCTCGGCGTCGAGCACGATGAACCAGTGGGTGAGCAACGCGACCAACAGTCGGATAAAGACGATCGTCGACGAGATCCCGGCCGACATCGTGATGTACCTCATCAACGCGATCTACTTCAAGGCGAAGTGGTTGCAGCAGTTCGACGTGCGCGACACGCGACCCGGCGCGTTCGCGGCTGGATTCGGCGGCGCGCAGACGGTGCCGACGATGCATCGCAGGATCGACCTGCGTGTCCGACTCGGTCCCGACGTGCGGATCGCCGAGTTGCGCTACGGCAACGAGGCCTTCGTCATGGACCTCGTGATGCCCGGTCCGGGCGGTGACGTCAACGCCCTCGTCGACTCGCTCACACCCGAACGCTGGGCGTCGTGGCTCGCGGCGATGAACCCGATGAGCCTCGACGTGAGCCTCCCGCGCTTCAAGCTCGAATACTATCGAATGCTCAACGCGGACCTCGCTGCGCTCGGGATGGGCATCGCGTTCCGGGATGGCGTGGCCGACTTCCGCAACATCTTCGAGCCGAACCAAACCGGCCCCTTCATCTCGTTCGTGGGGCACAAGACCTTCCTCGAGGTCAACGAGGAGGGGACTGAAGCGGCGGCCGTCACCAGCGTGGGCGTGGGGGTCACGAGTATGCCGCCGAGCTTCGATGTGGACGAGCCCTTCCTGCTCGTGATCCGCGAACGCTTCTCCGGCACGATCCTCTTCATGGGGAAGATCCTGCGGATCCCGCAGTGAACACTGGGTTCCGCTGCGCGCGACGTCGTGCGCGCGCGTCACTACCGCGGGTGCACCCGCACTGGCACGCGCGAGGTGATCGGCGGTCCGTAGGCCGATGTCACCTCGAGCACCAGGTCCCCCGCACGCGTCGGGGTCAGGAGCACGTCGAGGGTCTCGCCCGCGGCGAGGATCTGATCTGCCGCCGACTCCACCCGCTGAGCGAGCGGGAACTCGGCACCGTCCTTCGCCACTGGCGTCCAGCGCAACACGGTCTCGCCATCGAGGAGCCGCACCTGCTTCCGGGTTACGGCGCCGATGCTGATCAACCGCAGCCGGT
>JANOTB010000129.1:0-2591 GCA_031416115.1 Gemmatimonadota bacterium
GACAACCAGGGCCTGATGACGATCGCGCAGGGGACGGCGTGGGGCCGCACCGGGGGCGTCCACACGAACAGCGGCACGCTCGACGTGAGCGGCGGGAACCTCGACCTCAGCCAGAGCGGGGGTGGCCTGACCAACACCGGCACCCTCACGATCGGCGCCGGGCGCGCGTTCACGACCTCGAGCACGGCCTTCACGAACAGTGGCGGCACGCTCACCGGCACGGGGACGCTCGGCTTCGTGTCGGCCACGGCGACCTTCACGACCGACTTCACCAACGCGTCGCTCAGTCTCACGCTCACCGGCACGACCGTGAACGGGCCCGGCATCCTGACCAACGCTGCCGGCCGGACGCTCGCGCTCTTCAATACGACGATCAACGCGCCGGTGGTGAACGCCGGCACGCTGACCGGCAACGCGACCGTGACCCTCAACGGCGCCCTCACGACCACGGCGACCTCGGTCGTGCGGGCGCGCAGCGACGGCACGACGGGCTTCGTGACCTTCACGGTGGCGACCGGCTTCACCAACCTCGGCGCGATCGAGCTCACGAGTCCGGGCTTCGGGACGACCTTCGCCGTGACGGCCGGCACGCTGGTCAATGCCCCCGGGGCGACGATCACCGCGCTCGCGGAAGGGGGCGGCACCCGCACGCTCAATGCGGCGGTCGACAACCAAGGCACGCTGTCGGTCAGCCCCGGCTCGGCGAGCGTGTTCAGCATCAACGGCAGCCTGACCACCTCGGGCACGATCTCGCTCGACCTCGGCGGCCTCGCCGTCGGCACGCAATACGACCAGATCGCGGTCACCGGCCCACTCTCGCTCAGCGGCACCCTCAACGTCGTGTTGTTCGGCGCCTTCGTGCCGGTCAGCACCAACAGCTTCACCATCCTGACCCACACCGGCGTCCGGACCGGTGGATTCGACCCCGCGAATCTCGCGGCTCCGCTCGGACCCAACCCGCTGTACGGCGCGAACTCGGTGATCGTCTCGGTCCCATGATACGACCGGGGGCTCAGGCAACGACCGCCGCGGAGGTGACGCGACGATCGGTTCACGGGTAAAGTAGGTCGGCTTTCGAGTTACTATCATGAATCTCCCACGATTCAAGAGGATCGCATGCGCATCTCCGTCCCGACCGCTGGCTTGTGCCGCGTGCTTGTCGCTCTCCTGAGCCTCGCCGCCTGCGGCGGAGGCGATGGCGGAGGCACCGCACCGCCCGCGGTGGCCTCGGTGGCGATCACCGCGCCCGCGATGGCGCCGTCATTCCAGACGCTGACGCGCACCGTGCAGTTCTCGGCGGTCGCCCGCGACGCCGCCATGGCGACCATCGCGGGAGCGAGCATCACGTGGAACTCGACCAACTCGGCCGCCGCTACTGTGAGCGGCACCGGACTCGTCACCGCCGTCGGCAACGGAACCACGCAGGTGAGCGCGAGCGCGGGCGGCATCGCGTCACCGGCGTTCGCAGTGACCGTCGCTCAGGTGGTGGCCGCAGTGAACGTCACGCCCGCGGCCGTCGCCTTCGGGGCGATCGGGTCCACGCGCCAGCTGACCGCAGCGGTGGTCGATTCGTCCGGCGCGACAGTGCCAGGCGCGCCGGCGGTGACTTGGACACGAGCAGGCACCGGCGCGACCGCGAGCGTTAGCGCTGGCGGACTCGCCGCCGCCCTAGCCGTGGGCGCGAGCGACACCGCAGTCGCCACTGCGGCGACCAAGACGGGACGCGCGCCGATCTCGGTCACACAAGTGGTCGCGTCGATCCTCGTGACGTCGACCGGCTCGGACACGCTGAAGACCACCGGCCGCACCAAGCCGTACACAGCCGTCGCACGCGACTCGCAGGCGAACATCATGGGCGGCGTGTCCATTGGCTGGACGAGCTCTTCTCCGGGCGTGGCGAGCGTCGTGGCGGGGAGCGGACTCGCCACGGCTCTCACCGACGGCACGGCGAACATCATCGCGAGCGCGAGCCCCGCGACCGGTCAGCGTGCGATCACCGTCCGCCGCTTCGCCTCCACGTTCACGTTCTCGCCGTCGTCTGCGACGATCGTCACGCCGCTCGGCACACAGATCTTCCTCGGCACGGTGGAAGACTCGGTCGCCACAGCGCTGCCGATCACCTGGACCTCGCGCACGCCGGCGACGCTCGCGCTCCTCACGGCGACCGGACCGCAGATCACCGCACGGGCGGCGGGGAACGGGACCTCGTACGTGGTGATCCAGGGCGGCACACGCAGCGATTCGGCACTGGTCACCGTGAGTGGACAGGCGGTCGCGCCGCTCACGGCGACCGTGCTGGTGGGCGGTGGAAACGTCTTCGCCAGCCAGCGGAACTCCACGCAGAACCCTGCCGTGGACACGATCGCCGTCGGTGGCACGATCACCTGGCAAGGCCAGGGTGGCAATCACACGGCGCAGTCGCAGGGCGCGCCGAGCTTCACGAGCAGCGGCACGCTCGGCACGGGCACCTATAACTTCACGTTCAACGCGGCCGGCACGTATCAGTACGATTGCGCGGTGCACGGCGGCGCCATGACCGGGCGGATCGTCGTGCGCTGATCGCACGGCGACCGCGACACGGCGACCGCGAC
>JANOTB010000130.1:0-2461 GCA_031416115.1 Gemmatimonadota bacterium
CGTCCACGCCGCAGCGGCGCCGCATAACAATGCTTGCTGCAGTCGGACGAACGGATAGCTCGCTACGCTCGCATTTTATTTGATCGCCCGCCGCAGAGCGCAGCGTTAGGCGCACACTGAAGAGTTCGGAGGTTAGTCCACATGTCCGACCGCCGCACCTTTCTCGGCGTTGGCGTCGGTGCCGCGGCCGCCGCGGTACTGGCCGGCCTGCCGGGCGACCGGGGTTTGCCGCGCATGGCGCGGCTCTCCGAGGCGACAGCCGCTGATGAGTCTACTGACCCGGAGACCTTCGCAGGGGACGAGGCTTTCTGGCACGGTGTCCGTCGAGCGTTCGCGCTCGAACCCAGGCTGGTTAATCTCAACCACGGTTACAGCCCGAACCCCGAGTCCGTCCTCGATGCCCTCGACCGCGCCGTGCGCCGGATCAGCCGAGCGCCGCTCTCATTCGGCCATTGGCCTGAGGAAGGTCCGGAGCCCGCGCGGGAATCCGTGCGACGGCGGGCCGCGGTGCTCCTCGGTTGTAACGCTGAGGAACTCGCGCTCACCCGGAGCGCCACTGAGGCACTCCAGATCGTTCAACTCGGGCTCACGCTGCGGCCCGGCGACGAGGTCCTGAGCACGAGCGAAGACTACTGGGCGATGTGGAACACGTGGCAGCAGCGCGTGCAGCGTGACGGAGTCATCCACGCCGAAGTACGCCTCGGCGCGCCGCACCCGCCGGTGGGTGAGGTCGTCGAGCGCATCACAAAGGCAATCACGTCGAAGACCAAGATCCTACTCATCCCCCACGTCACCTGGCTCACGGGCCACGTCCTTCCCGTCGCCGAAATCTGTCGCGCTGCGCGCGAAAGAGGCGTGCTCACCATTGTTGACGGGGCGCACGGGCCGGGGCACATGCCCGTCGACGTCCGCGCACTCGGCTGCGACTTCTACGGCGCGAGCGGCCACAAGTGGCTCATGGGCCCCCTCGGCACCGGGTTCCTGTACGTGCGGCGTGAACTGATTCGCGACGTTTGGCCCTTGACGCCCGCTTGGGGGCCGCGCGAGGACATCCGGAAGTTCGAGTGGGTCGGTGGGCAGTCGACGGCGCCGGTGCTCGCGCTGTCGGACGCGCTGACGTTTCACGAGCGCCTCGGGGTGACGCGCAAGGCGGCGCGTTTCCGTTTCCTCCGGCGTCGCTGGACGGACCGGCTCGGCGCTCAGCCGCGCGTGCGGCTGCTGACGTCTGGCGACGCCGGGCGCGCGTGTGGGATCGGCTCGTTCGCCATTGACGGCATCGAGCCGGCCGCGCTCGTACGGTATCTTCGCGAGCGCCACCGCGTCCTCGTACGCTCGTTCGGGGTGGCGGAATGGGATGGGCCGACAGGTGTTCGTGTGGCACCGAACGTGTTCAACTCGGCCGCAGAGGTCGATCGGTTCGCCAAGGCAGTGGAGATGGCCATCCGCGACGGCATGCCTGCGGGGGGCTAGCCCGACAGCGCCTAACAGCCGGCTGAAGCTGACGGCGCGTGGGAGGGCGGTGGCGGATACACGGTTGCGGCACGCGCGCCGCAGCTTAGCCGGAGCGTTATGCGCACTACCACCACTCCTCCTCGCGGCCGCTGAGGTTGACCTCGCGCGGTCGGGTTCGTAGGTTCCGTTCTGGAACCATTCCGAAACCGGAGAACGCAGTGCCGACGCTGACCATCAAGAGCATCCCCGACCCTCTCTACCGCCAACTGAAGGAGCGCGCGGCCGAGCATCGCCGCAGCCTCAACAGCGAGGTCATCGTCTGCCTTGAGCAGGCGATCGCGGGCAGCGTCCCCGATCCGAGCGCGACTCTGGCGAAAGCTGATGCACTGCGAGCAAGGCTCCGCGTGCCACGGCTAACCGAGGCCCGGCTACGTGCGACCAAGGCGGCGGGCCGCCCGTGATCGTCACCGACACCAACGTCATTGCGTATCTCCTGATCCCCGGTGACCAGACGGAAGCTGCCCGTGGCGCGTTGGCGAGAGATGCGGTATGGGCCGCGCCGCTCCTCTGGCGCAGCGAGCTCCGAAATGTCCTCCGCGGCTACATGCTGCAGCGCCATCTCACCTTGGCCAAGGCGCGTGAGATCCAGGCGACAGCCGAGGAGCTGATGGCGGGTCGCGAGCTTCCAGTGGAGAGTGCCGACGTCCTTGGGCTCGCGGCGGCAAGCGGCCGGAGTGCGTACGACTGCGAGTTCGTCGCTCTCTCCCGCGCACTCGGCGTCAAGCTGGTCACCTCCGACAGGGAGGTCCTTAAGAGCTTTCCGGACGACACAGTCTCGCTGAGAGACTTTGCCGCCGGCGAGCCCGGCGCATAACGAAGTAGAGATTCGTGCCGCGCGAAGCCGCGGCACAATCTGGTGTTGAACTCAATTCGCGGGGACGTATGCCGGCTGGCGGAGTGACGGCGCCGTGCTCAACACCGGGAGGTCGCGTCCCGTGTCTGCGGTCGC
>JANOTB010000131.1:0-2811 GCA_031416115.1 Gemmatimonadota bacterium
CGCTCCGACCTGCTCCCGATCTATCCAACGCTGCGCGCGCGCCGACGCGCGCGCCTGCGCTCGTTCGTGCTCACTGGCGTCGTCGCGGTGTCCGTTCTGCTGGCGACGGGCGCGGTCCTCGAGGCGCAGGCGCGCCCCGACGCTATCCCGCAGGCCGCGACACCTTCCGGCGCCTTCACGAGCATCGACTGGCGGCTCCTCGCCGGACTCGACTACGAGACCGGGAAGGCGACCGACACACTCAAGAAGCTCGACGGGCAGCGCATCCGCGTGCCGGGCTTCATCGTGCCGCTCGATGACGCGGACCAAGAAGGCGCCGAGTTCCTGCTCGTCCCCTATTACGGCGCCTGTGTGCACACTCCGCCGCCGCCGCCGAACCAGATGGCCTTTGTGCAGATGGTCGGCCGCAAGAATGTGAAGCTCGCGCTCTTCGATGCGATCTGGCTCGAGGGAACGCTGCGCATCACCACCTACGATTCGCCCTACGGTCAGGTCGGGTACCAGATCGACGCGACCAGCATGAAGCCCTACACGGGCCGGTGAGCTCCACCGGGGACGTGGCCGGCATGATGGCCGGCATGATGGCCAGCAAGACGGCCGGCCCCGCAGTCGATCTTCGCGACGTCCGCTTCGCCTACAAGGGCGGGCGCGATGTGCTCGATCTCCCCGCGCTCAGCATATCCCGTGGGGAGCGTTGCTTCCTGCACGGCCCCAGCGGCAGCGGCAAGACGACGCTGCTCGGCCTGCTCGCCGGCGTGCTCGTGCCGCGCACGGGCACGGTGCAGGTGCTCGGCACGGTCATCAGCACGCTCTCGAGCGGTGCGCGCGACCGGTTCCGCGCCAAACACCTCGGCTACGTGTTCCAGATGTTCAACCTCATTCCGTATCTCTCGGTGCGGGAGAACATCACGCTGCCCTGCCGGCTATCGGCGGCGCGAAGGGCACGACTCAAAAGCACGGACGCGAATGCTGAGGCCGCGCATCTCGCCGAACGGCTCGAGATCGCCGAGTTGCTCGAGAAGCCGGTGACGTCCTTGAGCGTGGGGCAGCAGCAGCGCGTGGGTGTCGCGCGCGCGCTGATCGGCGCACCGGAGCTTGTGGTCTGCGACGAACCAACGAGCGCGCTCGACTCCGACCGACGCGACCGTTTCCTCGAGCTGCTCTTCGCGCGCTGCGAGGAGGCGGGGAGCGCGCTCGTCTTCGTGAGCCACGACCTCTCGCTCGCCGCACGCTTCCAGCGCACCGTCGAGCTCCCCGAGCTCAACAAAGCCGCCATGCGCGAGGCAGTGGGCTGATGTTCCTCCTCTCGCTCGCCTGGCGCTCGCTCGGCAACCGCCGGCTCATCTCCGCACTCACCGCGGCGAGCATCGCCCTCTCGGTGGCACTGCTCGTGGGGATCGAGCATGTGCGCATGGGCGTGCGTGAGAGCTTCGCCGGGACGATCCGCGGCACCGACCTCATTGTGGGCGCGCGTGGCGGCACCACGCAGGTGCTGCTCTCGACGGTCTTCGGCATGTCGGTGCCCAATGGCAGCGTCTCGTGGGCCACGTACGAGCGCTGGGCCGCGCATCCAGCGGTGAAGTGGACGATCCCCTACGCGCTCGGCGACGCGCACCGCGGGCACCGCGTGATCGGCACCACGGCGGCCTTCTTCGAACACTACCGATTCCGCGACCAGTCGGTGACCTTCGCGAGCGGGAGAGCACCAGCGAACGACCGGGAGATCGCGATCGGATCTGAAGTCGCCGAGCGGCTCAACTACACCGTGGGCAGCGAGGTCACACTCGCACACGGACTCGGCGCGGTCTCGTTCGCCGAGCATGAGGCGCATCCGTTCACCGTGAGCGGCGTGATCGCGCGCACCTTCACGCCGATCGACCGGGCGCTCTACTCGACGCTCGAAGGCCTCACGGCCATGCACGACGACGAAGCGACCTCAGGCGGCCTGATGATGGGCCCGCCGCCGGTCGCGCGTGTGCCGGGGCAACAGCCGCCGATCACCGCCTTCATGCTCGGCACCAAGAACCGGTTCGAGACACTGCAACTGCAGCGCGAGATGAACGAGGATCAACGCGAGCCACTCACGGCGATCATCCCCGGCGTGGCGCTACAACAGTTGTGGCAGACGATCGGCAGCGCCGAGGTGGGGCTGCGCGTGGTCGCGCTCTTCACGGTGCTGGTGGGGCTCATGGGCATGGTCGTGGCGCTCTATGCGTCGCTCGAGTCGCGACGGCGCGAGATGGCGATCCTCCGCGCGGTGGGTGCTGGCCCGCGTCTGATCGTGTCGCTGCTCGTACTCGAATCGGGACTGCTCGCACTCGCGGGCGCCACCGCAGGCGTCGCGCTCGTGTATGCCGGCATTGCCGTTTCGCGCGCGGCGGTCGAGGCGCGCTTCGGGCTGGCGCTCACGCTTCACACGCTCGGTGGCGCCGAGTGGGCGTATCTCGCGCTCGTCGTGGGTGCCGGAACGCTCGTGGGTGTGCTGCCGGCATGGAGAGCCTATCGCTCGTCGCTCGCTGACGGGCTTTCGCCGAAGTTGTAGTTTCGAGAATCTTCCACCTTATGTAGAGAGGAGTCGCACGTGTCCCTCCGTTCCCTGATCGTCCTTGCCCTGGTCTCGGCACCACTCGTCGCGCAGCCAGCCCGCCCCGCGCCAGCCAATCGCGATCGCTTCGCCGATCCGATCCCTGCGGCCGAGTATCCAGCGTACGTGCGGCGCGACGCGGTGACCAACCCGACGATCCTCGATCTCTGGGACGAAGGCATGAATCGTTCGCAGGCGATGACGCTCGCACAGGTCTTGATGGACCG
>JANOTB010000132.1:0-26797 GCA_031416115.1 Gemmatimonadota bacterium
CGCGGCATAGAGCCCCGCGGTGGCTTCGATCACGTCGTCGACCGACATCGGCCGGCGTTCGACCGTCATCTTCCCGGCCTCGATGCGCGAGAAGTCGAGCACGTCGTCGAGGATGCGGCGGAGCGTGCGCGCCGAGTCCGAGACCGTCGCCAGCTGGGCGCGCTGGTCGGCGTCGAGCACCGTGCGAGCGAGCACCTCGATCATGCCGCTGATGCCCGTCATGGGCGTACGGATCTCGTGCGACATGGTCGCGAGAAAGACCGACTTGGCCCGTGTCGCCGTCTCGGCCTCTTCCTTGGCACGGCGCAGTTCACCCGCTTCCTTGCGCTGCTGCGTGACGTCGCTGATGTGCACGGTGAAGGCGGCGAGACAATCGGCGAGCCGGTGCGAGACCGCTTCTTCGCGGAGCCAGCGCAGTCCGCGCCTAGGATGGGTCACGCGGTACTCCACCGCGTAGCCAGTGTCGCTCGCAACCGCCTGCTGGCGGGCCCGACGCACCGCGTCCACGTCCTCGGCGAGCTGCACCTGCTCGAATGCATGGAGTCCGCCGTAGAGGTCTGACGCGCCGATGCCGGCGATCTCAGGCAGGCGATTGCCCACGAATGCGACCTCCTGACGACCGTCGGCGGTGACCCGCCATTGGATCACCGCGCCCGGCACGCCATCGGCGAGTTCGATCAGTCGCCGGTGCGCCTCGGCGAGGAGCTCCGAGTGCACGCGGCCCTCAGTGACGTCGCGCCAAGAGCCCACGAGCTCGACCGTGGTGCCGACGCGACTCGCGCGTGCCTCGACGCGCACCCAGCGATCTTCGTCGTGACGGCGCACGCGGAAACCGAGTTGCCACGGGGCGCACTCCACGAGCGCACGTTCGCAGTCCGCGCGTACTGCGGCGCGCTCGTCGGCGACGACGGTCTCGAACGCATGCTCCCAGTCGGCCGCGATAGCGACCGCGGGCACGCCGAGCACGGCGATCGCACCGCGGCTCACGAACTCGACCGTCATCACGCCGCTCTCGCTGCGCACGACTTTGAACATCGCGAGACCGGGGACGCCGTCGGCGATGTCACGCACGAGCGCCTCCGCGGCCGAGAGGTCCTGCACCGCACGTTCCGCGGGCTCAAGCACGCGATGACGCACGATCCAGAGAAGCGCCGCCAGTGACCCGGCGATGGCGAGTACAAGCAGCAGCTCCCACGCGACGCGCCGCATGGTGGTCGCGATGACGCCCGCGGCCGGCACCGCGACGACCGCCGAGAAGCGCGTTCCCTCGACCGGAAGACTCAGGGCGAACCACCCACCGATGCGCGTGAAACGCCCGCCGAGCGTGGGAATGGCCTGCGCGACCTCGACCGGCAGGGTGCTGTGCGCGCTGACCTCCGTCGCCGACCGTGACGCGGTGCCAGTGACGTCACCATCGGGGCCAACGAGACTCGTGAAGACCTGCACCGGGGAGTGTGCGGCCGCGAGCCGCAGCACGTACGCCCGCACCGGTACCGTGACGCTCACCGTCGCATCGGCGCCGGACGCCCCAAGCGATGTCGATCGGTCAAGCCGCAGCACGAGCGCGCCGGAAGCCGGGTCGCGCGCGACCCAGAGCTCTGCGGGGGCCTGCCCGAACGCCTCCGGAGGCGCGCCAAGGACTTCGCGGCCGAACCAAGTCGAGAGGTCCGCGTCGCGGTGGCGCACGCGAAGCTGTGCGGCGCCGACGTACGGCACGCGCGAGACGACCTGCGCCGTCCGCACGGCCAAGTACACGGCCTCCAACTCCGGATCTGCCTCGGTCGCGACCCGCTGCGATGGCAACGTGCCGAGCAGCCGTGTGATGGCGTCAGGCTGGCCGACGGAGCCGTTGGCTGCTGCGAGCGCGAGCACGCCGCCAAGCGCGAGCCGCGTGGTCGCATCCGTCACGACGAGCTCTAAGGCGTCGGACGAGTGCCGCCGTTCCACGCGAAGCCCGCCACCGACGGCGGAGAGCCCGCTCTCCTGCGTCGCTGCCACCGCGGCGATGCGCGCCGCCAGGGCAGCCTGCTGGGCCGCGAGCGCCGTGGCGCCCTGCACGCGGGAGGAGAACGCCGTCTCTTCCATGGACGCGAGCAGCGACGCCTGTTCGCGCGAGGCGAGTCCCAGCGCGAGCACGACCAAGCTCGTGCCCGCGCCGGCGACGAGCAGGCGCATGACGCGGTCGCGGCCGGCCACAGCCGCCACGGCGGACTGCGATAGCGCCGTCGGCATCAGACCTCCGCCGGACCGTTCCGCTGTGCCCACGCGAGGAGGTCGTCGCCATTCATGGGCTTGGCGATCACGAAGCCCTGCGCGTACGGGCATTCGAGCGCGTCGAGCAGCACGAGGTCCTCCTGCGTCTCCACACCCTCGGCGACGGCCGCGAGCGAGAGCCCCGAGGCGAGTTCGAGCAGCGAGCCAAGCACCGCAGTGGCCTTCGGATCACGCGAGGCCCCGTGCACGAAGCGACGGTCGATCTTCACTTCGGTCACAGGCATCGTCTTGAGCATCTCCATGGATGCGTAGCCCGTGCCGTAGTCGTCGAGCGAGAGTCCGAAGCCTGCCATGCGGAGGCGCGCGAGCGTCTCGATCGCCAGCGCGCGCTCGCGGCTGACGGTGGTCTCGGTCACTTCGATGATCAACGACGCCGGCTCGACACCGAGGGACCGTACGAGCTTCACGAGCCGGTCGGCGAGCCCGGGGTCGGCGAGCGCGCCCCCCGGCAGATTCACCGAGACTGTCGTCTTGAGCCCCACGCGCTCCCACTTACGTACCCAGGTGATCGCTTGCGTGAGCATGCTCTGGCTGAGCGCGTCCATGAGCGGCAGCGTCTCGATCACCGGGATGAACGCCCCCGGTCCGATCAACCCGCGGGTGGGGTGGATCCAGCGGGCGAGGGCCTCGACGCCGGCGAGCCGGCCCGAGTGCACCTCGATCTTCGGCTGGAACCAAGGGATGATCTCGCCGTTGGCGATCGCCTCGCCGATCTGCTCCGGTGAGTACGCGTCGGCGGGAGCCTTGCCGCGCTCTGCGGGCCGCTCGCGGCCTGTCCCTTCGGTGCGTACCTGATGGAGGAATCCCCGCAGCGAGTCGAGCGAGACCGGCTTGGGCATGGCCCCGAGCACATGCAGCCCGTACATCTTGGCCATCTCGTCGACCGAGCGGAGCACCGACGCGTCGTGCGCGCTCGTGATCACGACGCGCGGCGTCGTCGCCTCCTGCGAGAGCAACCGCAGGAAGGTCACACCGTCCATTCCCGGCGTCTCGAGATCGGCGATCACGAGGTCGGGGACGCCTCGGCGAGCCGCCTCGAGGGCTTCGTCGCCGGTGGCGGCCTCCACCACCGAGACGTTGCCGAGTCCGAGCAGCAATCGACCCAGCATGCGGCGCTGGAACGGATGGTCCTCGAGGATCAGCACCGTGAGGTGGCGTGCCTCCCCCTCCGCATCGCCGGTGGGCAAGCGAGTTGCAGATGGCCGGCTCCGCTCAGCGGAGAGCGACACATCGCGCCCCGAGGTGGGCGAATGGAGATCAGGACTGATGGTGATACCGCCTCCCGGACAGTGGATTCCGTTCTGTCTCCTACGAGTATCGGCGGGTTCCGCGGGAACTGGAGCTTCCGCAGCACGGCCCGCACGACATATTCCGACCGTGCCGAATTCCGCACTCCTCCCCCTCGCTGATGCACAGGGACGCCCCCTGCCGAACGAACCCCTCGGGTCGGCCAAGCGGCCCACGGCGATCGTGGACGGAAATGGCAAGGTGCGAGCGGTGAGCGGAGGCTTCACCGCGGCCCTGCGCATCCGGCGGGACGAGGTCTTCGCGAGCCCGTTGCCTCTGGCCGTCCGCGTGGAGGATCGCCCCGCGCTCGCGCACGCGATCGCCGCAGTCGCGTCGGGAGACTGGCCGGGCTGTTCGCTCGAGGTGGGGTTCCTGCAGCATGGACGCGCGGACCGCGCGGTGCGCCTGGTCGTGGAGCCCGACGAGGCCCAGCGCGTGCGGATCTACGCGACCGACCTCACTGCCGAGCGCGAGGCGACGCGGTCGCTGCGGCAATACCAGGACGGATTGCGTGCGCTCACCGCGCACGCGCTCGACATCTGGGCGCTGCTCGACCAGCAGGGGACGATGCTCTCCATGAGCGAGTCGGTCTCGGTCCATCTGGGCTGGTCGCCGAGCGAGCTCGAAGGTCGACGGCTCTCGGAGTTCATTCACCCTGACGACATCGCCGTGGTCGGTGCGCTGTTGGGGGAGCTCAGTCAGGAACCGGAGGCGGTGCGCAGCGTGGTGATCCGCGCCCGGCACCGAGATGGCGGCTGGCGCACTCTCGAATCGACCACGTCAGGGTTCAACCCGGCCGTGCTCGGCAACGCCTTCTTCGTGGTGAACGCACGCGACGTGACAACGCGCGAGCGCACCGAGGCGGCGTTGCGCGAGGTCGAGTATCGATTCGGACAGCTCGTCGAGCAGGCGCGAACAGGGATCGTGGTCGTGCAGGGTGCGCGCGTCGTCTATGCCAATCCCCGGTTCGCGCAGCTCGTCGGCCTGAGCGCGGATCACCTCGCGGACCGGCCGTGCGTCTTCGCACTGATCGACCGTCGGTCGATCCGGGCACTGCGCGAGTTGCGCACCGAACTGGCGACGGGCACCCAGCAGGCGACCCGGATCCAGTTGCGCCGCCAGGACGGCGCGACCGAGCTCATTGACGTCGACGTGGCGACGAGCATCGTTGACTTCGCCGGCCACCCCGCCCTGCTCTGCACCGTGACCGACATGACGGAAGCTCACGCACTGCAGTTCCGCGTGGCCGAAGCCGAAAAGGTCGAGGCTATCGGCCTGCTCGCCGGCGGCGTGGCGCACGACTTCAATAACATGCTCACGGGGATCCTCGCGTGGGTCGACATCGCGGAGGACGAACTCGGGACGGCGAACCCGGTCGCGCAGGCACTCGACGAGATCCGCTCCGCCGCCGAGCGCGGCGCCGAGCTCACGCGACAGTTGCTCGCGTTCGGCCGGCGCCAGCTGCTCGAACCGCGACCGCTCGACCTCGGCGAGGTCGTGGTGCGGCTCAAGCGGTGGATGGAACGCGTGCTCGGTCCTGATCACCAACTCGACGTGATGGTCTCCGACGCGCCGTGGATGATCGAGGCGGACCGGTCGCAGATCGAGCGGGCGATCACCGCCCTGATCATGAATGCCCGTGATGCCATGCCCACGGGCGGCACGATCCTGGTGGAGGTGCAAAACGTCGTCCTGAGCGCTGAGCACGCGACGGCGATCGGGCGGCTCGCTCCCGGCGACCATGTGGAGGTCGTGGTGCGGGATACTGGCAGCGGCATGGACGATGCCACTCGGCGGAGGATCTTCGAGCCCTTCTTCACGACGAAGCCACAAGGGAGTGGCTCCGGCCTCGGCCTGCCAGCGGTACTGGGCACCGTACTGCAGTCGGGGGGAGCGATCGCCGTCCGCAGCGCTGTGGGCGAGGGCAGCCAGTTCCGCTGCTACTTTCCGCGCCGCGCCGCTGACCCGGCGCTCGTGGTCCGCACGCGGGACACCAGCGGCCTCGCCAGGCCCTCGCGCCGCATCCTGGTCATCGAGGACGATCCCCAGTTGGGCAAAGTCCTGCGCCGACTGCTGCAGGAGGGCGGGCATCAGGTGCGACTCGCGACGAGCCCGGCCGAGGCCGAGGCGATGGCCGACGCCGAGCGCGCCGACCTGCTCGTCTGCGATGTCGGCCTCCCGGGTCGGCGCGGCTCGGCGCTCGCCGGTGCGCTGCGCGCGCGCGGTGCTGCGGGTGGTACCGTACTGATCTCGGGGCGACAGATCACGCCGAGCGAAGAAGCGGAGGCGGGAGCCAACACGCTCGTATTGCACAAGCCGTTCCGTCCGCAACACCTGCTCGACGCGGTCGACGAAGTCGCGCGCAGCGTCGTGAACCTGAGCGCGCCGGTGAGTGCGCGAGGCGGCGTGTGAGTCATTGCGTGCCGAGCCGGTGGGCCGACCAGGAGATCGTTCCCACCGCAGCCTCGATGACAGCGAGTGGGAGAGCGCGGACGATGGGGCGCATGGCGTGTTCCGGTGAGGGTCAGCGCGGTGACAGGGGCGGCGCGATCTACGCGGTCCCGTCGCGGATCACGTCGCCCTCCTCGGCTTCGCGCACCCGCACCGAGCAGCGGCCGTCGAGTCGATTGGCGAATGCCTTGGTGAAGTGCCGCGGCATCCGCTGCACTATCAACGTCCTAGGCGTGCTCGCCGCGAGACCCGAGAGTGCGGTCTCGATCGCCGGCGGACCCCCGGTCGAGGCGCCGGAATCGGGGCTGCGGCGCGCACCGAGCAGATCCGCGCATGCGCTCCACGTCGGGTAAGGATCACGGGACGAGTCTCTTCGTGGCACCGTCAACGATGATCTCGACCACTCCGCTCGTCGCTGCAAGCGTCATGGTGCGGGCGCAGTTGGTGCCGCCCACCTCCGGCGCCGATCATCTCGTCCAAGATAGCAGCATGCCCGTGTCGGGCAGCATCACATGCACCAGCCCGCCCACCTTGGCGACTGGGTCGTACGTGGTGATGCCGAGGCAGCTGCCGAGTGCGTAGGCGACGCGCTCGTCACCGGCCGCGCTCATGAGGCGTCTCCAGGCTTGCGGTAGACCGCGGGTCGCAGTTGCTCGAGCCCGTGGGCGAATCCCGAAAGGCTCTCGGCGTGCCCGACGCAGAGGATCCCGCCGGGCGACAACAACGCGGCGAAGCGATCGACGAGCCGGGCCTGCGTCTCGCGGTCGAAGTAGATCATCACGTTGCGGCAGAGGATCACGTCGAACTGCCCCCTCATCGGCCAAGCCGCGATCAGATTGAGCCGCGCGAACTTGACCATGTCGCGCACCTCGCGCTTCACCATCCAGGCCTCGGTGTTGCCAGGCTGGAGTTCGAGATGCTTGCGCAGGACCTCGGGCGAGAGGCCCTGCAGCTGCGTTCCACTGTAGCGCGCCGCGCGCGCCGTCGCGAGGATCCGATTGGAGATGTCGGTCGCGAGGATCCGCGTGCGATGCTGCGCCTCCACCGGCAGATGGTCGCGCACGACCATCGCCATGGTGTAGGGCTCCTCGCCTGAGGAGCAGGCGGCGCTCCAGATGCGGATCTCGTGCGCGCTAGCGGCGAGCCGCGGGAAGACGACGTCAGTGAGGAAGTCGAAATGCGCGGACTCGCGGAAGAAGTTCGTCTTGTTGGTCGTGAGGGCGTCGATGAAATGCGGGAGCTCGTCCGGAAGATCCCCGTCGATCATCGCGTCGATGTACGCGCCGAGCGACGGCAGCGCGGTCGCACGAACGCGGTGCCCGAGTCGCGAGATCACCCACGCCTCGTTTCCTTCGCGGAGGCGGATGCCGCAGACGTCATACAGACACCCGGCAACCGTCGTATAGCGAAGCGGCGAGAGCTGCATGTCCGGTCGCGCGGCGAGCGTGAGGCTTGGCGACGTCATCGATCGGCTCGCTGGGCGTGGTGGGCCTCCCGGCCGCAGCGGAGCGAGTGCTGCAGGCTGTCGTAGTCGGCCGGGGGCGGCGGTGCGTCTCCCGCGAGCGCCGACCGGATCGCGAGCACAAGCGACTTGAGCATGTCGCTCGCGCGGAGCGCGAGATCCTGCGACTCTTCCGCCTCCTGCTCGAGTTCGGTGACCACGACGATCGCGCGCTCTAGTCCGTCGAGCATCCCGCTGGCCGCGAGCTCCGTGGCCGATGTGACGGCGGTGAGCAGCACGTTCATCTCGTCGAGTCGCGCGTCCGAGGCCTCCTGAAGGCGTCCGCGGCTCTGCTTGATGCGCTCGAGAAGCGAGGTGACTTCGGCGTAGGCGAAGACTAGCGTCGAGGCCAGCGAAAGCAGGTTGCCACTCCCCTCGACGCCTTTCTCGGCCGTGGGGGCTGCGATGCTCGCGAGGTTCGCTGACGTGCCGAGATCGCCCAACGCCTGGTTCACGAGCCTGAGGGCCGTGTCCGTCGCGTGGAGGACGTCGTGGTGGGACTGCATCTGGGTAGCCATCGGACGTATCGCCTCGGGTTCAGGCCGCCGCACTTACGGAGAGGACCGCATCGATCTTCTCCTTCAGCGCGGGGGGAGTGACGGGCTTGCGCACCTGGTTGTTCACGCCCGCCTCGAGCGCGGCGAGGATGTCCTCGCGGACCGAACCTTTCGTGAGCATCAGGATCGGGATCTCCACGCCGTCGGGACGGCCGCGCCCTCCGCGAGCGAAGTCGAGGCCGCTCATCTGCGTCATGTTCCAGCCCGTGATCATGAAGCTGATTCCGCCCTCGGCGCACTTGATGAGGGCCGTGGCGCCGTCATCCGACTCGACCACGTCAGCGTACCTGATGCGGTCGAGCGAGTCGACCGGGAGAATGGAGCGCTTGAAACGGCGCGGGTCAGCGGAGATCGCCGCTCGTGCGCAGTGCGGACGCCACGGCATCGAGGGCGACAGGGGAGTCGTAGGTACGATCGAGGATGCGCTGGCGGATCTGCATGAGTCGCTCCGCCGAGAGCGATTCGCCCTCGTCGCTTCGCGCCACCATGGCACGCGCAGCGGGCGAGAGAACGAGCACATCGCGCTGGCCGGTGGCCGACCCTTCGGACTGGTGGAGCTGCGTCTCGTCCGAGATGCAGGCAACGCCGTTGGTGGATCGGGTCGGCGACGTGCCCTCGGTTCGGGGAGTGCTGGGACCAGTCGGCTGAATCGTCACGGTGAACCTCCTTATGGTCAGCAGTATCGGCCGCCTTGCGGTCCACTTTACCCAGCAAGATCAGCCGGTCGACCTGAGTCGTTTCTGCACGCCCGCAAAGGCGTATCCGGCGCGTTCTGTCGGGCGGGTCCGAGAGATTGGGACGGTCAGCGCGCGGGCAGCCTCCCGCCGGGCCATGAGCATCTCGGCCTCGAGTGCCGCCTGTGCCACCTGGCTCCGCTCCAGCGCCTGCACCATCGAGCGGATGATCGACGCATGCTCCGCGGCCGAGAGGCTCGAGAGGTCGAGTTCTCCGACCAAGTCCTCAGTCGCGGTGAGCGACGCTTCGCGCTCCGCCATCCCGACCAGCAGGGCCTCGGTGTCGCCGGTGATCACGGCGAGGCGCAGCGCCTCGTCGGCGGCCGCGAGCCGGACGGTGATGGCGTGCGCGTATTCGGTCATGATCTGACCGCGCGTCTGGACGATGGTCATCGGGCTGCTCCAGGTTGGATTCCCACGAAGGCTTCGCGTAGGTCCTGCACCATCGCGACCTCACGGTCGACGATCGCGGTGCGCGCACGCAGGAACCTTGTCAGGAGATGGTCATGGATCGTCACCGCGACGGGCGGAGGAGCGAGGTCGAGTGGCGTAGGTCATGGGCAGGAGAGGTGAGCTGCGGATTCTCACTGAGTATCGGCAGGTCGCGCGATTAGTTGCTTCGTGATCCATTCAACGCGTCCACCGGCGAGGTGAGCCCACTTCCCTGGCGTTGCAATCGGCCGATCAGAGACTCCATCTTCACGAACTGCGCGACCAACGACTCCCGGCGACGCTCGAGGCGCGCCTGGATGTCGACATCGCGACGTTCGAGCGACGCGAGACCGTTGTCGTACGCGGCCGCGGCGATCCCCACCTGCGCCGAGGGGTCCTCATTGCCGGGATCGCCGTACGGGAGACGGTGAATCCGTCAGGGCCCCCGTACGAGTCGCTCGTGAGGCGAACCGCCCCGCCTATCACCGACGCGCTGACGCCGACTGCCTGCTCGCCGAGCGCCGCCGATCACGCACGTGAGCGCCCCGCCCGAGCCCGCGCAGTGAATGGTCGCTCCCTCGCACGGTGGCCGCCGACCAGGTACTCGCTCTCGACCGTGGTGTTGGCGAGCGCGATCAGTTCGGTGAAGAGCCGCTCGGCTTCCTTCTGATCGTCGCTCGTGACTCGTATGAGGCCTCTGGGATGCCGAGGGACCCAACGGGGCTTACCTTTTCAGCACGGACGAGAGCCGCGGCCGGGCGACGAACCCGCGCGGCTACAGTCCATGTGATCGGTGCCGGCCCGCCCGGCGCCCACTAGAGTCCCGCCAACCCGCCCCTCCGTCCGATGGCCCAGATCCTGTTCGTCGACGACGATCCCACCGTCGGAGCGATCCTGCACGACACGCTCCACCGGCTGGGACATCAGCCATTCGGCGCGTCCAACATCCCCGAGGCGCTCGGGGTGCTCCAACGCGAGTCGCTCGACCTCATCATTCTCGACCACCGCATGCCCGGCATGAGCGGGCTCGAGTTCCTCGAGTATCTCAAGGAAGAGGGCACCGACGTCCCGGTCATCATGCTCACCGGGCACGGCTCGATCGAACACGCGGTGGCGGCGATCAAGGCCGGCGCCGTGGACTACATCACCAAGCCCGTCCGCGCCGACCAGCTCGAGGTCGCCGTGAGCGCCGCACTCGATCTCATGAGGCTCCGTCGCGAGAACGAGTCCCTTCGCCGCGAGGTCATGGCCCTCCGCAACGAGCGCGAGATCGTCGGAGACTCGCCGCAGATCCGGCAGATGCTGCACGTGATCACAGTCGCCGCCCCTACCCGCGCGACCGTGCTCCTGCAGGGCGAGTCAGGCACGGGCAAAGAGCTCGCCGCCCGCGCCCTCCATGAGGAGAGCCCCCGCCGCGACCGGCCATTCATCCAACTCAACTGCGCCGCCATCCCCGAGAACTTGGTGGAGTCGGCGCTGTTCGGTCATGAGAAGGGCGCCTTCACCGGTGCGCTCAAACGTGTTGAGGGCGCCTTTGAACGCGCCGACGGCGGCACACTCCTGCTGGACGAGATATCGGAGATGCGCCTCGACCTCCAGGCCAAACTCCTGCGCGTGCTCCAAGAGATGCGCTTCGAACGCGTCGGCGGCACGAGCCCGATCACGGTCGACGTGCGGATCATCGCGACGACCAATCGCGACCTGGCCCTGGAAGTCGCCGACGGGAGGTTCCGCCCGGATCTCTTCTATAGACTGTCGGTCATCCCGATCCGGATCCCTCCGCTCCGCGAGCGCCGGGATGACATCGCGATGCTCGCCTACCGGTTCGCACTCAAGTCGGCCAAGGAGATCGGGCGGCCCTTCGAGGGTCTCAGTCATGCCACGCTGCAGCTCCTGCACGACTACGACTGGCCCGGAAACGTGCGCGAACTCCAGCACGCGATCGAGCGGGCGGTGATCCTGGCGACCGACCCGATCATTCAGCCGCATCACTTCGACTCGGCGCGGTTCGGCCTTGTGGCCGGAGGAGGTGGGCCGACTCCGATCCGCGGCAACTCGATCATCCGGCCTGTCGCGGCAGCGATGCCCGGCGCTCTGGTCGCCGAACCAGACTCCAGCGGATTCCTCCTCCCCACCCTCGACATCGCCGAAGCGGAGCGGCTCCTCATCGCTGAAGCACTCGATCGGGCCGAGGGAAACCGGACCAAGGCCGCGCTCCTGCTCAACATGAGCGTACGCACGCTGCGGCATAAACTGAACGTGAACGGCAAAGAAGGCTGACCGACGACCGCGTGGTCATCCACCGCGGCAAACTCAGCTCCCTCGGCAATGATTGCCGACCGACGAACCCCGGCGCCGTGTGTCGTCCGACCTCGCGCGATAGAGCGGTAAGTGAATATGGAACAATCGCTTAAACGCAACAGCAGCGACCCAATCCGCCGCATTCCGGCGGTGGCCCAACACATGCCTTAAGGACTCTCGGAGCGATGCGCGTCCGGCAATCCCGCCGAGCCCGCTCACTCCCAGAAGGTCCGATGCTCTTCGGATTCGTCGACCGCACCACGACCGCCACCTCGCTCAACAGCGACGACTGCGTGCTCACCAGCGCGAGCCAAGGCCCCCGCGTCCCCGGTGACGACGTGACCGGACCGGTCGACGTCGATGCCGTGATGGTCGCGCTCGCCGACGAGCAACTCCGAGACCACCCGCACTGCCCAACGCGGTGCCTATCAAAGGAGGGTGTGATCATGGAACCCGCACCGGAATATGGACTCGCCTCGCTCGGTGACCTGATCTACGATCCAACCCACCCCGACGCCGACATCGCTGGTTACGTGCGGATGCCCAACGTCGATCCCACGCAGGAACTGGTGACGCTTATGAATGCGCGCCGGCTGTACACAGCGAATGCGACCGCCTTCACCTCCATGAAGGCGATGCTCCGTCGCGCGGTCGACATCTAGTCGCTCCTCCAACTTCACGCAGATCGCGCAGCGGGCGCAGGACGCCGCGCGCGGGATCGTCGTGCCGGTGCTCCCGGGATCCGGCAACGGAACCAGCGCAGCATCGGTACCGTGCTCGTGAAGTCGGACGACGTCGACAGCCTCTCCGACAACTGCTCGATCCTCGCCGACATCGAAGCGCTGCACCTATCGGCCGCTGACTGCTCACGGTCGGACTCGCCAACGCTTTCGTCCGCACATGAGCAAGGACGACGTGAAGCGCGAGTCAAATACGACGACACCGACGCGCCGGTCCCCTCATCGCACGCGCACGCAGCGCGGCGCGTAGCGCTGCCGCCCGCGCCGCCCGCGCTCGGCAAATCGTGCCGAGCGGACCGATTCACCGCCGGACTAGGCAATTTCTTCCGCCCCAACGCGCATGCACTAAGTCATTCACTGACAACAAGTTAGAATCTATTCCTCGGTGGCACGGGCCCTGCATTAGAGGGCACCATGAGCCGCGCTCCGTCCACCATGAAGTCGCACCGCTACGTCGAAGCCTGGACCGCCCTCGGCGTCCTCTTCGTGCTCGCGATGCACGTCAGCTCCACCCGCCTGATCCTCCCCGACGGTTATGCCAGCGACATCATCCCCGCGTTCGGCGACTTCATCATTGGAGGCAACCATGTTGTGGGTCTAGTCCTCGTCCTGATCCTGATCGCGATCACCTTCATCGTGATCGCCAAGGGTGCCCGGCGCGTGGCCGAAGTCTCGGCCCGCTTCACGCTCGACGCCCTTCCCGGCAAGCAGATGGCGATCGTGATGTGGGAGGTGCCACGTGCAGCAGCCTGAGTCGTTCGGCGCGCGGCATCACTCACGCAATCGCCTCGGAGTGCTCGTCGCGTCCGGGCAGGACGGCGTGGGCGCGAGCGTGACCGCGACATTGCTTGCGCGCGAGGCACAGGCCGACGGTGCACGCGTGCTGCTCGTGGGCCCGGCCCTCCGCGCGCAACGCATCGCCTCGATGTTCAGTATCGCGCTGTCGTCCACCCACACTGCGCCGGTCCGGATCGCACCCGACATCCATGTCTGCGGCAGCGTCCCCAGCCTCTTCGACGCCGACGTGATCATCAGCGTTCCGTCGGCGCGAGCTCAGGTGCTGCTTGACGCGGTGGACGAACTCTGCGCTTACACCTCGCCGACCAGTGCGGTGGTGCTCGCGCAGAGCGGCGCCGCCTCACTCGCCGCGTCGTTCGCGGTCCTCAAGCTCATCCTCGGCCGCCGCCCGCAGTGCTCGGCGTCGGTCGCTGCCTGTGGGGAGACCGACGTCTCCTCGCTCTACGATGCCGCGAAGCGTTGGCTGGGGCGGCCGTTGCTGGCTGCCCCGGCTATTCCGCTCGACCCCACGCTGCCCGTCGCGCTGGGCGCAGGTATCCCACTCGCCGAGGCCGTTGCCGATACGGCCCTCATCACGGCGGCCGGCGCCCTTTGGTCCGCCCTCGCCTCCTCAGCATACCCCGGAGCACTCGCATGAACACGTCCGACTATCAGTGGATCGCCCTCGCTGCCGGCGACCTCTCTGCCCGCGATGCCCTCATTCGCGAGCATCTGAGCCTCGTCCACCACGTCGCGCAGCAGCTCTCGCGTTCGCTCTCGTCCGAGATGGATCTCGACGAGCTCGTGAGCGCCGGCACGCTCGGCCTGATGCAGGCGATCGAGACCTTCGATCACTCGCGCGGTCTCGCGTTCAGCACGCTCGCCGTGCCGCGCATTCGCGGAGCGATCCTCGACGAGTTGCGTCGGCTCGACAACGTCCCGCGCTCGATCCGACGCCGCGCTCGCGACATCGCCGCCGCGCGCGACGCGCTGCACGCGAAGCTCGGCCGTCAGCCCGACGACACCGAACTCGCCGCGCAGCTCGGCATTGACAAGCTCACGCTCTGGCGCTGGGAAGCCGACCTCGAGACAGGCGTCCGCGTCCCGCTCGAGCGCTCCACCAAGGACGACAGCGACGCGCCGTACGCCGAGTGGCAATCGTCGTTGCACGACGACGCCCCCACGATCGAGGACGTCCTCACCGCCGAGGCCGAGCAGGACATACTCCGCAACGCGCTCGTACAACTCAGGGAGCAGGAGCGTACCGTGCTCGCGCTCTACTACCACGAAGAGCTCAAGATGCACCAGATCGCCTCGGTGCTCGGGCTCACCGAGTCACGCGTCTCGCAGATCCGTTCGCGCGCGATCACGCGGTTGCGCTCCGTCATGGCCCCGTTGCGTGAGGTCGGTACCACGCCCGAGATGTCGCGGGGACCGAAGGCCGCGCCGACTCCCCGCTCCTCTGGCGCTCGCCGCTCCGCCATCATGCCCGCCAACGGCTACCGCCAGGCCGCCCAGTGACTGTCCCGGTCGCCGGTCTCGGCGTCGCAGCGTCGGCGCTTCGCGCTGCGGAACGTCGCCTCGAGGTCGTCGCCGACAACCTGGCCAACGTCTCCACTGACGGCTTCAAGGTGGAGCGTTCTTTCTCGCGGCTGCTCGCCGCAGCGATCAACTCGGCGATCAACGCCGCGATCAACACCGCGATCGCGCATGGTGCGCGACCTGCGCATCCGACTGTCGCAGCACAATGCGATCGTTCTCGACGCGCGCAGTGCGCTCGTCGTCGCCGTCGCCGAGCCCGGTATCTCACGGCTCCTCCCGGTTGGGACCTCGGTGCTCGACGTCACGGCCGCTCTGCGCGCGGTTGACGCTAAGCCCAGCGACGTGAGCGCCATCCTCCTCGCGCTCAAGAAGTCAGCCGACGCCATGGAGGGCCTGTGCGTCCAACAGCTCTTTCAGGCCATGCGCGCCTCCGTGCCCACCGGCCGATACTCTCCCGTATGCCCCTTCCGCATCCGAGCATGTCCTCCTCCAACGCCCTCAAGCTGTCGTCGTCCGGTGCACGAGCAGGGGCCCTCGCGCCTGGACATCTCGTCCGCGCCATGCGTGACGAACATGCCGTTCTCGAGGACCTCGTCACGACGCTCGAACGTCAGCGCGGCGCTGTGTCGCGCGACGACATCGACGCCGTCAACGACTCCGTCTTCGCCGCTCATCGGCTCCTCGGCGCGTACCGAGAGGCCCGCACGCGGCGGCGCAGCGTGGTGATCGTCACCTGCGGCGGCGGCGAGGGGAGCATCGAGGATCTCTCACACGCACTCGGCACGCCGCTCTCCGACGCCGAACGCGTCGCGAGTGAGGACCTTCGGTCGGTCGCACGCCGCCTCGTGGCCGCCGTCGATCAGAACCGCAAACTGCTCCAGACCGCGATGTCGTCGGGTGACGCCCGCTAGCGAAGACAAGTGCGCCTCGGCATCGAGGCGCTCGCGCGACTCGGGAGCGGTCCGATTCAGCCCGCGGATTCGCGCTCGCGTCGCCGCGCCGCCACGAGTGTCGGCGCCGACCAAAACACGACTCCGTCGTCCGACACCGCGCTCACCGTCTCACCATCGGTCCGGAAAGCGAAACGAAAGACCGTCGCTGATCCAAGCGCAGCGTCGCAGGCTTCCAACAGCTGACTGCGCGCGAGCCACGACTCGGCGCAGATCGGCGGCACCACGTCGTCCGCGATCGTGAGCGTGGCCGGCCGTTCCACGTGCCACGAGAGCAGCCGCGCGACATCGGCCCCGAGCACCCTCGCGTCGAGTGCGGTCGGCCCTCCGTGGTCCGGCAGCAGCGACCGGAAGTCGGCATGGAGCGCGAAGAGCCGGTCCGTCGTCGCCGCCAGGTCCTCCTGCGCCCGCGGCAGCGACGCGGCCCCGTCGTGCTTCAACGTCGACTGAATTCCGTCGGTCGCTGTCGCGAGGTTCGCGAGCTCATGCAGCAGCCCGCGCATCACGAGTGTCACGGTCCCCTCCTTAGCTTCGAACGCGGTCACTTTTCCCTCCTGCGGGCGAATAGTGGAGGCGTCGGCGCTATCGTGGTCAGCAACACCATGCCGACGATCAAGGGGAGTCTGGCACGCTTGCTCTCACTCCTCAAGCCCAACCCCTTGCCGCCGAAGTCCAGACCGACCTCGAAACGCATCGTAATGATGGCCTTCTTCATGGTGATGCGGATCGTCGGCATGGACGACAAAGCTAAGGACTCCAACGAGGTCTACTTCTCCAATCCAGTCCGCGTCAAGAAGGGGTTCAGCGACAACGTCAGCGTCACCCTCTCGGCTGAGTCCCCGAACGATCCTCGAAACAGGCGGATCTCCGTGCTGATACCTTTCAGGAACCCGGCCGCGAGTGCCGTGTCGGTCGATCCCGTCGCAGGGGTCGTGTCGCTCGCTCCGACCGACATTGCCACGCTCTCAGCCCCGTGACCCTGCCCAAGTGGGCTCGTCATTTGTTTGATGTTCACCCAGAGCCCTGTGCCCGTGCACTCTGACCCACGCTCCGGCGCCGAATCGCAGTGCCTGCTCATCGTCGAAGACGAGCAGTCACTGCTGCGCGCCTTCGCCATGGCGTTCGAGCGGATCGGGTATGACGTGCTGACGGCGAGCGACGTGCCAAGCGCACTCGAACAGTGGCAGGCGCGCAAGGACGACATCTCCATCATCGTCTCGGACGTGCAGATGCCCGGACCGCCGATCGAGGTGTTGATCGCCGAGGTCAAGCGGCGCGAGCCGCCGGTCCTGATCCTCCTCATGTCGGGCGACTTGCGCGGCACCGAGCAGCGGATCGCCGACCTCATGAGTTCGGTCGACGGCTTCGTGCCCAAACCGCTCCGGATCCAGGCGCTGCGCGTCGAGGTCGAGCGGCTGCTCGGGCTCCTACCCTCGCGCTGAGCTCGGTCGTCCGGTACGCATCCGCGTCAGGGCGATGGCAGGAGCCAGGCCGGCGCGGCGCTCGCAGTATGGGCAGGTCGCTTACCCGCGTGCATACCCTGTCGCGCGATCGAAGGTCCCCGTTGCGGACACTCGCCGCGCCGCCGTGAAGAACCTCGTGAACGCAGGCATCGCCGCGAGGAATCCCGCGGGCGGTGCACCGGCGAAATCGCGAAAGTCACGTACCAAGTGCGACTGATCGTAGTACCCGCTCTCGAGTGCCACGCGCGAGAGACTCGCGGGGTCCTCACGCCACGCGGCGAACACATGCTGAAAGCGCACGATGCGCGCGAGTAGCTTCGGTGAGAGTCCCGTCGATCTCGGCCACCGCGAGCGCCGATGGCAACGCGCGAAATGATGTCGCGCGGAGCGTGTCGAACGACGCCCAACTGTCGGTCAGCGCCCCAATACTGTCGGTGACGAGCGCAGCACCGTGCGCCTCGAACCGCACCGCCACGAGCGCGATCCGCCCGGTGGGCCGCACCACCATCGGCCGCAGGATCTGCCCCACGAGGAATGCGGGTGGTTGGGTCAGGAGCGCGCCGTCGGCGGTGACTCGCTCCCATGGGTCCGCTAAGTTGACGATGAGCTCCGGCGACCCGTCGGGCAGCGCCGGATCAGCCGCACCGGCGGGATCGGCGTCGCCGCGGAGCCACCAGTAGGTGCGGATGATGTCCGCGAGATCCGGGTGCGGCGGCCGTTCCGTGTATTCCATAAGCATGAGAAGATCCCGCGCCGCGTCGCATTCGTGCAAGCGCGCGGGCCCAGTCGCCGGTAACCTCAGGGCAACCCGAACCGGTACACCATGCGCCGAAACGCTCCGCTCTCGCTGCTCACCCTGCTCTCGCTGTCCGCGCTACTCGCACTTCCCGCCCTGCCCTCGGCGCTTCGTGCACAGTCGGGCACTCCCCCGGCCGCGCCCGGCACGACGACCGCTGCCGGCACACCGACTGCCGAACTCGCGAAGTTGCGCTGGCTCGCCGGATGCTGGGAACTCCGCACACCGACTCGTGTCACGCAGGAGAGTTGGATGGCGCCAGCTGGCGGCCTCATGCTCGGCACGAGCCGCACCGTCGTGCGCGACGTCGCGCACAAGTTCGAGTTCCTGCGGATCGAACTCCGTGACGGCAAGCCCACATACGTCGCTCAGCCTGGTGGTGGCGCGGCGACGGCCTTCGCTGCGACATTCGTGAGTGACACCGCCGCGCGCTTTGAGAACCCGCAGCACGACTTCCCACAGGGCATCGCCTACCGACGCGTGGGCACCGACTCCCTCGTCGCCAGCATCGACGGACCGCAAGGCGGCGCGCTGCGAACCATGCGGTTCCCCATGCGCCGAGTCGACTGCGTTGTCAGGATCGGCGGCGCACCTTGACCTGACCGGACCGCACCACTAACCTCACCACATCATGCTGCGTCTCGCCCTGACCGCCTCGTATTCCTACGTCCGCTATTACGCGCCCCGCCACACGGGACGTGGGAGTGGACGTTCGCGCATGTAGGCACCAGCGCAGCGACTGCAGCCCCCGCGGCCCGTGGATCATTCCACGGGCCGCTCTTTTTTGACACTCAGGAGATCGTCAGTGCACACCGAGAGCACAGCACACCAGCACGCTGGACACGAGTCGAGCGGCACACGCGCAGGCACCGTCACGCCCGAGTTCGTCGATCAGGACCTCGCGCGCTACACCGCCGACGATCACGCGGTCTGGTCGCTCCTGTACGAACGTCGCATGGAGACGCTCGAGCACACCGCGAGTTCGGTCTTTCTCGACGGCGCCGCGCGCATCGGACTGCGCGCCGATCGCGTACCGGACCTCGCCGACGTGAACGCGCGCCTCGCGCGCCTCACGGGCTGGAGAGCGGTCGGTGTCGGTGGTTTCATTCCCGCGGCCAGCTTCTTCCATTGCCTCGCTGAGCGGAACTTCCCCACCACACTCGGCGTCCGCCCAAGAGCGCAGCTCGACTACCTCCCAGAGCCCGACATCTTCCACGATGTGTTCGGTCACGTCCCGCTCCACTCCGACCCCGTGTTCGCCGACTTCCTACATCGGTTCGGCCAACTCGCTGCGGCCGCGCGCAGCGACGACGAGGTCGAGGCGATGGCGCGGCTCTTCTGGTTCACCGTCGAGTTCGGGTTGGTGCACGAGCGCGGTGACGTGCGCGTCTATGGCAGTGGGTTGATCTCGTCGCATGGTGATGCGGCGAACGCGCTGGGTGCCGCCTGCGAGCGGCGACCGTTCTCGCTCGACGCGGTGATCGCTCAGCCGTTCGCGATCGATCACCTGCAGCCGGTGCTGTTCGTCGTTGATGGGTTCGCGCCGCTGTTCGAGGCGGTCGAGACGATGGCGGACCGGCTGTCCTGATGTGCGACCGCCCCCGGGCCTGGTGGGCGCGGGGGCGGTCGGCGGTAGCAAGGAGCGGGCGATGGGACTCGAACCCACGACGTCCAGCTTGGGAAGCTGGCATTCTACCAACTGAATTACGCCCGCGTGACTCTGAGTATAGCCCTCCGCCGCAGGCCAATCAAGCGGGATTGTCAACACGTCCACCGACCCACCTCACGCCCCCTCCCGCTCCCCACCCACGGGGCCGCCGCTCAGATTGCAACCATGCGAAAGATCCCCGACTGGCACACACGCTCCCTCGCCCCCGACGAAGCCGTGCGCGGCATCTCGAGCGGCATGCACGTCTTCGTCCACGGTGGAGCCGCCACTCCAACGACCCTGCTCGACGCGCTCGCCAGGCGCACCGACGTCGAGAACGTGACCCTCTATCACCTGCACCTCGAGGGCAACGCCCCCTGGATCGCCCCCGGCATGCAGCACCGCTTCCGCTCCGTCTCGCTCTTCACCGGTGCCTCCATGCGCGAGGCCGTCAACGACGGTCGCGCCGACTACGTCCCGATCTTCCTCTCCGACGTGCCGAGCCTCTTCTCGAGCGGCCGTGTGCGACTCGACGCCGCGATCGTGCAGCTCTCACCGCCCGACAAGCACGGCTACTGCTCCCTCGGCACCTCGGTCGACGCCGCGCGCGCCGCCGTCGACAACGCGCCCATGATCATCGCCGAGATCAACGAGCGCATGCCGCGCACCCACGGCGACACCAGCGTGCCGTTCGATCAGCTCGAGGCCTTCACGCACACCGACCGTCCGCTCCCCGAGCATCCCCCCGAATCCGAGACGCCGGTCCTCGGCCGCATCGGCGAACTCGTCGCCGCGCTCGTCGAGGACGGCAGCACGCTGCAGACGGGCATCGGCGCGATCCCCGACGCGGTCCTCGCACGCCTGCATGGTCGCCACGACCTCGGCGTGCACACCGAGATGTTCTCCGATCGCCTCGTGGATCTCGTCGAGGCCGGTGCGGTGAACAACCGATTGAAGGCGATCTTCCCCGGCCGCATCGTCACGAGCTTCGTCATCGGCTCCAAGCGCGTCTTCGATTTCGTCGACGACAACCCCGAGGTCGAGTTCATCAGCGCCGACATGACCAACGACACCGGCCGCATCGGGCGCAATCCGAAGGTCGTCGCCATCAACTCCGCCATCCAGCTCGATCTCACCGGCCAGGTCTGTGCCGACTCGATCGGCACGCGCATCTACTCTGGGATCGGCGGCCAGATGGACTTCATTCGCGGCGCGGCGCGCAGCGCCGGCGGCAAACCGATCATCGCGCTGCCGAGCACCGCGAGCGGCGGCAAGATCTCGCGCATAGCATCGGTGCTGGCACCGGGCTCAGGCGTCGTCACCACGCGCGGCCATGTGCACTGGGTCGTGACGGAGTACGGCGCCGTGAACCTGCACGCCAAGTCACTCCGAGAACGCGCCGAGCTGCTCACGAGCATCGCGCACCCGGACTTCCGGGCGGAGCTGGCGCGCGATGCGCGGAAGGGGATCGTTGGCTGAGGGACGCCGCGAATAGATTATCGTCATGGCGAAGCCCGTTTGGGCTCGTCGCAACTGGACCCTTGCGTGGCGGACCGATGCAGCGCGCGCACCTCGTCGGCAAGATTGCGCTGTGCGGCGTGCTTCTGGCGGCCTGCGCAGACTCACCGTCCGCACCCAGCGGCACGTTCACGGTGTCGGGAGTCGTGGTAGATGAGGTCGGTGCGGCGCAGCACGATGCGCAGGTACTGATCGTCGGGCACGCACCGGTCTACGCGGACGCAGGCGGGAGGTTCAGCGTTCGAGGAGTCCGGGCACCGTACGACCTCGCGGTGGGATTGCTGACCGAACGCGCCGCCCTCGTCTACACCAAGCTGACACGTGCCGACCCGACGATCGTCGTGCCGCCGTCCATTGCCTTTCCGGATCCATACTTTGCGTCGTACAGCGGAGCGGTCACCGGCGGCGCTGGGCCGCTGCAACCGGCGAATCACAAGGCCGCGGTGCTCTTCGAGTCGGCCGCGGCGAACGCGGAGGGGCTCGTCGGTGGCAGCTACGGTTTCGCGCTGGTCGCGCGTTGGAGAGGACCGACCACGTCGACCGGCACGCTCCACGCGCTACAGTGGCAGTACGATCCGATGTCGGGCCTGCCCGTCGACTACAAGGCCTACGGCAACGCGCCCGGGTTCACGATCAATAGTGGGGAGAGCAGCACCGGCGCGTCGGTCGCGATCGCCGCGCCAGTGACCGAAGGCATTCTGAGCGGCTCAGTGACGACTCCTCCCGGTGTCGAGGTGGTGGCGAAGTCGCTCCGCATCGGTTTTGCCACGTCAGCGCTCTTTCCCTCGGCACTGCGGCTCCTGACCGACTCCGGCAACGCGACCGCGTTCTCGTACGTGACGCCGGCGCTGCCCGGAGCGACCTTCTCCATGACCGTTGATCTTGCGCGAGGTCAGGCATCGGGGCGAGTGGTGAGGACGGGCTTCGGCGCGAATATCAGCGGCGTGGTCATTGCCGCGCCCGTACTGCCCGCCCTTGTCTCGCCCGCGGAGGGCGCCACCGACGTCGGCTCGGCCACGCAGTTCAACTGGACGCGGACCAGCGGCGCGATCTACCTGCTCTCGATCACCTACACCGGCACGCAGCGCTTCATCCCCTACGCACCGAACTTCTACGTCTTCACCACCGACACCACCTTGACGCTACCGAGCCTCTCGCCGCTCGGCATGACGGCGTATCGCGGAACTGACTATGTGTGGGACGTTCGCGCCTGGGCTCCGGTGGGGAGCGTGGACGGGATCGCGGTGCCGAGTTGGTTCACTCCGCGCGGAGACGCGATCTCGACGGTGAGCGAGCGGCGGAGTTTCACTACGAGTCGGTGATCCGACCCGCCGCACGAAAGCCCCCCTGCGCCCCTGTGGTGAACGCCGTTTCCCGTGCCCGAGCCAGACAGCATCCCGTCCCTTGACATCCGGCTCAAGCAGTCCTAGTGTATTGTCACACCAATACACCGGACCCCGATGTTCTCCACGATCGACCCACGCTCCCCCACCCCGCTCTACGCCCAGATCGCCGACCGCGTCCGTCTCGCGATCGCCTCAGGCGAACTGAGCCCGGGCGAAAGCCTCCCTAGCGTCCGCGCACTCGCCACCAAGCTGCGCGTGAACCCCGCGACCGTCGTCCAAGCCTACCGCGATCTCGAACGCGACAAGATCGTCGAGATGCGCCAAGGGGCCGGCACCTACATCGCCGAAATGGCCACCGAGACCCGCGCCCGTGAGCGCACCGCCGCCGCACAACGCTTCGTCCGTCAGATGCTCCAGGAGGCCGCTCGACTCGGCCTCTCCCCCGCCGACCTACGCCTCGCGCTCGACCGCGAGCTCCCGGAGTCCAAGTGACCGACGCGATCAAGATCCGAAACCTCGCTTGGCGCGCTGGCAAGGAGTTCGCCATTCGCGAGCTCGCCATGACCGTGCCGACCGGCGCGATCTACGGCTTCCTCGGCCCCAACGGCTCGGGCAAGACCACCACCATCCGCCTCATGCTCGGCATGCTCCCCCCCGAGGACGGAACCATTGAAGTGCTCGGCCACAGCGTGCCGCGCTTCGCCCATCGCGCACTCGCCGGCGTTGGCTACGTCCCCGAGCGACTCCATCTGTATCAGGGCCTCACGGTCGATGAATCGATCCGGTACCACCGCGCCTTCTATGAGAACTTCGACAGCGTCGAAGCCGAACGACTGCGCAAGCGCTTCGGCCTCCGCGAGGACCAGCTCGTGCAGCGTCTCTCCAAGGGCGAAGCCGGCAAGCTCATGATGATGCTCGCGCTCTCGCAGCGCGCCGAGCTCCTGGTGCTCGACGAACCGACCGACGGCCTCGACCCGGTGATCCGTCGCGAAGTGCTCGGCGCGCTCGTCGAGTACGTTGAATCAAAGAGCGCCACGGTCTTCATCTCGAGTCACCTCGTGCACGAACAGGAACGCATCTGCGATTGGGTCGGCGTCATGGACGGCGGCCGCATGATCGTCGAGATGCCCATGCAGGAGTTCCGCAGCGGCATCAAGCGGTTGCGGATCGACCGAGCGCCCGTGGTACGCGACGCGGCACCGTTCGCGCTGCTCTCGCGCGAGTCGCTCACGCTCGACCACGAGGAGTGGGTCGTGCGCGGCTGGCAGCCGGAGATGCGCGACTGGTTCCAGCGCGTAGGGGCCGACGTGCGTGACGTGCAGGATCTCGACCTTGAGGAGAGCTTCGTCGAGTTGTTGCGCGGTGCGCGAACCTCAAGCCAGGAGACCCGCTGATGTTCGGGCAGATCCTCTATACTCAAGTGAAGTGGACGCGCGGCGCGCTCGCGGTCCTCTCTGTCGTCGCCTTCGCCGCTCCCGCCGGTCTCTGGCGCCTCGCGGGCGAGGACTTTGGCGGCACCGTGACTGCGATGGGGGTCATGCGCGGGTTCGAAGTGCTCGGACCTTTGCTCGCCCTGCTCGCGTTCTTCTGCGGCTTCATGGCCGTCGCCCAGCCCTGGGCCGTCGACGCCGCCGCGCGGCACGTCTATCCGCTCTCGCTGCCCATCGCGTGGTCGCGTTACCTCGGTCTGCGCTTCGGCGCGGGAGCACTTCTGCTCCTCATCCCGACCGTTGCGCTCTGGCTCGGCTGCCTGCTCGCGCTTTCGCTGGTCGAGATCCCCGATACGCTCAACACTTACCCCGGTACGCTCGCCATTCGGTTCCTGTTCGGAGCGCTGCTGACGTACGCGGGGATGTTCGCCGTCCAATACCTCTCAGGCCGGAAAGCGGCACACGTCCTGTTGTCCGCGTTGATCGTGGGGGGCAGCCTCACGCTGGCGGCCGAGTTCACTGGCAACACGAGTCTCATCACCGCCGCGATCGGTTACCTCCTCGACTGGCCGGGGCCGTTGGCCGTGTTCGGCAACACCTGGATGCTCGTCGATGTCTGACCTCGCGAGACTCCTGATGCGCAACGCGCTGCTCGGCGCGCGACTTGGCGCGCTACTTAGCGCACTGCTCGGAGCCCCCTCGCTCAGCAGCGCGCAGTCTCTCGACGAACTGCGCGCTCGACGCAACGCTGCGGAGAGGGCGCTCGCCGTCTCCGTCGAGCGCCAGACGCGCTTGAACGAGTTCGGGAGATTCGACGGCGAAGGTGAGATCCGTAGCGCCGGTCGCGTGGTCCGCTATCGCGTGGAGGAAATCACCTCGAGCGACTCGGCGCACATCGCCGAAGGACTCGAGCTTGGGCGCACGCGGCTTGCGGAACGGTTCGGCGATACCGGCACGGCCCTGATCGACACCGCCACGTGGGTGGTGACGCGCAATCGTGGAAAGACGTTCAGCCCCGCCGTCCTCTTCGCGCAGCGTGAGCCAAGTGGCTCTCGCGCTTCGCTCTCCCGCCCAGTATCAGCCTCCTCTGTCGCGGACTACGTCCTGACGCAAGCTGGGGACCGTCTGGTCGCCACGACGCCAGCGTTCCGAGGCTACGCCGGCTGGACGGCCTTCCTCGCGGACCGCGTGCCGTCCGAGGAGATCGCCAGGGGGCTCGCGACATCGTGGGCCGTGAGTGGACGACGGTGCGCCACGCGCGCGGTCGCAGCGTGCAAGGCGGTTCTCGCGCCGTTCGACGCCACTGCCGGGTTCGCGCGCTACTTCGACGCGAGCGACACGCGAGCCGTCGTCACGTCGGCGCGACTCCCTGGCCTCCCCGACAGCGCCTTCTCGGTCGGTCGACGCGAGTGCCTCAAGGGGTCCGATTCTGCTTGCGCGCGCATCATCGACCGGATCGTGCCGGCCGACCCATTCAGCTCGTCCACCCGTGGAAGCCTGCTAGCGCATGCCATCGCGCTTGGCGGGAACGACGCGCTCACCCGCCTTGCCGCGGCGCCTGACGGCCCTCCCATCGCGGTCCTTGCGAGCATCGCCGGGCTCAGTGAAGAGGCCCTGATCGACTCGTGGTACGCCCAGACCTTCGCGGCAGTCACGCGCGGTCCAGCCGCGATGATCACCCCGCTGCTCACGACCGCCGCCTGGTGCGTACTGCTCATGCTCGTGGCGCTACGGAGGAGGTTCCTATGATGTCGGTCATCAAGTGGATCGTGGGCCCCGCCGTCGCGGCCGTCGTCGCGTTCGCGCTCCTCGTTCCCAAACGCGCCGACGAACAATTCAGCAATGAACTCTCGCGCGCGCGGCGCACCGCGAGGCTCGACTACGAGCGTGCGCGCGGCGAGGCACTCGCGCTGCGGGAACTCACCAAGCGCGCCGACGTGCGCGCGATTGCGAACGCGTTGCCACCGGTCGCTGCCGGATCGCCGCTGGTGCGGATCGACGGGCTGGTCCCAGCAGCCGTCGCGGCGCGAGTGCGCGATCGGTTCGCCAGCGAGATCCGCGCGGCGAGCGCGGGTCCGTCGCGCCATCCGTTGGCGCTCATCGTGACCGTGGACTCCGCCATCGGCAACGCGGTGTTCCAACATACGACCGCCCTTCCTGAGAGGGCCGGTGCGCCCTGCACCATCGTCGTCACGGCCACGCCCGCGCGCATGAATCGCCTTGGGACCGACGGCCCGTGGAATCTCCTGGGAACGTGTGCGTTCTACGCGGCCTTCGGCGCGCCGGGGACTGCCGTGGACGCCTGGCTCCGCTCAACACGCTTCGCGAGCGCGCGTTACCTGCGCTCGCCGTCGTCGTTGGACCTTGAGACGTTGGGGATCGACCTGAGTTCCTCGTACGCGCTCTACTACCGCGACGGTTTTCAGATGGCATCGTGCCGCGCCGGTCGGACCGCGTCATGTGCTGCGTTCCTGTCTCCGGATCCTCGCGCCGTGCCACCGTTCGAGCCCGAGCCGGCCCTACTCGACGAACTCGCGAGTTTCGAGCCCGGAACAGAGGTCGGTTCATTCTACAGGTTCGACGGCACCGCTTGGAACGCGCAGGGCGGACTCCTGTCCACGCTCGCGACCGACCTCGGACCCGAGCGATTCGGCGAGCTGTGGCGCGGGCCTAACACGCTGGCCGAGAGCTATGCCGCCGAGGCCGGACGCCCGTTGACGGATTTCGTCGCCGACTATGTGGCACGACGCACGCTCCCGTACCGCGCAGGGCCGGGTCTGCCGCCCGTGCCGGCCGCGCTTGGCATCGCGCTCGCCCTGATCGCATTGTTGATCGCCCTGCGATACGCGCCGCGCCGGGCCTCGTAGCCCGTTTCTGGGTCCGCTGGGGCGCAGTAGCGCACAACGCACGAGCGGGGGCGCGCCCCAAGTGCGCGGGCCCCCAGGATGCAAAACCCAAAAACCCCCAGCCCCAAAACCACCACAACTTGCTCGCCCATCCGCACGATACCGACTGGTATTTTTTGTTCCATCGTTCCAAGTAAAAAGGGG
>JANOTB010000133.1:0-78461 GCA_031416115.1 Gemmatimonadota bacterium
GAGCGCTCGCCGGTTCATGCTCGACACGGATACCGTGAGCTTCGTTCTGCGGGGTGAGGGGACTGCTGGAGCGAATCTGACGGCTCATGCACCGTCTGCGGTGTGCCTGAGTGCGATCTCGTTGTCGGAGCTTCGGTTCGGCGCGGAGAAGCGGCGTTCGAAGCGGTTGCACCGGCTGATCGATACGTTCGTGACCGCCGTCGACGTTGTACCATTCGATGCCGTTGCCGCTGCGCTGTTCGGCCGGCTTTGTGCCGACCTCGAAGGAACAGACACTCCGATCGGCGTGCTGGACACCCTCATCGCGGCGCATGCGATGTCGCTCAATCTCACGCTGGTCAGTAACAACACGAAGCACTTCACGCGAGTCAAGGGGCTCAAAACGGCGAACTGGTTGTACGACGCCGGATAACAAGACGGTGCAGTGGACAAGCGACGCACTGAACGCCGGCGTTAGGTGAACTGCTTCAGACTCGGTCGTCCCTCAGGCAACCCAGCGGGCTCCGAAAGGTACGGACATCGTACCCTCCCGACCGGCGGACAGGAACTCGACTCTCTCCGCCCGCGCCTGCAGGTCGATCGGCGGCGACTCACGCCTTGAGGTTGCTCGACCCCTCCATGCGGAGGTCGCGACCCGCGACGTGTTGCGTTGCCTGCTCGAAGGCGCGCGCTGGCTCGGCGATCCGACCCGGGGCACGGCGCCGGCTGGGCGGTCCGGGATCTCGCAAGCGCGCACCCGCTTGGGCGCGGCGCCGCTCGAGGCGCTCTACCGGACCGTCGTCGCGCCGGTCGCCACGCGCCACGCGCCACGCGCCACGCGCCACGCGCCACGCGCCACACGCCGGGCGCGTGGTACCGCGACTGGCGGGTCATGAGCCTCGATGCCACGACCCTCGATGTCAGCGATACGCCGGCCCAGCTGGGGCGCTATTCCACGAGCGAAGTCACGCGCGAACAGCGCTGGACGCTTCGCCTAAGGTGTTTGGGGCAACCGCCGCCGTCTCGTCCGTGTTGTCCGCCGCGCCAGCTCCGGCAGACCACGCGGACGCCACTCAGGATTCCGGTCGTGTCAGCCGCGGCGCTTTCGTCTCTCGTGCAGGCTCTCCCACTGGCCGCTGGCATGCAGGCCGAGATTGATCTCTTCTATCCTTTGCCGGCGACGAGAGGAAATGTTCGCACCACGGTTCGAGTCGTGGTTGCGGGACCTCCGGGCGACGCGACCACCTACTGGATCGAGAAGTCGACGAGCACCCTGCTTCAAGTTGCTCAGCGAACACAATCGAGTCGCGTTGCGCGCGTGTGACGTCGGAGCTGAAGGAGAGCATCACGAGTCCGGGATGGACATCGTACTGCGGTACGTGGCGTGCCGACAGTTCGCGCGCATGAACGCGTAACCCTCATCGACGTGCTTCATCACCTCGGCGAGCGGCGGCGATCGCGGCGCACTTCAGGGAGCGACACCTCAGCAATCGTCAATGAGCGTGATCCGGTCCGGCGTGCTCGGCACGACGCAGATGAACTCGAACGGACCTTCCACGACCTCGTACGAGTGCGGAACGCCCGCAGGGATGAAGAGGGTGTGGTCGGGCGCGACGTCGTACACGGTGTCGGCCACCCGGATTTTCGCCCTCCCACGCAGCACGTATTGCTGATGCTCCACCAAGTTGGTATGCAGGGGCATGCCACCACCGGCCTGCATGATGAAACGGCGCAGCGCGAAGCCGGTCTCACCCTGCTCCGGACTCACGAGGACGTGCATCTCGGTCCCAGTGCCTGCTTTCACGGTCACGGTCGGTACGGCACCGGCCGGGCGAACGGTCGCGTGTGGCTGCGAGGTCGACCGCGCGGGGCGCGTCGGATCGGACAGGTCGGAGTTGGACATGGTAGCGAGCGTAAGTCCGACGCATCGCCCCGTCAAGCAGTGACCGCTCGCAGTGACCGCTCACCGCGACCCTCCGCTCGGCCGCCCGACGAAACGTCCCGCGCCCTCGGCGAGTATGTTTGGGGGTCAACCCCCGGCCCGCTCACGCTGTCAAATCCCCGTATGCCCTCCCGCCGTATGCCGCGCCGGATCGTCTCGACTCTTGCGTTGTCCGCCCTCTGGACATTGACCGCCTGTGGCGCCGCGCGCGCCCCCCAGCCGCCCGCGTACCAGATGGGCGCGGAGGCCGCCAAAGCTCGGGCCAAGATCGACAGTGTCCGCTATCCGTACACCGTGGCCGACATCGACTTCATGACCGGGATGATCCACCACCATGCTCAGGCGATCGTGATCTCGCAGTGGGCCGAGTCGCACGGGGCGAGTGCCGCTGTGCAGCGCCTCACTGGGCGGATCATCAATGCGCAGACCGACGAGATCACGCTCATGGGCACCTGGCTGGGCGATCGGAATCAGCCGGTGCCGCGGGTGGACTCTGCGGGCAACGTGACGATGCCCGGACAGATGCCACCGATGGCGGGTATGGACCACGGGGCACACAACGCGATGATGCCGGGGATGCTCTCCGCCGCGCAGCTTGATTCGCTCGGCGGGGCGCGCGGCGCACGCTTCGACCAGCTCTTCCTGACCTACATGATCCAGCACCACCGCGGCGCGGTCTCCATGGTCCGCACCCTGTTCTCCAATCACGGCGCCGGACAGAACGAGACGATCTTCAAGTTCGCCTCCGACGCCGAGGTCGACCAGTCGACCGAGATCCGCCGCATGCTGCAGATGTTGCTCGAACTCGACGTTCCGCCGCCGTCGCAGTAGCGCGAGAGGTCGAGGCGCCACCCGCAGGTCCGTTCACGATCCTCAACTCAATTCAGGAGTCGTTGATGTCCCTCGTTCGCCAGCGCCGCTCGGGCGTATCGTTCCTCTCCGGTCGTTTCGCCGCGGCCGCCGTTCTCGTGATCGGTGCAGCCTGCGCCCCGACAACGCCCCCTGCGACGACGCCGTCCCCCTCGGGCGACGCGCGCCTCTCCGACCGCCGCGTCGGACTCTCCGCCGGCCTATTCAACGCCGGCGAAGCCATCTCCGGCCTGAAGGTCGTCGGCAAGGCCGTCTCGCCTCAGGGCTTTTTGGGACAGATGAACTCCGACCTCGCCTTCACCGGCAACTATGTCATCCAGGGCAACTACAACGGCCCGGTCGTGTGGGACATCACCGACCCGGCGGCCCCGAAGCTGGTCGTCGCCTTCACCTGCCCGGCCTCGCAGAACGACGTGTCGGTCTATCGCAACCTGATGTTCATGTCGGCCGAAGCGAACAACGGCCGCGTGGACTGCACCCCCGGCGGTGTGCCTGACACCGTGAGCGCCATGCGCGTGCGCGGCGTGCGCGTCTTCGACATCAGCGACATTCGCAATCCGAAGCTCCTGACCAACGTCCAGACCTGCCGCGGCTCGCACACGCACACGGTGCTCGAGGATCCGAAGGACAAGGACAACATCTATATCTACGTCTCGGGCTCGGCGGGCGTCCGCTCGCCGGACGAACTGCCGGGCTGCGTGTCGCAGACGCCGGACCAGAATCCGAACTCGTCGCTGCTGAGGATCGAGATCATCAAGGTCCCGCTCGCGAACCCGGCGGCAGCCGCCGTCGTGAACCGCGCGAACATCTTCGCCGGGCTCACCGCGCCGTCGGAGCATGGCGAGTCCCAGGCGGACTTGGATCTCGCGGCCGCCGAGGCCGCAGCCGCGCGTGCGCGCGGCCTCTTCACCGCGAAGATCCCCACGAGCGGCATGGAGATCGTCGCGCCGCCGCAGTTCGCCCAGATGCAGCTCGACAGCATCGTGAAATCGCGTGGCGGCACCGGTGCGGCGACCACCGCCGACTCGGCGGCATTCCGTGAGAGTCTGCAGGCGTTTGTGAACCGGATGTTCGGCGCCGGAGCACCTGCTCCCGGTTCACCGGTCAGCGCCGGCGCGCAGTGCCACGACATCACCGTCTACCCGGCGCTCGGTCTCGCGGGTGGGGCCTGTGAGGGCCACGGACTCTTGCTCGACATCAGCGACCCGCTCCATCCGGTGCGGCTCGACGCTGTTGCCGACAGCAACTTCGCCTACTGGCACTCGGCCACGTTCAACAACGACGGCTCCAAGCTGCTCTTCTCCGACGAGTGGGGCGGCGGCGGCGCGCCCAAGTGCCGCGCCACCGACAAGGTGGAATGGGGGTCGAACGCGATCTTCGCGATCGAGAACCGCAAGCTCGTCTTCAAGAGCTATTACAAGATCCCGACCGTCCAGACGGCGAACGAGAACTGCGTCGCGCACAACGGCTCGCTGATCCCGATCCCCGGCCGCGACGTGATGGTGCAGGCCTGGTACCAGGGTGGCATCTCGGTGTTCGACTGGACCGATGCCGCACACCCCAAGGAGATCGCGTTCTTCGACCGCGGGCCGGTCGACTCCACGCGCATGGAGATGGGTGGGTCGTGGTCGGTGTACTGGTACAACGGCAACATCGTGAGCTCCGAGATCGCGCGCGGCATGGACGTCGCGCAGCTCGTGCCGACGGAGTTCATCTCGCAGAACGAGATCGATGCGGCCAACACCGTGCGCTGGAACCAGCTCAATGCACAGGGGCAGCCGAAGATGCAGTGGCCGCCGTCGTTCTCGTTGGCCAAGGCGTTCGTCGACCAGCTCGAGCGCGGCCGTTGCCTCTCGGCCTCGCGCGTGAGCGCAGTGCGTCGCGAACTCGACGGCGCCCAACGCGCCACCGGGACCGCACGGACGCAGGCGTTGCAGAAGTTGTCGACCGAGCTCGAGGGCGATGCCCGCAGTTCGTGCGACAAGCCGAAAGTCGACCTGCTCAGGAAGGCCGTCAACGACCTCATGAGCCCCGTCGTATCGTGAAGTAGCCAGCGGGGTCTGCGAGGACCCCGTTGCCTGCCCTACCCATTCTAATGGAGTCGTTGATGTCTCTCGTTCCTGAGCGCCGCGCTGGCGCGTCCCAGCTCTCCGTCAGGCACGCTGCGGCGGCCGCGCTGCTGATCGTGGCCGCCTGTGCCCCCGCCACTCCGCCCGCGACGACGCCTGCGCCGTCGACCGACCCGCGCGTGTCCGACCGTCGCGTCGGGCTCTCGTCCGGGCTCTTCACCGCCGGCGAAGCCATCACCGGCATGAAGATCGTCGCCAGGGCGCCGTCGCCCCCGGGATTCCTCGGCCAGACCAACTCCGACCTCGCCTTCACCGGCAACTACGTCATCCAGGGCAACTACAACGGCCCGGTGATCTGGGATATCAGCAACCCTGCGTCGCCTCAGCTGGTCGTGGCCTTCACCTGCCCCGCCTCGCAGAACGACGTGTCGGTCTACCGCAACCTGATGTTCATGTCGGCCGAGGCGAACAATGGCCGCGTGGACTGCCTGCCAGGCGGCGTACCTGATACCGTGAGTTCGATGCGCGTGCGCGGCGTGCGCGTGTTCGACATCAGCGACATCCGTAAGCCGAAGCTCCTGACCAACGTCCAGACCTGCCGCGGCTCGCACACGCACACCGTGCTCGAGGACCCGAAGGACAAGGAGAACATCTACATCTACGTCTCAGGCTCCGCAGGCATTCGTTCGCCGACTGAGCTGCCGGGTTGCGTGCGCGACACGCCCGACCAGAATCCGAACTCGTCGCTGCTGCGGATCGAGATCATCAAGGTCCCGCTGAACAATCCGGCGGCGGCCGCGGTGGTCAATCGTGCCAACATCTTCTCCGGTCTCCAGCGCGTGGCGAGCCACGGTCCGTCGGACGCGGATCGCGAGGCCACGGCCGTGCAGGTGGCCGCGGCGCGGCGCACGGGTGGGTTCACCGCGCGTAACCCGAGCACCGGCGCCGACATGGTGCTCGGCACGTTCATGGTGCGCCCGCTGCTCGACAGCATCGTGAGGGCTCGTGGCGGCAGCGGTGCGGCGACCGCCGCGGACAGCGTTGCCTTCCGTGCGATCGCGCAGGACGTGGTCGATCGCACCTTCGCGGCCCCGGTCGTGTCCGGCCCGATCGCCCCAGGGCGCCAGTGCCATGACATCACGGTGTACCCTGCGCTCGGCCTGGCCGGCGGTGCCTGTGAGGGCCACGGCCTGCTGATCGACATCAGCGACCCGGTCAACCCGGTGCGCCTCGACGCGGTCGCCGACAGCAACTTCGCCTACTGGCACTCGGCCACGTTCAACAACGACGGCACGCAGATCCTCTTCTCGGACGAGTGGGGCGGTGGTGGCGGCCCGAAGTGCCGCGCCGGCGACAAGGTGGAGTGGGGATCGAACGCGATCTTCGCGATCGAGAACCGCAAGATGATCTTCAAGAGCTACTACAAGATCCCGACCATCCAGACGTCGAATGAGAACTGCGTGGCGCATAACGGCTCGCTGATCCCGATCCCCGGCCGCGACGTGATGGTGCAGTCCTGGTACCAGGGCGGCATCTCGGTGTTCGACTGGACCGACGCGGCGCACCCCAAGGAGATCGCGTACTTCGATCGTGGCCCGGTCGACTCGACGCGCATGGTCTCGGCCGGTTCGTGGTCCGTGTATTGGTACAACGGCAACATCGTGAGCTCCGAGATCGCGCGCGGCATGGACGTGGCACAGCTCGTGCCGACCGAGTTCATCTCGCAGAACGAGATCGACGCGTCGAACACCGTGCGCTGGAACCAGCTCAACGCGCAGGGTCAGCCCAAGTTGGAATGGCCGCCGTCCTTCTCGCTGGCCAAGGCGTTCGTGGACCAGCTGGAGCGCAACCGCTGCCTCTCGGCCTCGCGCGTGAGCGCGGTGCGTCGCGAGCTCGACGGCGCCCAGCGTGCCACCGGCGCGGCGCGGACACAGGCGTTGCAGACGCTCTCGACCGAGCTCGAGGGCGACGCCCGCGGATCGTGCGACAAGCGGAAGGTCGACCTGCTCAAGAAGGCCGTGAACGACCTGATGAGCCCGGTGGTGTCGTAATTGTAGTGGGCTCCGCCCACTGGCGTCTGCTCCTCGCGAAGGTAGATTCGGGGTTGCGCGATCCCAGTTAACGACACCCAGAGGCGGAGGCCCATTGGCAAGCTCGCTCTTTCGTACGAAGTCCATCGATCTGCTCATCACCGAGAGCAGTGAGACCGGCGAACACTCGCTCAAGCGCACCCTCGGCCCTTGGGCGCTGATCGCGCTCGGCATCGGCGCGATCATCGGCGCCGGGCTGTTCGTGCGCACCGCGGCGGCGATCGCCGACCGCGCCGGCCCCTCGGTCACGCTCGCGTTCATGGTCGCCGGCCTCGGGTGCGCCTTCGCGGGCCTGTGCTACGCGGAGTTCGCGAGCATGATCCCGATCGCCGGCAGCGCCTACACCTACTCCTACGCCACCATGGGCGAGTTCATCGCCTGGATCATCGGCTGGGACTTGGTGCTCGAGTACGCCGTGGCCGCCTCGACCGTGGCGATCGCCTGGTCGGAGTACTTCAACAAGGTGCTCGGGTTCGTCGGACTCAGTATCCCGTACCAATGGTATCACTCGCCATTCGAGGTCTCGGCGGCAGGCGTGAATGGCATCATGAACATCCCTGCGGTGGTGATCCTCGGACTGCTGTCGGCCGTGCTCGTGCGCGGGACGAAGGAGTCGGCCCTGCTCAACGGCATCATCGTGGTCGTCAAGCTCGCGGTCGTGCTGATGGTGATCGTGATCGGATGGGGCTTCATCAACCCGGCGAATCACACGCCCTACATCCCCGCGGCGACGACGTATGTGAGCCCGAGCGGCATCACGCACAACTACGGTGGCATCCTGGGCATCCTCGGAGCCGCCGGCGTGGTCTTCTTCGCCTTCATCGGATTCGACGCGGTCTCGACCGCGGCGCAGGAAGCGAAGAATCCCAAGCGCGACATGCCGATCGGCATCCTCGGCTCGCTCGTGATCTGTACCGTGCTCTACATCCTGTTCGCGCACGTCTTGAGCGGCGTCGCGACGGTTGAGGACTTCCGCACCCAGGGCCGCGAGGCCTCGGTGGCGTACGCGATCAGCACGTACATGCCCGGCTACGAGTGGCTGGCGAAGGCGGTGTCGGTGGCGATCCTTGCCGGCTTCTCGTCGGTCATCCTCGTGATGCTCCTCGGTCAGTCGCGCGTGTTCTACACCATGAGCCGCGACGGGCTCGTGCCCAAGGTGTTCTCGGACCTGCACCCCAAGTTCCGGACGCCGTACAAGTCCAACCTGATCTTCTTCATCTTCACGGCGCTCGTCGGTGCGTTCGTGCCGGGCGACATCGTCGGCGAGATGACGAGCATCGGGACACTGTTCGCGTTCATGCTCGTCTGCGCCGGGGTCTGGATCATGCGCGTGCGCCGTCCGGACGTGCCGCGCGGCTTCACCGTGCCGGCGTTGCCGCTCGTGTCGGTGCTCGGCATCGTCACCTGCGGTGCGATGATCTACGGCCTTGGCTGGACCAACTGGCTCCGGCTCGCGGCCTGGCTCGCGGTCGGCATGGTGATCTACTTCGCCTATAGCCGCAAGCGCAGTCGCCTCAACTCGGCGGCGGCGTGAGTGGTACCACCGATGTGACGGCGCAGGCGAAGGGCGGATCGGGCGGAGGACTCATTCTCGTTGGTATTCTGGTCGCGATCGTGGGCGTGGATGTCGCGCTCCTGATGACGAGCGGGCTGCCGACGAACGAGTTCCGGCTGTTGGCCGGTGTCGTTGCGGCCTGCGTGCTGACGTTCGTGGCGGCAGGGTTCCTCGCGCGCGAGCTGCTGCGAGGCCCCACCGGCACGCCCGCGATGTTCGAAGTGCATGCGGCGATCCGCGAGGGGGCGGAGGCATTCATGCGCCGCCAATACAGCACGATCGCCGCGCTCGCAGCCGGGACGGCAGTGCTGGTCTATGTGCTCTATGCGTTCGTCCGCACGCCGGCCGCTGGTGAGCCGGCGTCAGCGGGCATGCTGGCGCTCGCGACGGCGCTCGCGTTCGTCTTCGGCGCTGCCTGTTCGGGCGTCGCCGGCGTGCTCGGGATGTGGGTCGCGATCCGTACCAATCTCCGTGTGGCCGCGGCGGCGCAGGACTCGGCCTCGAGTGCGCTGCGGACGGCGCTGCGAGGCGGTGCGGTGGCTGGGCTCGTCGTTCCGGCGCTGTCGTTGGCCGGCATCGCCGCGCTCTTCGTCGCGCTCAGAGCGTCGGGCGTGAGTGCGGCCGACGCGCCGCTGCTGGTGATCGGCTACGGCTTTGGCGCGTCGTTCGTGGCGCTCTTCGCGCAGCTCGGCGGCGGCATCTATACCAAGGCCGCTGATGTCGGCGCCGATCTCGTGGGGAAGATCGAGGCAGGGATCCCCGAGGACGACCCGCGCAATCCGGCGGTCATCGCGGACCTCGTGGGGGACAACGTCGGTGACTGTGCGGGCCGCGGCGCTGACCTGTTCGAATCGATCGCCGCCGAGAACATCGGCGCGATGATCCTGGGCATCGCGCTATTCGGGGCGTTTGGCGCCGAGGGAGTGCTCTTCCCACTCGTCGCTGCCGGCGCGGGACTGCTCGCGTCGATCGTCGGCGTGCTCAGCGTGCGGATGCGCGAGGACGAGGATCCGATGTCGGCCATGAACCGTGGCTTCTACGTCACGGTCGCGCTCGCGCTCACGGGGCTCTTCTTCGCCTGCCGCGAGATGCTGGACACTCCGGCAGCCCCGGGCGCTTGGATGAGCTTCTTCTGGTGCGCCGTGATCGGCGTGATGACGTCGCTCGGCTTCGTCCTCGTGACCCAGTACTACACGGAGCATCGCTACCGCCCCGTGCAGAGCATCGCACAGCAATCGCTCACCGGACCGGCGACGAACGTGATCGCCGGGATCGCGGTCGGCATGGAGTCGACGGCGGCACCGGCGATCATGATCTCCGCTGCCGTGCTCTCGTCCTACTACGTTGGCGCATCAACCGGACTCGATCACGCGGGGCTCTTTGGGACCGCGGTCGCGACGATCGGCATGCTGTCGACCTCGGGCTACATCCTCGCGATGGACAACTTCGGTCCGATCACCGACAACGCCGGTGGCATCGCGCAGATGTCGGGTGCGAGCGAGGAGGTGCGCGAGCGCACCGACCGACTCGACGCCGCGGGCAACACGACCAAGGCGCTCACCAAGGGATACGCGTTGGGCTCGGCGGGTCTCGCGGCCTTCCTGCTCTTTGCCGCGTACGTCGATGCGGTGCGCTCCTACGGCGCGACCCTCACCGGCGTGGACATCTCCAAGCCGGCGGTCTTCGTCGGCGGACTGCTCGGCGCGGCGCTCGTCTTCCTCTTCGCCGCGACGGCGATCCGCGCAGTCGGCCATGCGGCCGGCTACGTGATCGACGAGGTGCGTCGTCAGTTCCGTGAGAAGCCGGGCATCCTGCTCGGTACCGATCGTCCCGACTACGCGCGTTGCGTGGACATCGTGACCGCGGGTGCGTTGCGTCGCATGGTCGTCCCTGGCGCGATCGCGGTCGGCGTGCCGATCGTCGTGGCCGGCATCTTCAGTCGCTTCGAGGTGGGTGCCGAAGCGATCGCCGGCTTCCTGATGGTCGGTACCATCGCAGGCATCCTGCTCGCGACGATGCTCAACAACGGCGGCGGTGCGTGGGACAATGCGAAGAAGTACGTCGAACTGGGCGCGCATGGCGGCAAGGGCTCGGACGCGCACAAGGCGGCGGTGATCGGCGACACGGTCGGCGATCCGTTCAAGGACACGGCGGGTCCGTCGATCCACGTGCTCGTGAAGTTGCTCGCGACGATCATGTTGGTCATGGCGCCGTTCCTGGCCTGAACCACTGGCGGGACGAAACGGGGGAATCGCGCTGCGGGTCGCGCGATTCCCCCGTTTTCGTTCGCCCTCGTGCGGCGCGACAAGTAGCATTCTGTCATGCATCCCAACGAAGCGCTGATCTCGCGGTTCTACGACGCCTTTCAACGCCGCGACGCCGCCGCCATGGGCGCCTGTTACCATCGCGACGTCCACTTCTCCGACGAGATCTTTCCCGAGCTCCACGGCGACGCAGCGCGCGCGATGTGGACGATGCTCTGCGAACGCGGCAAGGATCTCACGATCGAGTGCTCGGCCGTCCACGCCGACGGTGCGACCGGCCGCGCGCACTGGGATGCGTGGTACACCTTCTCCGGCACCGGTCGTCGGGTCCACAACCGCATCCGCGCCGAGTTCACATTCGCGGACGGCCTGATCGTTCGGCACCGCGACCGATTCGGCTTTTGGCGGTGGGCACGTCAGGCGCTCGGTCCCGCTGGGTACCTGTTGGGCTGGTCCGGTTTCCTGCACCGGCGTGTTCAGTCGCAGGCCGCTCGGTCGCTGCGTGAGTGGGCGCACCGGGCACGGACCGCGTCTCTCGCGGTGCTCGCGATTCTCGCCCTCGCAGGCTGCAGCGCGTTGCGAGTCAACGGGATCAGTTCGGCATCGGTGATCGTCAACACGCCGTCCCTCGACGCGCTTGGTGTGGAACTCCGCGCCGGCGGCGGGTCGCCGGACCTCGGCGTGCCTCTCGCGCTCGCGCGCGTCACGCGGATCTGCTCGCGCTGAAGCGCCCGATCGAGAAGGGCGCGAGGTCGAACCGCGAGCGCCCCGTCGTCACGAGGTCGGCGAGCACCTCGCCGATCGCGCTGGAGAACTTGAAGCCGTGCCCAGAGCAGGGAGATGCGACCCAGACGCGCGACGCCGACGGGTGACGGTCGAGGATGAAATGCGCGTCGGGGACGTTGGTGTAGGTGCAGACCCCGGTGGCGCGCAGCGCACCGTTCGCGGCCGGCAGGTAGCGCTGCAGGATGCCACGGAGGTGGTCGATCTCCGCTGCAGACACCGAGCGGTCGACCGAGTCGGGCGAGACCACCGGCCCGAAGTGGTGCAACGCGACCTTCACCCCGTCACCGGTGTCGGGGAATCCATACAGCATCAACTCTGGTGTGAGATCACCGAGAAAGACTGGGAATCGTTCGGGAGCGAAGAGCGCCGAGTCGCGGCGAGGATCGAACCAGTAGAGTGCGTTGCGCTGCACGACGATCGGGAGATCCAGTTCGCGCGCGAGGTCGCCGATCCACATCCCCGCGCTGAGCACGAGCTGCCCGGCGCGATAACTCCCCTGCGCCGTCTCGACGACGACGCCGTCGCCCTCCTGACGCCACCGCAGCACTGGTTCGTCGGTGCGCACCTGTGCGCCCTTCTGCCGCGCGACGTCGAGTGCCGCGGCGATCGCGCGCTCAGGGTCGAGCATGCCGGCGCGTGACTCGAGCACGCCGACCCAGTCGTCCTCGATCACGAAGGCGGGAAAGCGCGCCCGCAGTGCGCCTGCGTCGAGCGACTCGTGCGCCACGCCGTGCAACTCGGCGCTGCGGCGCGCGCCGCTGACCAGCTCACCGTCGGGTGGACCGTAACAGAGACCACCAGTGCGACGGAAGAGCGTAGTTCCCGACTCCGCTTCGAGCTCGGCCCAGCACTCGTAGGCGCGCCGAACGAGCGGTACGTAGATGGGGTCCTCGTAGTACGCCTCGCGGATGATGCGCGACTTGCCGTGGCTCGAGCCCTGATCGTGCGGGGGCGCGAACCGATCGAAACCGACCGCGCGAACACCGCGGCGCGCGAGATGCGCGAGCGTCTGGCTCCCCATCGCGCCAAGTCCAACGACGATCACGTCGAAGTGCAGCGCGTAGCTCACGGTGCGGAGCTGAACGGCCGGGGCCCCACGCCATCCTTGAGTTCCCGGATCATGCGGTCGTCCCCCGTGAGCTCCCAGTGGATGAGCGAGACCGGGATCATTCCGGCGCCGTTCACCTCGTCGAGGAAGCGCTGCATGGTGAACGCGTCGCCGAGCTGACGCGCGCGCAACGCCATGGTCTCCTCCATGAGGCGACCACCGGTGATGTAGCTCGCACCATAGCCGGGCAACCGGAGGTACAGATGCTGCTCGAAGCCGAGCAACGGGTCGCGACGCATCCAACCGCGCGGCGTCCAGCTCACGTGAAAATCGGCCGCCTCCGCCATGGTCATCTCGTTGCTGTGCGCGTAGAGATTGCCGAGCCCGCGTGCCGCGCGCGCGCTGAGCATGATCCAGACGATCTCGCGCGACCGCGGACTGTCGTCGTAGAGCCCGGCGTGCATCATCCACTCCTCGATCGCGGTCGCCATGCCCTCGGCGCGACTCAGCCAGACGTTGTAGAGCAGCGGTCCGCGCCGGATCGGGCTCGCATGGGGCGCGACGCGGGTCCGCATGTTGTCCCACCAGTGGTAGAGATGGGTCCAGAGCGGGATCGGGTCGCGGTGATTGCCCTGTGCGAAGAAGTTGCGTGTGGCCTCGGGTGCGAAGCCGGGCATGCGCTCGCGGAGGGCGCGCTCCATCCACGGTTCCATGGTCAGGATCCGCTTATTGCGCATGAACTCGAGGTAGTGCGGGATCGCCCGCTCCTGCAGCGCGGCGTAGGCCTCTGGCGTCGCCGCGGCCGGTTGCGACGGCAGGTCGCGATTGCGCGTCTCCTCGAGGCGCAGCGCTGCGTGGGAGCGGGCGAGCTCGCGCCGAGTGATCGTCACTTCCTCGTCCCACGTGAGCGGAACGAGCAGGACGTTGCGCAGGAACCAGGTGTACTCGGTCTTGCCGATCCCCGACGGCCCGGTGCGCTTTGGCGTCTCGTCGCGCAACCATTGCGCAAAGCGCTCGGTGGCGCCGTGGGCGTCGCTGATCACTCGCTGCAGTTCGGTCTCGCTCGCACCGACGCGAGTGCGGAGCAGCTCGAGCGTTTCGGCCTGTTCCTCGAAGGCCCGCACCCCGCCTACCCAAAGGTCCCGCGCGGTCGCGTCCGCGAGGTTGCGACGTGCCTGCTGCAGGAGCGGCGCGATCGTGCCGAGCTCGCCGGCGAGCCGACGCGCGTCACTCTCCGAGAGCGGGGCCACCACGTCGAGCGCCGTGCGCGGCCAGACGGAGTACTTCCAGAGCCGGATCGCGCCGTGGATGGTCGGCCCCTCCTCGGCGGGAGTGTCGCTCTCCTCGGGGCGCACCGAGGCGTAGTAGGCGGGATCGCGCGCCCACGGCTTGAGCACCGTGAGGTTGTACTGCATGCCGTTCATCTCGGCGCGGACCAGGTGCAGATCCACCTGCTCGGGGATCGACCACCCGGTGGTGTCGATCGCGCCGAGGCGGGACTGCATTGCTTGCAGTCCGGCAAGCCGGCGGGCGTTCGTCGTCGTCGAGTAGTCGGGCACGCCGCCCACGCGCGGGGGTTCCTCGAAGGTGCGCCACTCGGTGAAAAGCGCGACGAGCGCCGGGTAGGTGCGAGCGGCCGGTCGGCGCACCGCCACAGGGGACGTCACGCCAGCACCGGCGGACTGGGCGTACGCGCCGCACGGGAACAAGGCGATCGCGAGGAGCGTGCAACGGATGAGTGGATACATGGAGCCTCAGGCGAGGGTCGAGCGAAGGCCAGGCACGGGCCTCTCGCGGGTCAGGCGAGGGCACGGTGGTTGGCTCGGTGATATCTTACGGTAGCGTAGTCCTGTTCCCCTCGCCAACTCCGCGCGTGTCGCACCGACTGCTCGTCACCGATGAGATCGATCCCGACGGCCTCGCGCTCCTGCGCGCCGTCCCCTCGTTCACCGTCGACGAGGTCCCCACGCTCTCGGCCGACGAGCTGCTCCGGCGGATCGGCGACTACGACGCGATCATCGGGCGGAGCGCGACCAAGATCTCCGAGCCGCTGCTGCGCGCCGGCACGAAGCTCCGCGTCGTCGGTCGTGCCGGCGTAGGCGTGGACAACATCGCGCTCGACGTGGCAACGGCCCTCGGCGTCGCCGTCATCAATGCGCCGGCCGGCAACACGATCGCCGTCGCCGAACTCTTCTTCGGGAGTGTGATCGGTCTGCTGCGCCATGTGCCGCGCGCCGACCAGGCGATGCATGCCGGACGGTGGGAGCGCGCGGCGTTGATGGGCACCGAACTCAAGGGCAAGACACTCGGCATCGTGGGTCTGGGGCGCATTGGCACGGCCGTCGCGATCCGTGCCCGCGCATTCGGCATGGAGGTGATCGCGTACGATCCCTATATCTCCGAGAGTCACTTCGCGGTGCAACAGGTGCGGCAGATGGCAACGCTCGACGCCCTGCTCGCCGCCGCGCAGATCTGCACGGTCCATGTGCCGCTCACCGACGAGACCCGCGGCATGATCGGCGCGACGGAGCTGGCGCGACTGCGCCCCGGGGCGCTCGTCGCGAACCTCGCGCGTGGCGGCATCATCGCGGAGCAGGCACTCGCGGCCTCGCTCACGTCGGGACACCTCGGCGGCGCCGTCCTCGACGCCTACGACAAGGAGCCGCTCACCGGCGAGCATGCGTTGCGGAACGTGCCGGGGCTGATGCTCCTGCCGCACCTCGGCGCGTCCACCACGGAGGCGCAGCGCAACGTTGCGGTCGACGTCTGCGAGTCGGTGCGCGATGCGCTGCTCGAGGGTGAGCTCTCGCGGTCGATCAACGTGGGCGGCGGGCCGGAGGACTGGCGCGCGCTGCAGCCGGCGCTCGTGGTCACGCGCCGGATCGCGAGTCTCGCGAGAGCGTGTCTCGCCGATCGTGGCAGCCGGGCGATCGACAGCGTGACGATCAAGGTCGGCCCCGAGCTCGCGTCGGCGAGTCGGGTCCTGCTTTCTGCCGCCGCGGCGGGCGCGCTCGAGGGTGCCGTGGAGCAGGATCGCCTGAACCTGATCAACTCGCGCGCGGTCGCCGCCGCGCGCGGCATCGAGCTCTCGGTCTCGGAGGGAGGCGACCCACCGCATCCGCGCGCGATCGAGGTGCGCGTGCGCGCCGGCGGCGACGAGCTGCGCGTGGGCGGCATTGCCGCGATCGACGCAACGCCCCGGATCACGCGCATCGGTCGCTTCCAGGTGGACGTCGCGCTCAAGAGCCCGATCATCGTCATCACCAATCACGACGTGCCGGGCGTGATCGGGCGCGTGGGTACGGCGCTCGGCAACGCGCACGTGAACATCGCCGAGTATCACCAGGCGCGCGTCGCGCAGGGCGGCGAGGCCCTCGCGGTGATCGCCGTGGACGGTCCGGTGGGCAGTGTCGTGCGCGAGGTACTCCTCGGCCTTCCTGACGTTGTCACGGCCACGATCGTACAGTTCCGCGACGCGTGACGACCGTCGTCCGCGACCCAGCGGTACTCGAAGGGTACGCGCGCGACGCGTCGGGACTCACGTTCGTCCCCGAAGGACTCGCCCGTCCCGTCTCGGCGCAGGAAGTCGTGGAGATCGTGCGCGAGACGGCGGCGACGGGAACGGCCATCACACCCGCGGGTGCACAGACGAGCACGACCGGCGCCTCGCTCGCGTCGCACGGGCTCCTGCTCTCGCTGCGCGCGATGGACCGCGTGCTCGCCGTCGATCCGGTGCGGCGCACGGCGTTGGTCGAGCCCGGCGTGCTGCTCGGTGCGCTCAATCACCTTGTCGCTGGCGACGGACTCTTCTTCGCACCCGATCCCACGAGCGACGAGACCTGCAGCGTCGGTGGCGCGGTCGCGTGCAACGCCTCAGGGCCGCGCACGTTGCGCTACGGGGCGACGCGCGCGCATGTGCGCGCGCTCACGGTGGTCCTCGCCGACGGCACGACACGCGAGCTGCGCCGCCCGCAAGTGGAGAAGAACACCGTCGGCTACGCGCCCACGCACGACCTCGTCGACTGGTTCGTAGGGAGCGAGGGAACACTCGGTGTGATCATCGCCGCCGAGCTCGCGTTGCTGGCGCGACCCGCGCGCGAAACGGGACTCGGGATCCCCTTCCCCTCGTTCACCGATGCCGTGGCGTTCGTCCGCGAAGCGCGTGACTCGCCGCGTGTCGCACCGCGTTGCCTCGAGTACTTCGACGCCGAAGCGTTCCGGATCGCGCGCAGCGGCGGGCACGGCGCGGCCGCCACGGCATGGGGCACTGACGGCCAGGTGATGGTCTACACCGAGGACTGCACCGACGGCGAACTGGCGATCGACGCCTGGCTCGCACTCGCCGAACGGAATGGGGCCAACGATGCCGACGTGCGCGTCTTCGACGGCGAGTCGGCGATCCGCGAGGCGCGCCGCCTGCGACACGCGGTGCCCGCCGCCATGCACGAACGCACGGCTCCGTTCCTCGCGCAGGGGGGTCGCCGCATCTCCACCGACTGGGCCGTCCCGCTCGCGCGCGTCGAACAAGCGATCCTCCTCGCGGACGGGTTCGCACTCGAGGCGGGATTCGCGCCCGCGGTCACCTACGGGCATCTCGGCAACGGGCACCCGCACCAGAACTGGGTCGCGCAGGATCCCGCGCAGGTGAAGGCGCTCGAAGCCGTCGTCGAGCGCACGCTCAGGGCCGTGATCGCGCTAGGTGGGACGGTCGCGGCGGAGCACGGGATCGGGAAGCTCAAGGCGCGCTGGCTCAGGTTGCAGGCCAACGCCTCACAGGTCGCGCTCATGCGCGCGGCCAAGCGCGAGTTCGACCCCGCAGGGCGCATGGCACCGGGGAACATCCTTGGTTGAGCCACGGGTCTCCCGCGACGTGCTTGGCCTCACGGTGCCGCCGTGCAGCGTGGTGTTCGACGCCGACTCCACGCTCGTCCGCATCGAGGGGATCGACTGGCTCGCGGAGCGTCGCCCACCTGACGTCGCCGGAACGATCGCCGCGCTCACGGCTCAAGCGATGGCTGGACTGCTCGCGCTCGAAGAGGTCTACGGCGCGCGGCTCAAGGCGGTCGCACCCACGCACGACGAGGTGCGGCAGCTCGCGGGGGTGTACGTGGCCGCGCTCGCACCGGGTGCCGAGCGATGCGTGGCGGCGCTGCACGCCGCCGGCGTCAGAGTGCTGATCGTGAGCGGCGGGCTCTTGCCAGCACTGCTGCCGCTCGCGGAACGACTTGGCATCGCGGCCGCGGACGTGCATGGTGTGGGCATCATGTTCGACGCCAACGGAACATTCGTGGACTTCGACCGCGCGAGCCCGCTCGCGCAGCAGCACGGCAAGGCGGCCCTTGTCAGCGGACTCTCCCTCCCGCGCCCTCTGGTCGCCGTTGGGGACGGGAGCACAGATCTCGCGATCCGCACCGCTGGCGCAGCCGATCGCTTCGTCGCCTTCACGGGCTTCGCACGACGTGACGCAGTGGTGCGTGGCGCCGACCGCGAAGTGAGCTCGTTCGACGCGTTGACCGCCCTCCTGCTCCCCTGACCATGACGATGCCTGCTGAGTTCGGCACCTTCTTCCTTCCCGGCCCCACCGAGGTGCGCGCCGAAGTGCTTGAGGCGATGGTGCACCCGATGATCCCGCACCGCGGGAAGGCCTACGAGGCGCTGCACGCGCGCATCGTCGCCGGACTGCAGGGGGTATTCCGCACGCAGCGCCCGGTCTACCTCATGAGCTGCTCGGCGAGCGGCGCCATGGAGATGGCCGTCCGTGGGGCGCCCGAGGGACCGATCCTCTCGTTGGTGAACGGCGCGTTCTCGGAGCGATTCGCTCTGATCGCACAGTCGTGCGACCGGTCGACGCGCGTACTCTCGGTGCCGCTCGGCGACACGCCGCACCTGGAGCAGGTGGAGGAGGCGCTCGTCAATGGCGGTGCCGGTGGTGCCGCGTTCTCTGCGGTGACCGTCGTGCATTCGGAGACCAGCACCGGCGCGTTGAGCGACATCCGCTCGATCACCGAGCTTGCGCACCGGCACGGCGCGATGTGCTTGGTGGACAGCGTGACCGGTGTGGCCGGCGCACCGGTGGAGACCGACGCCTGGGGCCTGGATTTCGTGCTCACCGGGTCACAGAAGGCGCTCGCGCTGCCGCCCGGCCTCGCGTTCGCCGTCGCGAGTGAGGCGTTCGTACTGCAGGCGAGCGTCCCGATCGGCCGCGGGCGCTACCTCGATGTCGTCGAGTACGAGGAGTTCTCGCGCCGGTCGCAGACGCCGAACACGCCGGCGCTCTCACTGCTGTTCGCGGCCGACCGTCAACTCGGCGCGATCAAGCAGGAAGGCATGACCGCGCGCTGGGCGCGGCACGCCGAGATGCTCGCGCACACCGAGGCCTGGGTCGACCGACTTCGCGGCAGCGGCTTGGCGGTGGGGTATCTGCCCCGCCCGGGCGAGCGATCGCCGACCGTGAGCACCCTGACGTTGCCCGCGGGGCTCGAGGCGACGCGGATCGTCGCGCGAGTCGCCGACCTCGGGTATGTGATCGGCGGCGGGTACGGCGCGCTCAAGGAGACGACGATCCGGATCGGGCACATGGGCGACCACAGCGTGGACACGCTTGCGCCCTGCCTCGCGGCGGTCGAGCAGGCGCTTCGGGGACGCTGAGGGGGCCGACACTGGCCATATTTAAGCGCGGAAGTCGCAGGTCAATGCCCCCTCGTTCCCCTCATGACGACCAGCCCCACGCCAACTCCTGGGATGCTCCCCGTCCCGATCGGAGACGATGCCGTCGCCGCCTTCCGCGCGACCGTCGTCAACAAACTCCTCTACCACGTGGGCAAGGACATCGCCCATGCGCGCGACCGCGACTGGTTCGTTGCGACGGCACTCGCCACGCGCGACCAGGTCACCGGCCACTGGATGGAATCGACGCGACGCACCTACCGCGAGGGCGGCAAGCGCGTCTACTACTTCTCGCTCGAGTTCCTGATCGGCCGCCTGTTGTTCGACGCGCTCGGTAACCTCGGTCTGATCGAGACCGCTCGCACAGCGCTCGCAGAGTTGGGCGTGGACCTCGACCATCTTCGCACGCTCGAGCCCGACCCGGGGCTTGGCAACGGTGGCCTCGGACGGCTCGCCGCCTGCTTCATGGAGAGCATGGCGACGCTCGGAGTCCCGGCGTACGGGTATGGCATCCGCTACGACCACGGGATCTTCCGTCAGGTGCTCAAGGACGGATGGCAGATCGAGCTCCCCGAGGATTGGCTCTCGGCGGGCTTCCCTTGGGAGTTCGAGCGCCCCGAGGTCGCGTATTCGATCGGCTTTGGCGGTCATGTGGACTTCATCGAGCGCGCCGACGGTACGTCACAAGCGACGTGGGTTCCCGCCGAGAGCGTGAAGGCGGTGGCGTACGACACTCCGATCGCCGGCTGGCGCGGCAAGCATGTGAACACCCTGCGTCTCTGGTCGGCACGCGCGATGGACACGATCGATCTCGCCGACTTCAATCGGGGCGATCATGTGGGGGCGCTCGCCGACCGCGTCCGGCTTGAGGCGATCTCGCGCGTGCTCTACCCGAGCGACGAGACGCCGGCGGGCACCGAGCTCAGGCTCCGGCAGGAGATCTTCTTCGCGTCCGCCTCGCTGCAGGACCTCGTGCGGCGTCACAAGCGACAGTATGGCGAGCTCACATCGCTCCCGGACCATGTCGCGATCCAGCTCAACGACACGCATCCGGTGATCGGCGTCCCCGAGCTCATGCGCCTGCTCATGGACGTGCACGGCATGGCGTGGGACGCCGCGTGGCAGATCACGCGGTCGGTGTTCAACTACACGAACCACACGCTGCTGCCGGAGGCACTCGAGAAGTGGTCGGTATCGCTCATGGAGAGCCTGCTCCCGCGACACATGCAGATCATCTACCTGATCAACGCCGAGCACCTGGACGCGCTGCGCGCGCGCGGTGACAGCGACATGAGGCAGCTCGCGACCGTCTCGCTGATCGAAGAGAACGGCAGTCGCTCGGTCCGCATGGGGAACCTCGCCTTCCTCGCCGCGCACAAGGTGAATGGCGTCTCGGCGCTGCACACGACGCTCATGCGCCAGACGGTGTTCAAGGATTTCAACGCGCTCTACCCCACCAAGATCACCAACAAGACCAACGGCATCACTTTTCGCCGCTGGCTCTACCAGGCCAATCCCGGGCTCACGCGGCTCATCACCGATGCGATCGGCCCCGCCTTCCTCGACGATCAGGAGCGACTCGTCGACCTCGTTCCGTTCGCGGAGGACGCCGCGTTCCGTGAGCGCTTCGCCGCGGTACGACGCCAGAACAAGGTGGCGCTCGGCAAGATCATCAGCGGGCAGCTCGGCGTGCGCGTGGATCCCGACGCGCTCTTCGACGTGCACATCAAACGCATCCATGAATACAAGCGGCAGCTGCTCAACATCATCGAGACGATCGCGCTCTACAACGCGATGCGGGCGCGGCCGCACGACACCTGGACACCGCGCGTGCGGATCCTGGCCGGCAAGGCGGCCGCCGGCTACCACACGGCCAAGCTCATCATCAAGCTCGCCAACGACGTCGCCCGGATCGTGAATCGCGACCCGGTGATCCGTGACCGGCTCAAGGTCGCGTTCCTGCCCAACTACAACGTGAGCCTCGCCGAGTCGATCATCCCGGCGGCCGACCTCTCGGAGCAGATCTCGACGGCCGGCATGGAAGCATCGGGCACCGGCAACATGAAGCTCGCGCTCAACGGCGCGCTCACGATCGGCACGCTCGACGGCGCGAATATCGAGATCATGGAGCAGGTGGGCGCCGAGAACGTCTTCATCTTCGGGCTCCTCGCCGAGGAGGCCGCCGAGAAGCGGCGCGTCGGCATCGACTCGGCCGCGACGATCGCCGCGTCTCCGGCACTCCGGCAGGTGCTCGACGAGCTTGAGCAGGGCGTCTTCTCGCCGGACGACCGCGCGCGGTACCGTGGGCTCGTGAACGGCCTGCGCACGCACGATCACTTCCTCGTCTGCGCCGACTTCGATGCGTATCATGGCATGCAGTACGAAGTGGGCAAGCAGTGGCGCGACCAGCAGCAGTGGTGGCGGAAGGCGGTGCTCAACACGGCGCACATGGCCTGGTTCTCGTCGGATCGCACCATCAACGAGTACGCGACGGAGATCTGGGATGCCGCCCCGCAAGCGCGCTAAGCCGACCGGTACGCAGCCGAAGTCCGCGGTCGAACCGCAAGCGGAGCACGCCCCGCTCTCCGTCGCGGCGATCCACGCGATCATCACCGGCACGCATGCCGATCCGTTCGGCGTGCTCGGCATCCACGAGGTCGGCGGTACAGCGGTGCTGCGCGCCTTCGTGCCTGGCGCCGAGCAGGTCGAGGTGATCTCGCCCGAGGGCGCCACGCTCGCCACGCTCGAACGACGCCACGACGCCGGCTTCTTCGAAGGTCCGGTGCACGGCCGACCGCAGTACCGGCTGCGTGCCACGCGCGCGAACGATTGTTGGACGATCGACGACCCCTATGCCTACAGCCCCTTGCTCGGCCCGATGGACGACTGGCTCCTCGGCGAGGGAACGCACGCACAGCTCTATGATCGGCTGGGCGCACACCTTGTGACGCACGAAGGCAGCGCCGGCGTGCACTTCGCGCTCTGGGCGCCCAATGCGCGTCGCGTGAGTGTGGTGGGCCCCTTCAATCGCTGGGACGGTCGGCGGCACGTGATGCGGCGGCGGCATGGCACCGGCGTCTGGGAGATCTTCATCCCGGAGTTGGGTGAAGGGACGCTGTACAAGTACGAACTGACGAGTGCGGCCGGCCGACTGATGCCGCTCAAATCCGACCCGGTCGGGTTCGGCGCCGAACTACGCCCGTCCACGGCCTCGGTCGTGCGCGACACCGAACATTTCGTGTGGAACGACCAGGAGTGGATGCAGTCGCGCGCCGACGTCCCGGTGCGTCGTGCGCCGATGGCCGCGTACGAAGTACACCTCGGCTCCTGGCAGCGCGGCGACCAAGGCGAGTGGCTGAGCTACGACGAGCTCGCCGATCGACTCGTGCCCTATGTGAAGGCGATGGGGTTCACGCATCTGGAACTCATGCCGGTGAACGAGCACCCGCTCGACAAGTCGTGGGGCTATCAGCCGGTGGGGATGTTCGCACCAACGGCACGCTTCGGTGATCCAGCCGCGTTCGCGCGATTCGTCGACCGCTGCCATGTGGAAGGCATCGGCGTGATCATCGACTGGGTGCCCGCACACTTCCCCGTTGACGCACACGGTCTCGCGCGGTTCGACGGCACCGCGCTCTACGAGCACGAGGACCCGCGGCTCGGCTTCCATCCCGACTGGAACACCGCGATCTACAACTTCGGCCGCCGCGAAGTCTGCAACTTCCTGATCGCAAGCGCGCTGTTCTGGCTCGACCGCTACCACGTCGACGGCCTGCGCGTGGATGCCGTCGCGTCGATGCTCTATCTGGACTACTCGCGCAAGGACGGCGAGTGGATCCCCAACCGGTTCGGCGGTCGCGAGAACCTCGAGGCGGTCGCGTTCCTCAAGCGCATGAACGAGGCTGTCTACAGCCGCTTCCCCGGCGCGTTCACGATCGCCGAAGAGAGCACGGCTTGGCCGGCAGTCTCGCGCCCGACATTCGACGGCGGCCTCGGGTTCGGACTCAAGTGGAACATGGGGTGGATGCACGACACCCTCGACTACATGACCGAGGACCCGGTGCACCGCCGGTGGCATCACAACAAGATGACGTTCGGTCTCATGTACGCGTTCAGCGAGAACTTCGTCCTGCCGCTCTCGCATGACGAGGTCGTGCACGGCAAGGGGTCGTTGCTCGCGCGCTTCCCTGGCGACGCCTGGCGCAAGTTCGCGGGCCTGCGGGCCTACCTCGCGTTCACGTGGGCGTACCCGGGCAAGAAGCTGCTCTTCATGGGTGGCGAGTTCGGTCAGGGGCGTGAGTGGGACTTCGATGGGTCGCTCGACTGGCCCCTGCTCGACGTCGCGTGGCATCGCGGTGTGCAGGGGCTCATGAAGGACTGCAACCGCATCATGCGTGCGGAGGGAGCGTTGCATGAGCGCGACTGCGAGAGCGAGGGATTCAAGTGGATCGTCGTCGACGACGCGGCCGCGTCGGTCTTCGCCTGGGTACGGCTCGGTGGTGTGGGCACGCGTCCGGTCGTTGCGATATCGAACCTGACGCCGACTCCCCGCCCGGCGTACAGGCTCGGTCTCCCGCTCAGCGGTCGCTGGACCGAGGTGCTCAACACCGACGCTGGACTCTACGGCGGCTCGAATGTCGGCAATGCGGGAGGGATCGTCGCGACGGAGGGTCCGAGTCACGGGTATCCGTACTCGGCGGACCTGACGATCCCCCCGCTCGCAACGATCTGGCTGGTGCACGAAGCGTAGGACGTCCTCGACGGGCGCCGTTCACGCTTGGCAGGCCATCACAGTCGCAGCCCCGGAGGGGCCGATGCCGCAGGTCACGTACTCCCAACCGATCTCTCGCACCACGATGGCGTATGTGCTCGCCGGTGGACGCGGCTCGCGCCTCATGGAACTGACCGACCGGCGCGCCAAGCCCGCGGTCTACTTCGGCGGCAAGTCGCGGATCGTCGACTTCACGCTCTCCAACGCGCTCAACTCCGGCATCCGCCGCCTCGCGGTCGCGACGCAGTACAAGGCACATAGCCTGATCCGTCACCTGCAGCGTGGCTGGAACTTCCTGCGCACGGAACGCAATGAGAGTTTCGACGTGCTCCCCGCGAGCCAGCGCGTGAGCGAGAGTCAGTGGTATGCGGGCACCGCCGACGCCGTGTTCCAGAACATCGACATCATCGACGGTTACGCGCCCGAGTACCTGCTGATCCTCGCCGGCGACCACATCTACAAGATGGACTACGAGCGGATGCTCGTGCAGCATGTGAACTCCGGCGCCGACGTGACCGTCGCGTGCGTGGAGGTGCCGATCGCCGAAGCGAGCGGATTCGGCGTCATGCATGTGGGCGCCGATGATCGGATCGTCGACTTCTTCGAGAAACCGGTGCACCCGCCGGAGATGCCGGGCAAACCCGGTTGGGCGCTCGCGAGTATGGGCATCTACGTGTTCAAGCGCGAGTTCCTCAACGAGCAGCTCCGCCGCGACGCCGCCGACCCGGACTCCACGCGTGACTTCGGCAAGGACATCATCCCCTGGCTCGTCAAGAACGCCAAGGCCGTCGCGCACCACTTCACCGACAGTTGCGTTCGCGGACGCACCGAGCAGGATGTCTACTGGCGCGACGTCGGCACGATCGACGCGTATTGGGAAGCGAATGTGGATCTCACCGACGTCGTTCCGCGCCTCGACCTCTTCGACCAGAACTGGCCGATCTGGACGCACGCGGAGATCACGCCGCCGGCCAAGTTCGTGCATGACATCGACGGCCGACGTGGTGAGGCGGTCAGCTCACTCGTCTCGGGTGGGTGCATCGTCTCGGGCGCGCAGGTGCATCGTTCGCTGCTGTTCACCGGCGTGACGGTGCACTCGTACTCCGACGTCGAGAATGGCGTGATCCTCCCCTACGTCGACATCGGACGCGGCTCGCAACTCAAGAACGTCGTCATTGACAAGGGCGTGAAGATCCCGGCCGGGCTCATCGTCGGGTACGACCCGCGTGCCGACGCGCAGCGGTTCCGCCGTTCGGCCGGCGGCGTCTGTCTGATCACCCAACCGATGATCGACCGGCTCGGGACATGAGCGTGCAGGCGACGCTGCGGCTCCTCTCGGTCGCGTCCGAGGCGTACCCACTCGTGAAGACCGGTGGCCTCGCCGACGTCGTGGGTGCGCTGCCACAGGCGCTCGCGGCCCATGGCGTGGCTGTGCGCACGCTGTTGCCCGCGTATCCCGGCGTGCTCGCCCTGCTCGGCGACGCGACCGCCGTGCACGCATACGACGACCTGATGGGCGGTCCAGCGCGTGTCCTCGCGGGGACGCACGCCGGCATCGACGTGCTCGCGATCGAGGCGCCGCACCTCTATCGTCGCACCGGCACGCCGTACGCCGACGCGCAGGGCCGCGATTGGCCGGACAACGGACTCCGCTTTGCCGCACTCGCCCGTGTCGCTGCCGACGTCGGTCGCGGGGCCGTCGCGGGTTACCGTCCGGACGTCGTGCACGCGCACGACTGGCAGGCGGGACTCACGCCGGCATACCTGCGGTACGGCGGCGGCCCGCGCCCGGCGACGGTGATGACGGTGCACAACCTCGCCTTCCAAGGGCAGTTCCCTGCCTCGCTGATGTCGCGGATCGGTCTCCCGCCGGAGTCGTTCTCGGTCGAGGGCGTGGAGTACTACGGCGCGGTCGGCTTTCTCAAGGCGGGGCTCGCGATGGCCGACCACATCACGACGGTCTCGCCGACCTACGCGGCCGAGATCCGATCGAGCGGGAGCGGGATGGGACTCGACGGCCTGCTGCGGCAGCGCGCCGCGTCGGTCACGGGGATCCTCAACGGCATCGACGTCGACGTGTGGGACCCGGCCCGCGATGATCGGATCGCCGCGCGCTACGACGTGAAGCGCATCAAGGCGCGCGCGATCAACAAGGCGGCATTGCAGGCGAAGCTCGGCCTCGACCTCGACCCCAACGCGCTGCTCTTTGGCGTGGTGACCCGACTCACCTGGCAGAAGGGGATGGACCTGCTGATCGAGGTGCTGCCGCGCCTCGTCGAGCGCGGGGCGCAGCTGGCACTCCTTGGCTCTGGCGAGGACGCCATCGCACTGGGGTTCTCGGCGGCCGCACGTCAGCACGCGGGGCGCATCGCCGGGCTGATCGGCTACAACGAGGACCTCGCGCATGGCATACAGGCGGGCGCGGACGCGTTGCTGGTGCCGTCGCGCTTCGAACCGTGCGGACTCACACAGCTCTGCGCACTCCGCTACGGCGCGGTCCCGGTCGTTGCGCGCACCGGCGGGCTCGCCGACACCGTGATCGACGCGAACGAGATGGCGCTCGCGGCCAAGGCCGGCACCGGTGTGATGTTCTCTCCGGTCACCGCCGGCGCGCTCACCGCCGCGATCGAACGCACGGCCGACCTCTGGACGGACAGGACGACGTGGCGTGGACTCCAACGTCGCGGCATGGCCACCGATGTGAGCTGGACGCGTCCGGCCGCGCGCTACGCCGCGCTCTACCGCGCTCTGGTGGAGCAGCGCGCGCCGTGAGCGTGCGCCGCCTCCTCCCCGGGACCCACGAGCCACTCGGCGTGACGCTGGCTGGTGGAGGCGCGAACATCGCGGTGTACTCCGCGCATGCGACGTCGATCACGCTCTGTCTGTTCGACGAGGCGGGCGAGCGCGAGGTGGAGCGGATCGCGCTGCCGGAGCGTACGGGGGATGTCTTTCACGGACTCGTCCTCGGGCTCGAGGCGGGTGCGCGCTACGGGTTGCGCGCCGAGGGACCCTACGCGCCGGAGGACGGTCATCGCTTCAATCCGGCCAAGCTGCTCGTGGATCCGTATGCGCGCGCGCTCGATCGCGGCTTCGTGCTGCACACTGCGCAGAGCGGCCAGCACGCGGACGGTCGCCGCGACGAGACCGACAGCGCGGCGGTGATGCCAAAGGCGATCGTGATGCCATCGCTCGCCGAGTTCGAGGAAGCGCACGATCGTACGCGCCTCGGGCGCGCGCGGGCGCCGCGGCCGCGCACGCCCTGGGGCGAGAGCGTCCTGTACGAGATGCATGTGCGCGGCTTCACCAAGCGTCATCCCGACGTACCGCTCGCGCTGCGCGGCACCTGTGCCGGACTCGCGCACCCGGCGGCGATCGATCATCTCGTGACGCTCGGCATCACGGCGGTCGAACTGCTCCCGATCGCCGCCGCGATCAGCGAATCGCATCTCGCTCGGCTCGGCCTCACGAACTACTGGGGCTACAACACGGCGGGATGGATGGTGCCCGACGCGCGCCTCGCGCCCGGCGGCATCGGCGAACTGCGCGCCTGCGTCGACGCGTTGCACGAGGCCGGGATCGAAGTGCTGCTCGACGTCGTGCTCAATCACAGTGGCGAGAGCGACGCGAGCGGCCCCACGTTGTCGCTGCGCGGCCTCGACAACGCGACCTACTACCGGCTCGTGCCCAGCGACGCGGCGCGCTATGTGAACGACACCGGCACCGGGAACACGCTCGCGCTCGACCGCGCCCCCGTCGCGCGGCTCGCGCTCGATACGCTGCGCTACTATGCCGAGTGGGCCGGGGTCGATGGGTTCCGCTACGACCTCGCGACGACGCTCGCGCGCCGGGAGAGCGGGTTCGACCCGGCGGCGCCGCTTCTGAGCGCGATCGAACGCGACCCGGTGTTGCGCGAACTCAAGCACATCGCGGAACCCTGGGACGTCGGACACGGTGGGTATCAGCTCGGCAACTTCCCGCCGACTTGGGGCGAGTGGAACGACCGCTACCGCGATGCGGTCCGTCGATTCTGGCGTGGCCAGGGCGAGCAGGTGGGCGAGCTTGCGACGCGACTCTCGGGGTCGCCTGACGTCTTCGGCTCCCGGGAGCGTGCACCGACGCGCTCGGTGAACTTCGTGACCGCGCATGACGGGTTCACGCTCGCGGATCTCGTCTCGTACGAGCACAAGCACAATGAGGCGAACGGCGAGGGGAATCGTGACGGCACCAATGCGAACTCCTCGTGGAACCATGGTCACGAAGGGCCGAGCGACTCGCCTCGCATCCGCGCGCGCCGCGAGGGAGACGCACGCGCGCTCCTGGCGACGCTCCTCTGCTCGCGCGGCACGCCGATGCTCAGCATGGGCGACGAACTCGGACACTCGCAGCGCGGCAACAACAATGCCTACGCACAGGACAACGAGACCACCTGGCTCGACTGGGCACAGGCGGACCGTGCGCTCATTGGATTCACGGGCGCACTCGTCGCACTGCGCAGGGCCCATCCGGCGCTGCGCGACGACCGCTGGCTCACGGGGACGCTCGAACACCCGCACGGCTCGATCGCCGATGTGCAGTGGTTCCGTACCGACGGGCACTGGATGTCGTACGACGACTGGTCGTCCGCGCGCGTGAACACGCTGATCGCGTCGTTGGTCGCCGACCCCGACGACCGCTGCTTGGTGATCATCCACGGCGGGGCGCAACCTGTGTTGGTGCACCTCCCATCGGCGCGTGACGGCTACCGCTGGCAACTCGTGATCGACACCGCCGCGGAAGACCCCGCGCGCACGCCGCCCGCCACCGTTCCTCCGGGTCCGATCAGGCTGAGCGCACGCAGTGTGGCGCTGCTCGTGGAAGCACCACATTCGTCCGACGTTCATGACCAGGGAGCCGCCGTACGCATGACTTTCCCCCGCGCCGCAGGTCTCCTGTTGCATCCGACCTCGCTCCCCGGCACGGGTGGCATTGGCGACCTCGGTCCCGAGGCGCATCACTTCGCCGAGTTCATGGCGTCGGCCGGTTTCACTGTCTGGCAGGTCCTGCCGATCGGCCCCACCGGCTATGGCGACTCGCCGTATCAGTGCTTCTCCGCGTTCGCCGGCAATCCGCTGCTCGTGCATGTCGCGGGGTTCGAGGGGGACTTCCCACGGCACACGGTCGACTTCGGCCGCGTGATCGCGGCCAAGCAGGTCGCGCTCCGCCGCGTGACGGACGCGTTCGTGCCCAGCGACGAGTACCGCCGCTTCTGCGCCGATCAGGCCTGGTGGCTCGAGGACTACGCGCTGTTCATGGCGCTCAAGAGCGCGCATGGCGGCGTGCAGTGGACCGAGTGGGACGCCGGTGCGCGCCGCCGTGAGGCGGTGTCGCTGGCACGCTGGCGCAACACGCTGGCTCCCGACATCGAGCATCAGCGGCGCACGCAGTACCTGTTCTTCCTGCAGTGGGGCGCGCTCCGATCGGCGTGCGCGGCGCGCGGCATCACGATCATGGGCGACCTGCCGATCTATGTCGCCCACGATTCCGCCGACGTCTGGGCCGCACCCGAACTGTTCAAGCTCGACGCCGACGGACGGCCGCTCGTGGTCGCTGGCGTGCCACCGGACTACTTCAGCACCACAGGCCAGCGCTGGGGAAACCCCATCTACGACTGGGATGCCATGCGCGCCGACGGCTTCGCGTGGTGGATCCGCCGGATGAAGGCGATGTTCGCGAACTTCGATATTGTGCGGATCGATCACTTCCGCGGCTTCGAGGCGTATTGGGAGATCCCCGGCGGCGACACGACCGCGGTGAACGGTCACTGGGTCAAGGCGCCGGGCGACGAACTCTTCACCACGATCACCGCCGCGCTCGGTCCACTGCCGATCGTCGCCGAGAATCTCGGAGTGATCACGCCTGAGGTCGAGGCGCTGCGCGCCAAGTTCGGCTACCCGGGCATGAGCGTCCTGCAGTTCGCGTTCGGCGCCGACGGCAACGCCAACGACTTCCAGCCGCACACATATCCCCGTGAACGGGTCGTGTACACCGGGACGCACGACAACGACACCACCGTCGGCTGGTGGAACTCGACGCCCAGCGCCGACTCGACGCGCACCGCGGAGCGCATCCAGCAGGAGAAGGACTTCGCCTGCCGCTACCTCGGTAGCGACGGCAAGGAGATCCACTGGACGATGATGCGCGCGGTGCTCGCCTCAGTGGCGAACACCGCGCTCATCCCCCTGCAGGACCTGCTCGGCCTCGGTGGCGAGGCGCGCATGAATCTCCCCGGACGACCGACTGGCAACTGGGGCTTCCGATTCACGTGGGACCAGGTGACCCCGGACATCACACGCCGCATCCGCGCGCTGGTGGACCTCTACCAGCGTTGAGGAGCGTCCGCCGAATGGCGGCGACGCTGGGCGACTGCGTACGGTCCGTCCGGGGCCGGGTTCAACGCCGATCAGTGGCACCCGCGTAGGTTTCGTTAGACGTTCCTTCGCACGTTTCTTCGCTCGCGACAAATCTCCCGACTCCGTTCCCATGACCGCAGCTCAAGTGCGCATCGTCACCACAACGTTCGCGCTCGCCTTCACCTCCGCCGTGGCCTGTGAGGCCCAGCCTGGGATGGGCGCTGGGGGAACCCGGATCCAGCCCGGCCAAGAGTGCCCGGCTGGCATGACCGAGATCCGCCCTGGCAACTGCCAAGCACCAACACTCCCGGCACCGAGCATTCTCGACTACCGGCCCCGATCCACGCTTGTGACCGTCGAGCACAAGGTCCCCAAGGCGAAGTTCCCTGCGATCGACTACCACGGTCATCCTACCGGCGCGCAACTCGGGTCGGCGGAGGCGCTGGAACAGTTCGGCAACGAGCTCGACGCGATCGGCGTCCGTATGATCGTCGCGGCCAACAACACCAGCGGTGACGCCCTCAGGCTGCAGTCGGCGCTCGTCGCCGCGTCGCCCCGCATGCGCGACCGCGTGCGCTTCCTCACGGGAGTCAGCTTCAACAACGTGGGCCCCGGCTGGGCGCAACGTGCGGTCGCACAGCTCGAGGCCGACGTCGCCGCCGGTGCCGTCGGCATTGGCGAGATCGGAAAGGGGCTCGGCCTCTCCAATAAGAAGGCCGACGGCTCACGTCTCAAGATCGACGACCCCGACCTCGATCCCGTCTGGCAGGCCGCCGCGCGGCTCAAGCTCCCGGTCTTCATCCACACCGCTGACCCTCAGGAGTTCTGGCAGCCGATCGACAACAAGAACGAACGCTGGCTGGAGCTCGCACTCTTTCCGGGCCGCCGTTACCCGGCCGAGAGCAATCCGAGCTTTGAACAGCTCACGACCGAGCGTGACAACATGATCCGCCGCAATCCGGGGACCACGTTCGTGATCGCACACCTCGGGTGGCATGCGAACGATCTGCCGCGGCTCGCGACGCTGATGGACGAGATGCCCAACCTCCTCACCGAGGTCGGCGCAGTGCTATACGACATCGGCCGTCAGCCGCGCGCCGCCCACGACTTCTTCGTGCAGTATCAGGACCGGATCCTCTTCGGCAAGGACTCGTACCAGCCGTCGGAGTACCCGTACTATTGGCGCGTCTTCGAGACGCGCGACGACTACTTCGACTACTACCGCGACTACCACGCGTCGTGGAAGCTCTACGGGATCGACCTGCCGGACGCGGTGCTCAAGAAGGTCTACTTCGGCAATGCGCTGCGGATCACCGGTCGGCTCCCGCAGAGCGGCTTTCCGCGTTAGGCATCGCCGGCTGCCGTGCGCGCGCACGCGTGGGCGCGCAGCGTCGACGGCTGCCTCACACGGCCTTGCATGTCTCGCCTCGCTCAAGATCGTAGGGGTCCGCTGACACCAAGCATCATCACTCACGTAGGGACCGCTGGCGCCGTCGTACAGAACGTACGACTTTGCCAGGCGCTCATTTTACCCGAGGCCCCCAGTGTCCCTCGATCTCCGCTACGTCCTCCGCAGTCTCTCGCGCGCGCCCGGCTTCGCCCTCGCGGTCATCCTGACCCTTGGACTCGGCATCGGCGCCAACACCGCGATCTTCAGCGCCGTGCGCGGCGTGCTGCTCCGCCCCCTCCCGCACGCCGAGGGCGAGCGACTCATGTACCTACGCCAGTCGGTCACGGCGCAGGGGGCCACGAACATCGCGTTCTCCGTCCCTGAGATCAACGACTTCCGCGAGGCATCGCGCACGCTCGGCGAGATCGCCGAGTACTCGCCGATCACACTCTCGCTCGTCGAAGACCAGGACGCTTCACAGATCGACGTGGGCCTCGTCACCGGCAACTACCTCTCGGTGATGGGGCTCGCCCCGGTGCTCGGCCGCCCATTCAGCCCCGCGGACGACGGCGCCGGCGCCGCGCCGGTCATCATGCTCGGGCACGCATACTGGCTCGCGCACTTCTCGGGTGACAGCGCAGTAGTCGGTCGCACCATGCGGATCGGCAACCGGCCGGTCGCGGTGATCGGCGTGCTGCAGCCGGCGCCGTTCTTCCCCGGCCGGATCGACGCGCTCATGAACATGTCGATCAGCGAGCACCATGTGAGCGCGATGATGGTGCAGGGTCGCTCGCACCGCATGACCGAGATGATCGCGCGCCTTGCGCCCGGCACCACGGTGGAGCAGGCGCGCGCCGAAGTGGGCACGATAACCGACCGCGTGCACACGCAGTTCCCCGAGACCTACGACGCGGCCTCCGGTTACGGCGTGACGCTCACGCCGTTCCAAGAAGTGCTGGGCGCCGACGCGCGCCTCACACTCTGGCTCCTGATGGGTGTCGCGGCCTTCGTCCTCGTGATCGCCTGTGCGAACGTCGCCAACCTCACGCTCATGCGCGGCGTGCGACGTGAGCACGAGATGATCGTGCGCGCCGCACTCGGCGCCGGCACAACGCGCCTGAGGCGCCTGCTGCTCGCCGAGAATCTGGTGCTCTCGTTCGCCGGCGCTGCCCTCGGGCTCGTGGTCGCGTATGCGGGCGTGGGAACGCTCTCGACGTTCATCGGCCGCTACAGTCCGCGCGCCAGTGAGATCCAGGTGGACGGCGTGGTGCTCTCATTCACGTTGCTGCTGGCGCTCGGCGTCGCGGTGTTGCTCTCGTACGCGCCACGCGTGGGCGCCGAGCGTACGCTCGGCGCGGGCCTCGCGGCGGGCGGCACACGGTCCACCGGTGGAGTACGCCGCCGTCGCCTGCAGCAGGTGCTCGTGGTGGCGCAGGTGGCGGTCTCGGTGATCCTCCTCAGCGGTACCGGGTTGCTCGTGCGCTCCATGCAGCAGTTGGCCGCAGTCGATCCCGGTCTCGACACGCGGAATGTGCTCACCATGGAAGTGCCTGCCGACTTCACCGCACTCACGGACCTGTCGCGTGCGGCGAGCCGCTACGAACAGATGCAGCGGGAACTCTCGACGCTCCCGGGCGTGCAGGTCGTGGGACTAGGCTCGACCATTCCGCTGCGTGCGGCGGGCTTTCTGCTCGAGATCAAGGCCGAGGGCCGCACGCTCGGTCAGGGTGAGGCGGTCCCGATGGCCGAATATCGCACGGCCGACCCTGGCTACTTCCGCGCCGCGGGGATCCCACTGCTGAGTGGGCGCGAGTTCAGCTCCACCGACCTGCGCACTGCCGGTCGCGTCGTGATCCTCAACAAGACACTCGCGGACCGCCTCTTCCAGGGCGTGGACCCCGTAGGCCGACAGGTCGCGTGGACCGGTGACGTACTCAAGTTCATCGGAATTTCAGGGGACTGGCGCACCGTGGTCGGCGTGGTGGGAGACACCAAGGACGGCGGGCTCGACGCCAAGCCGCTGCCGGTGACCTTCACGCCGTTCGCTCAGGGCGACTTCCCCTCGGGCGGGCTCGTGATCCGCAGCGACGTGGATCTCGCCGGTCTCTCGACTGCGGCGCGCGCGATCGTGCGGTCGATCGCGCCCGAGCAGCCGATCGAGAATGTGATGTCGCTCGACGCGATCCGCGACGAGAGCGTGGGTCCGCGGCGGATCAACGCGCTGCTGGTCGGTGCGTTCGGCCTGCTCGCGCTGGTGATCGCTGCGATCGGGATCGCGGCGGTGCTGGCCTTCTCGGTCAGTGCGCGCACCAACGAGATCGGCATCCGCATGAGCCTCGGTGCCGACCCGCGCAGCGTGCAGGCGATGATCCTGCGTGAGGGCGGACTGCTCGTCGGTCTCGGGTTGCTCACGGGCGTGGTGGGTTCGTTGCTGCTGGCGCGCAGCATCGAGGGCTTGCTCTATGGCGTCGCACCGCGCGACCCGGCCACGCTCGTTGCCGTGGCGCTGGTGATGGGCGCGATCGGCATGGCTGCCTGTTGGGTGCCCGCGGCGCGCGCGAGCCGGATCGATCCGTCGGAGTCGCTCAGGGCGTCGTGAAGGACTGAGCGTCCAGACCCGCCACCAACGCACGCGCCGCGCAGTTCGGGCAGCGCGTATCGACCACCGGCAACTCCGTTCGCTGCGCAACGAACGCTTCGAGCGTCTTCCACGCGCCGTCGGGGCCACGCACACTTCGGCAATGCGCGCACATCGGTACCACGCCGCGCACTGCGTATTCGAGTGCCCGCGCCACTCGCAGCTCGGCGGCCTCGCGGTCGTCCAGGAGCCGCTGGTGCACGCCAATGCCGATGCCGAGCGCAACCGAGAGGTGTACGGCGCTCGCGAGGCCCAGACCGAACGCATTCCAGAACGCCGCGGTCGCAGGCCAGGCGGATCCCGCGACGACGAGCGCATGCGCGAGAAGGCCAGCCGCTGCGAGAACGCGCGCTCGGCTGTCGAGGCGCGGAGAGCTGCCGACCACGATCGCGCCGATGGCCCAGAGCGCGCCGTGCTGGAGGAGGAGGTAGGCATTCGCTCGATCCGCGAGCCCCTGAGCCGCCGACAGGCCCAGGTACGCGAGCGACAACGGGAGCAGCATCACGAGCCAAGCCGGCGGTGCCCAGCGCGCGCCCAAGTGAAAGAGCGTGAGCGTGAAGGCCGCGTCGCGGAGGAAGAACAGTGGGGTGCCGAGCGAGTTGCCGAGTACCCCGCTGCCGATCGGCCACGCTTCGGTCGGCACGAGTCCGAGCACGTAGCGAACGGCCCAGAGCAGCCAGGTCACGATGAGCCACCCCAACCAGGCTTCGCGGTCGGCGCGCCAGACCCAGGCGAATACCGCGACCGCGGCGAGCGTCGCGACGAGCGCATTCACCACTGGGGTCAGCGACGCAGGTGCGCTCGCCTGGAGCTGCGCGAACTCGAGTCCCATTCGCATCACGCGGACGCCGCCGCGTCGGCACTGTCGATGCCGAACTCGCGTTTCGCACACGGGGGGCAGATGCCGTGCGTCACCGATGCGTTCGTCGCACTGTAGATGAACTCCTCCGGTGCGCGCCAGGATCTGTCGGCCGCTTCCACGCGGTCGCAATCCGCGCAGACGTTCGCGTGACCGCGGAGCGCGTGCTGCATGGTGCCCTCGAGCTTCTTGAGGGCGGCGAGCCGGAGCGCGCTCGCCTCGTCGAGCTCAGCGAACGCGATGCCCAGCACCAAAGCGAGCGCGCCCAGTTGGATCAGGATCGCAATGGCCTCACTGGCGCCCCCAGTGACGGCGGGACTCACCAGCAGCACGCCGGCGAGGATCAAGAGCCCTGCGACGCTCATCCGTCGCGACCCACGCCCTGCGCGTCCCGCACGCGCGAGCACCGCCGCAACGATGAGCAGCGCGACGACCGAGGAGCTGACCCTCACGCTGAGCGCCAGCCCACCGAACGTCGGGTGTCGCAGGCTCCCGGAGAGAATGAGCAGGGCCTCGACGGCCGCAGGGAGCAGCAACCAACGCCACCAGCGATGACCCATGTAGAGCGACGCCCCGGCGACGAAGAACAGATCTCGAGCCGTGCCGACCACGCTCAACGGCGCCCGCGCGTCGAACGGAACGCCCCAGAGCATCGGCGCGTACCGCAACGCGAATGCGGACCACGCGAGTCCCCAGAGGAGCAGGTAGGTTTCGCGCCGCATGCGCCAGAGTAGAAGGTGCATGACGGCGGCGACCAGCAAGCTCAGCATCCCGGCGATGATAGCCTGGAGAGGCACGCCGGAGATCAGACCGGGCAAGAAAGTCTGGTTCACTTGAGCAGGGAGGAGTCCTCGTGGACGCGCACTACGGAACGTACTGCATCACGAGGAAGTGAACACCCTGCGCTGACCGAATGCCGCAGAAGCGCCCGATGCCGGCCGCCTCCCTCACCGCAATGTACACCGTGGCACCGAGCCGCAATGCGTCGCGCGCGGCGGCGTCGGAATCGCTCACCGTGAAGTACGTCACCCAACAGGGCGGGACGCCCTCCATCTCGTCGGTGAGTTCCATCATCCCGGCCACGGGGCGGTCCCCGAGCTTGAAGATCGTGTACGGCACAGACTGTCCCGGCATCGACTCCGCGGTCCAGCCGAACAACGCATCGTAGAATGCCTGCGCCGTCGCCATGACCGTGGTCAGCAGCTCGAACCAGCTTGGAGCGCCAACACGACTCACGTCAGCGGGATGCGGCGTGATGATGTGGAGCCAGCAGAACTCGCCGGGGGCGCGTGGGCGGGGTGTCATCCGTCAGTACGGTTGCTATGGCGAGGGCTTTCGGTCCCAGTGGCAGCCGCCATATTCCTGAGTATGCGCACTACGGCGTCGGGCGGCTCGCTCGCCTGGCGTCGCCCCCTGCCCTGCGAGTCGCGCTCATGGCAAGTATCGCGTACCTCGGCACCGGCCTCCTCGGCGCCGCCTTCGTGGAGGCCGCATGCAAGCGTGGCGATTCCGTCACGGTCTGGAATCGCACCACGGCCAAGGCCCGCGCGCTGCAGCTGTTCGGCGCGCACGTCGCTGGCTCACCGGAGATGGCCGTGCGCGGCGCCGAGCGTGTGCACCTGGTGTTGCAGGACGACGCGTCGGTGGAAGAGGTCGTACGGGCGTTGCGCCCCGGCCTCGCGCCCGGGGCGATCATCGTGGACCACACGACGACGCTCCCCATGCTCACGGCCGCGCGTGCGACGCGGCTCAACGCCGAGGGAGTCCACTACCTGCACTGCCCGGTGTTCATCGGACCCGCAGCGGCGCGCGAGGCGCAGGGGATCATCATGGCCTGTGGCCCGCGAGCACTTTTCGAGCAGGTGAAGCCCGCACTGGAGCTACAGGCGCTGCGCGTTGAGTACCTGGGAGAGCGCAACGACCTCGCGGCGGTGATGAAGCTCTGCGGCAATGCGTACATCATCGGCAGTGGCGGGCTGCTCGCGGACGTCTTCTCGATCGCCGCGAACTCCGCGGTGAAGCCGGGTGAAGCGCTCTCGCTGCTCAACTTCTTCTTCGGCGCGGGGATCATCGCCGGGCGCGGCACGAAGATGGCGGCGGGTGACTACACCGCGAGCTTCGAGCTCACCATGGCACGCAAGGACGTGCGACTGATGATCGAGACCGCGGGAGCGTTGCCGCTGGCGCTGTTGCCCGGGCTGGCGGCGCGCATGGATGCGCTGATCGCCGAGGGGAACGGAGCGCTCGACATGGGCGTGATGGCGCGGGATGCGGTCGCGCGGGATGCGGTCGCGCGGGACCCGCACGGCGGGACCCGCGCCGAGTAGGGCGCCCCACCTGCGGAGTGCTCGCGGAGAGGATATCATACGGCTGTTGCGGCACATCCTCGGCCGCACTCCTGTTCCGGAGCTCGACTGCCTCACCAGCTCGACAAACTGCGTTCGGCCCTCGGCGCCTCCTACCGGCTCGAAGATCTTGTCGGCTCCGGAGGCATGGCGTCGGTCTATCGCGCGATCGACCTCCGTCATGATCGCGTGGTGGCGATCAAGGTGCTGCGCCCCGAACTCGCGAGCAGCGTCAGCCTTGAGCGATTCAACGCCGAGGTGCGACTCACGGCGAGCCTGCAGCACCCGCACATCCTCCCGCTGCATGACTCGGGAGGCGCGGGTGATCTGCTCTTCTACGTCATGCCGTTCGTCGAAGGCGCTCGGACGTTGCGTGGGCGCATCGAGGCGAGTGGTCCCATGCCGATCGATGAAGCGATCGAGGTGGCCGTCGTCGTCGGCCGCGCGCTCGACTACGCGCACAAGCGCGGCGTGATCCATCGCGACATCAAGCCGGAGAACATCCTGATGTCGAACGGTGTGCCGATCGTCGCCGACTTCGGCATCGCACGGATCGCCACTGCGGACGGCACCCGCGTGACGGGTACCGGGATATCGGTCGGCACGCCCTCGTACATGAGTCCGGAGCAGGCGGAAGGCGACCCAGGGGTGGACGCGCGCACGGACATCTACGCGCTGGGCGCGATGCTCTTCGAGATGATCGCCGGTGAAGCGCCGTTCGGGAGTGGCACCTCGGTGGGGATACTCAAACGACTCTTCACCGAACCCGCACCGCCGCTCGCCTCGCGACGGAGCGACGTACCGCCCAGCGTGGCGGCCGCCGTCGCGCGGGCGCTCGAGAAGCAGAAGTCGTTGCGCTTTGCGACGGCCGCGGAGTTCGTGCTCGCCTTGCGCGTCGGTCTTCGCACCGACGCCCCCGAGACAACCGGAACGCCGGGTAGCACGAGCGGGCGTGTTGGCGCTACGGCCGCCGTCGCAGACGAGCGGTCGGTCGCGGTGCTGCCGCTGGTGAACGTGGGCAACGATCCCGAGCACGACTACTTCTGCGACGGGATGACCGACGAGTTGATCACCACGCTCTCGCGCCTGCGCGGCGTGCGCGTGGCATCGCGAACGTCGGTCTTCTCGTTCAAGGGACGCGGCGCCACGGTCGAGGACATCGGCCGCGCGCTCAACGTCGCCTATGTGCTCGAAGGCAGCGTGCGCCACGCCGGCGCGCGGGTCCGTATCAGTGCGCAGCTGATCGAGATCCGCACCCAACACCAACGCTGGGCCGAGCGGTTCGACCGCAACCTCGACGACGTGTTCGCGCTGCAGGACGAGCTCGCCCTCACGATCGCCGACGCCTTGTCGGTGCGCCTCTCGACCGCCGGCGGCGACGAGATCACCGGCGTGCGGCGCGGCACCGAGAACCTTCCCGCCTACGAGCTGGTGCTCAAGGGGCGGTACTTCTGGAATCAGCGAGCGCTCGACAAGGCGATGGGGTGCTTCCAGGAGGCGGTGCGTCTCGACTCCGAATTCGCACAGGCGTGGGCCGGACTCTCGGACGGCTTCTCGTTCCTCAGTTACTACGGCGCGCTCCCACCGCAGGTGGCTTTCGATCGCGGGCGGGCGGCCGCCGAACGCGCGGTCGCTGCCGACGCGCAGCTGCCGGAGGCGCAGTACGCGCGGGGACTGTTCGAGTTGCTCCTCGGACACGACATGGAGCTGTCTGGCCGCGCGCTGCGACACGCGATAGAACTGGGGCCGCGTCATGGTGGCTCACACGCGACGCTCTGCCAGTGGCTCGCGTTCACCGGCGACGTCAGCACCTCACACCGCGAGGCGGAAACGGCCCTGCACCTCGAGCCGCTGTCACCACTGGTCGCGGCAACGGTGGGCTGGGCCGCCGTGCTGAGCCGCGAGCCGGATCGCGCCGAGCGCTTCGTGCGACGGGGACTGGAACTCGATGCGAACGCGCTGCCCTGCCTCTGGACGCTCGGCGGTGCGCACTTGGAGCGCGGCAACGTCGCCGAGGCGCTCGACTGGTTCGGCCGGGCCGTCGCGAGGTCCGGACGCTTGCCGTACATGGTCGCGCTGCACGCGCACGCGGCGGCGGTGGCGGGAGACGACGCGACCGCGCGCGCCGCGCTGCTCGAGATCACCACGCGCGCTGACGGGCCGCGACCGGGGCTTGCGGCGTGGATCCATCTCGGACTCGGAGAGCTCGAGCAAGCGATCCCCCTGCTCTCTCAGGCGCTTGCGGAACACGACCCACACGCGCTGACGCCGCTCGCCATGCTGCATGCCGGCCGCGCAGCGGTCGCCGACGCGCGCTACGCCGACGCGCTCACGCGTGCGGGGCTCGGCGAGCTCTACCGCGCGCGCACAGCGCTGACCTCGTAGGCGCTCAGCGCCTGCGTTTGCAGCTCAGGCCGCGAGCTCAGGCCTCCCGCTCAGGCCTCCAGCTCAGGCCTCCAGCTTCGCCATCGGCTGCGTCGGACGTGCGGCCCGCGGCACGAGCGCAACGGGATTCTCGGTGAAGCGAGCCCAATCGGCCTCGGCGCGCGAGAGCAGTTCCTGCAGATCCGTGCGATGCGCCCCGCTTTTTTCCCTCAGCCGTCGACGGAGAAAGACGATGAGGTTGCGGCACATGCACATCTGGCCCGTCGCGACGAGCTCCTCGAGCTGATGCGGCTTGTCGTACCAGAAGGCTGTCGGCTGCTTCGCGGCGAGTTCACCGACGGCCTTCATGTTCGGCGAGACCGTCGGCGCGTCCATTGGCGGAACGACCGACAGGCTGAAGATCTCGACGCTCAGGAGCTGACGGCGCCAGCCGGGGAATCCATAGAGCAGTGAATAGCCGAGGATGCGATGCCGCACGAAGAAGATGTCGCTGACGACCGACATGAGTGCGGCGATCCGGATGTGCACGAGCCATGGCAGCTGCGCGATGCGGAGACGACGGAGGAAACTCCACGTGCTCGGCGCGGCGCCGGGATCGGCCTCCCGACGACCTTCGGTCTCGAGGATCTGATCGACGGCAGCGAGCACCTCCCTGACCGTGCGCCGCGTGACGACGAGCGCCACGAAGACGGCGGCCGCGAGCAGGATCGGGACGATGTAGTTGAGCGTCGTGAGCCCAGGCACCTCGTCCATGTGCAGATTCGTGAGCATCCACTCGTTCTGTTGCATCAACTGAAAGAGGTCGACACCCACGACCAGTGCGGTCGCACCGGTGAGCAGGACGAGGATCCACCACGCCCACAGCGCCGACGACAGTCGGAGCCCCTTGTCGGGCGGTTGTGCGAGCGTGCGCAGCGGGCCTCCGTCCGTCGGTCCGGCGGCGTAGCCCGCGCGGAAGATCGGATCGGCCTCACTGACCGCGTCCGAGATGATCACAACGCCCGGCGGGTCCTTGGGCACCTTTCCCGCCGCGATCTGCTGAAAGAGCAGATCGAACTCACCCTCGAATCGTTGCGACTCGCTGATCCCCCTGAACACCTCCGACTCCGCAGCCAGACCCGGATCGGGAGCACTGTCACCGTCCTCCCATCGAATGCGCGTCGCGGCCTGCATCATGGCCTCGAGGCCCTGATTGTCGTAGAGGCCGCCATCCATGAGCGGGACCGCATCGACTCCCTTCGTCCGGAATCCGTCGCGCAGCGCCTCGAAGTCCCGCACGCCCTCGGCGCCCTCCCAGACGAAGTCCTCGGGAAAGAAGAATGGCTCCATGCCTCCCGGCAGGCAGGAGGACGAGGCCATCACGTCAGCGAGCCGAGCATGCCGCAACCGTTCGGGATCGATCGGCGACTGTCCGTTCCCTGCCGGCGCGTTCAGCTGGAACCGGAACCCGAGTCCGGAACGGAAGTCGGTCGCGTTGATGATCACTTCCTCCAGATGACCGACGGGTTTCCATCCGCCATTGGGCTGCCGCTTGAGGAACTCTCCGAACTTGAAGTCCTCGAAGAAGTGCGTGTTGTATGCCTCCGCCAGCGACGAGATCACGGTGCGTCGTCCCGCGTGCCCTCGTGGCGGGCGATTGGCGAAGTTGTCGAGGACCCACTCCGCCATCCGTCCACGGCGCAGCTTGTCGAGCATCCAGTTGCTGTACTGCTCGAAGCTCTGCCCCTTGGCCTGAGACATCGCGTAGGTGCTCGTCACGAAGCCGCCGCCCGACGCACCGGAGATCACGGCGACGTCCTGCAGCAGTCCCATGCGATCGAGATAGCTCAATACGCCCAGGTGATAGCCGGCGGCGCGCGTGCCGCCGCCTGAGAGTCCGAGCGAGATGCGGCCGAATGGGCGTGTCATGAGGTAGCCTCGGGGTGATGCAGCGGGTCAGTGTGGAGCAACGGTTGCGGCCGGCGTAGCGCCTCGGGCACCTCGTGCACGTCCCAGACGAGCCCGAGCGCCGCGAGCAGTTTGATCGCCACGTAGTTCATGTCGACCTGCCACCACTGGAACCCGGCGCGCGCGGCCGTCGGGTACCGGTGATGATTGTTGTGCCAGCCCTCGCCCCAGGTGATGAGCGCCACGAGCACGTTGTTGCGCGATCCCTCCTTGGTGTCAAAGGGACGAGCGCCCCAACGGTGGCAGGCATAGTTCACCGCCGACGTCAGATGCAAGGCCGTGACCAGCGCCAGCGCGAAGCCGATCGCCATGCGCGGGACTCCGCCCCAGAGGAAGTAGAGGCCGGCCACCGCGGCACCCGGCACCCAGTAGAACCGGTGCAACCAGCGCAACTCGGCATGGCGCATGAGATCGGGACAGGCCGCGGTCACCTGGGCATCAGTGAGATGATCGTCGGCGAGACTCCAGATCCAGCACGAGAACCAGCCGTCGTTGGGCGAGTGCGGATCGCCTTCGGTGTCGGAGAAGCGGTGGTGGATGCGATGCTTGCCCGCAAAGCCGATCGGATCGGTGAAGGCGAGACAGCTCCCCACCGCGAGCACCAACTGTCCGGCGCGGCTGGTCCGGAACGCACGATGCGCGAAGTAGCGATGCAGTCCGCTCGCGACGAAGAACGCGATGATCAGGTGCGTGACGACGAAGGTCCACCAGTCGGCCGCGGTGGTGCCGGCGATGACGGCGGCGAGTGGGAGCAGATGGAGCGCGAGCAGGAACACGATCACCCGGGCAGTCTGCCACCAGGGTTGCACCGAGACCCGCGGACGCGGCGTGAGCGGCATCAGGCCTCCGCGGGAACGGCGGGAGTGCGGCGCGACCTGAGGAGATCATCCGCGATCGTCGGATTCAACGTGCCGTCGGCTAACGTGACCATGGTCGGCCGGAACCAGCCGGCGTACTGCGGAGCCACGGGGTGCCGCGGCGTATAGACCGGATCGACACGATCGGTGCCGCCGATGTGCGTGCGGGGCGCGCGGGACTGGAACAGGTAGCGCGGGTTGGAGAGCCCTTGTGGAGACATGATGCTGCCTATGGTCAGCGCGGACGACAGATGCACATGCGGCTCGAGCGCGTCGAGATAGTGCCAGTGGAAGCGTGCCTGATGCGCGAGGAAGCGTCCCTTGCGACCCACGAGATTCTTGGTGGTCCGCAGGAAGGTCGCCGCCGTCTCCTCGCCGTCGAGCGCACGGAGGTTCAGCGTGGAGCCCTCGAGGTCGCGCACTTTCGTACTGGGAAGGATCAACCCGCGCCCGTGCCGGTCGGCGAAGAACGGCGTGCCCGGGAATGGCGTGGCGACGAAGATGAAGTTGGGCGCCGGGATCGTGTGGTCGTCCGCGATCGTGTCGAGCTCGCGCTCCATGTCGGCGACCCGACGTTCGGTGGGATCGAACACCAGGCCGTACTGGAAGAGGATCCCTGCCTCGAGGCAGCGGCGGATGAGCGCCTGCTGCGACTCGCGGACGTTCTGCGGCTTGTTGATGCTGCGCAGCCACGCGGTGTCGAACGACTCCACGCCGATCAGCAGCGAGATGCAGCCCGACTCCTTCGCGCGGCGGATGTTCTCCGCGTCCCAGAGGAAGGCGTCGGTGACGAAACCCGCCCAGAACTTGAAGAGCCCGCGTTCGCGTGCGCGCTTGAGCACGTCGAGTCGCGCGGCGAAGGCATCGCGCCCCGCCCCTGCGAACTGATTGTCGGCGATGTGCAGCAGCACGCGCGGGCCCATCGCTTCGAGGTCGCGCATGAACATCGCGGCGTCGGTGCCCTTCCACGGGAGCGAATCGGCAGTGAGCGTGCAGAAACTGCATCGGAAGTTGCAGTTGCGACTCGACTCGGCGTAGCCGATCCAGCGGCCCATCCAGGTCGCGAGGTCGTAGCGCGGCACCGGGTCCTCGGCGACGTACTGTTCACCGAAGGCCTCGCGGATGACCTCGCGGATCTCCTCGACGTCGCCGCGGCAGGCGTAGTCGAACTTCGTCGCCGCGTGCGCTGGGAGCAGCCGGACCGCAAGTCCGCCGGCGATCGTGACGACGGACGGATCGTGCGTCTTGAAATACGCGCTCAGGTGAAGGAACCGATCGAACGCCGCGGTGAGCCCGCAGAACACGACGACTTCAGGCCACTGCAGAAGCTCCGGCGCGAAGATCTCGAGGTGGCCGTTCGCGACCTCGTTGTAGAGACGGATCTCCCACTGCTCGCGCGCGAAGTGACCCGCGAGATGCACCGGGGCCAAGGGCATGGGCATCTCGTTGGGTAACTGCATGGGCACCCGAGTCTCGGGCCAGTAGCAGTTCACGATCAGCACGCGCTTGCGATGCGCCATCAGGACGGCTCCAGGGTGAGGAGCGTGAAGCTAGGGAGGACCGGTCGTGACGGATAGAGTCGCGAGGCGCGCGATCCAGGCCTCGAACTCCGCGAAGGAGAGCGCCTCGCCGCCAGGCACCGAGCGGGAGGTCTCGAGCGCGCCCTCGGCAATGTGCTGACCGAGCGCACGGTAGGCTTCGAACTGGTCCTCGTCAAAGGCCTGGTCCGCAGTCGACTGATGCGGGAAGTCGGGATAGCGATGCCGATACTCGCGAATGACCTCACGCTCGTCGCCGGTGAAGGACGACTTGAGGTAGAGCAGGTAGCCGGTCTCGGTCGCCCCTGCCCCATCGCGGGGCGGGTAGGTGATCGTGCCGACGGTCCAGTGCGCTGCGCTCACCTGGCCAGCGTCGCGCTCCTCGGTCGAGGCGCGGAGCCGCAACGCGTCGAGGTCGAGGTCGATACCGATGCCCAAGTCGATGCTCGCATAGCGCATGAGTCGCGCGAGACCGGCGAAGTGCAGCATGGGATCGGCCTCACCGTCGCCGATGATGATGTACTTGCAACGGCGACGGAGCAGTTCGATCCCGGCGAGGTTCTCAATGTGGCCCCCGTCGGAGAGATTCACCCAGTCGTGCGTCTCGTCGAGCCTACTGAGCGCCTCGCGCAGCAGCGCGGCCGGGCGCACGCGCCAGCGGAAGCGCGAGCCCTGCGTGTCGCGACGACGGATCAGGTTGCTACCGACCGCGACTATTTCGCCCTGCTTGACGTTCAGCGCATCGAACCTCGTGTACCGGTACTCTCGGGGCGCCACTCCTGCCTGCCCCGTCACACGCACGATCGACGCGCCCTCGGCCGAGGTCTCGACGTCGACCACTCCCGCGACCTCGCTCCGGCCCCGCATCGTTCGCGGTCGCAGCAATGAGCGGCCCGCCACGATCGTTTCCCCGTGCGTCACTCCGAGTGCGGCACGCTCCGTGAATCGGTACGTGCGCGGCGGCTCGCCGGCCCCTTGCGGCGTCACGGTCACGACCTGCTCGCCGAGTCGCCCGTCGGCCAACGCCGGCGTGCGCTCGATCGACACCGTTCCGGTGCTCTCGCTGCGGAGCGCCTCGCGGGCCCGCATCAAGGTGCTGATGCTCGATCCAACGTACCCGCCTCCCGAGACCGTCGACATGTAGTCGCAGTGATCGAACACGCCGGCCTGGTGCAACGCCTGCGAGATCCCGAGATTGAGCGACGCGGAGCGGATGCCACCGCCCGAGAACGCGATGCCGACGAGTCCGTGCGCGACGGTCGGGGTCCGTTGCGCATCGGGGGCGGCCCCCAGTGCCCGCACGGGCCCGTCGGGATACACCTGGCTTCGCCGGCTCTCGATCTCGTGCAGTTCGTCGGCGAACACCTCGTCGAACGAGAACCCTTCGAGCCGTCGCGGGTTCGGCACCCAGAACCCCAGCCGCACATTGATGAGCGTCATGAAGGCGACGAGGAGCGGCGACGTGCCGCGACCCATGTTCGGTGCCGCGGCGGCGGCCGAGATCGCCATCGCCGTCGCAACGTCCAACTGCGGGAAGACCTGCTCCAACGTTTCGCTGCGGCAGTAGCCGGTGCGGTGTCCGCCCACATACCGCGGCGTGAAACAGAAGAAGTCACTCTGTCGATCACGGATCCCGATGTCGGTGCTGGCCTGGAGGTTGAGCGCGACGTTGATGATGTGATAGGGCGCCGTTGAGCGCGCCTCGTAGCGGCAGATCTCGTCGAGGGCGACGTCGTCCTCGATGCCGATGTCGCCCTTCGTGTCCCTCCCCACGAGGAAGGCCGACGCGAGCCGATCGCGGTAGAGTCCGTGGATCGAAGTGAGATTGACGTCGACCGTGATCCAACAGCCGAGCCAGATGACGACGATCAGCAGGACGATGAAGATCACCTTGGGCGGCATGAGCTGCGTGGTGACCCGACGTTTCACCTTGGCGAGAGCGACCTGTTCGAGCCGTCCGTGGACCCCGAACATGAGTTTCGCCAAGAGCTCATCGGTGCGGAGTGGATCGTTCCGCCAGTACAGGGCCACTGCCACCATCGCCATCTCGTCAGCGCCCAACAGATAGAAAGGGTTGGTCGCGAACGCGTCCATCACGACGTCGTACTGCTTGTGCACATCCGGTCCCGCTGAGGCGTCAGCAAGAGCGCGCTCGATCAACTGCACGCGCGCGAGCGCCGCGAGCGCTTGCGTGTCGTTGCGAAGCGCCTTGGCCGCGACGAGGTATCGGAGCCGCAGTGCGTCGGGCCAGAGCGCCGGTGCCCGGTCTCGAATGGCGCGCCGCTCGGCGTCCGTGCGATCCTCGTAGGGTTCGATCTCCCCTCCCACGGCCGGCGGGAACGGCACAGCCGCGAGCGAGTCCAGTGGCACGCGTTCGAGCGCGAGAAAGGACTTCCACCGTGCGGAGCTCGCCCAGTCCTGCTCGATCGAATCGGCAAGCGCGCGAAGACGTCCCTCGGGCTGCTCGTAGGACTCCCCGAACGCCAGGCCCCGCAGGTAGTCGGCGTCGATCTCCGCGACGGCGTGCCCGGCGAGCTGCAGTGCGGCCGCACGGCCGATCTCGTCGTCGGTGGGCTCAGCGTTGCGAGTCGGTGGACCAGCGGCGCTCGCCACGTCCGCGCCGAACGCGGCGTTGGTGCGATGGAATAGCGCGAGTCGATGCGACGTGGACTCTTCCGGGATCTCACGCACGGCGGCGAGACGGGTCGACAGGGTCGCGAGGACGCGGGCCGTCGCGGCCGACGCGGCCGACGTGCTGTCCGGACCGACCGGGAAGCGCGGCACGGCCGCGCGGAGCAATCGGGCGCGTTCGGAGCGCGTGGGAGGCGCCAGTCCGCGCGCGAGCGCCGATGGGAAGACGAGGTCGAGGAGTTCCTGATGCGTCAGCAGCGTGGCGAGCTCGCGCGTTCCGGCGAGCTGCGCTCTCTTCGCGGTGCCCGGGACGTCGTCAAACTTCTTCTCCACCGCGCGCAGCAGGGCCTCCTCATCAAGCAGCACCGCGATCCCGGCGTCGTCCGACACGGTGAGCGCCCACCGCATCGCATCGCGGGCGCGCTCACGCACGCTGTCGGCGACCAATCGTCCGTAGCGCGAGCGGACCGCGAGCCGAGGGTCGCGCTTGACGTCGGGAGTCTCTGACGGGGCCTTGCGAAGCTCCAACTCGAGGTAGTGATCGAGCAGCGCGTCCGAGAGGTGCGTCGCCACTCCGTCGTGCCCTCCCACTTGACCGGCGATCTCATCGATCACGCCGACCCGCGCCAAACGGACGAGTTCCTCGCGCAACGGGTCGAGTTCAGTGGTCGGACGTCGAGAGAGCCGATACGCGAGCGACGCCAGCGGCATCTGCGACTCCAGATAGCTCGCCGCGCGCTTGGCATCGGTCTCCGCCTCGCGCAGCGGCGCGATCACGTCATACCAGCCACCTCGCATGCTGTCGGCTCTCGCCGCACGGATGCTGTCCTGCCGAAGCTCGTCCAGCCGCAGTGCGCCGCCAGCTTGATACTGTGCGTTCGCGAACGCGCCAGCGTCCAAGAGCGTGACCACTTCGGGCGAGAGATCCTTTCGGTTCTCGATCCGCTCGAACTGCGCAGCGGTCTCCTTCATCATCCCGAGCGTCTGCTCGAGCTCCTTGTTGCCTGCGCCCGCCTCATCCATCGCGATCGAGCCCAGCCACACGACCCCCACGGCCACTCCGACGCTCACCACAACGAGCCCCGAGACCGCGGCGACCTCACGCGGCAGGAACGCACGACGTCGCACGCCGAGCACGATCGTGATGACGAGTCCGATCACGCCGGCGACCGGCACGGCCAATGGACTGATCATCCAGAGGAACGACGGGGGAAGACCGTAGAGCAGATAGTCCGTCACCGCGACCACGACGAGCACCGGGACCAGCAGCCCGAGCACGCCGACCAGGACCATCGCGACCTGCTTGCGGACACCGCTCAGGAGCGCGAGGAGCTGACTCGCTCCGCTCAGCGCCGCGAGTCCGATCGACGCCATGGCCAGGGTGCCCGGCCAGGTCACCGACCCGAGCTGCAGGCGATCATGGAAGGACTCGAGCAGCCACGGCAGCGACTCGAGCGCGAAGATGAGGCCTGCCGCGAGCAGCAGCGCGCCGAAGGACCGTTCGTACCGGTCGCGCTGACCGACCGTGCTCTCACTGCCGGTCTCCACACTCCTGTTGTGCAGTACGACGCGCAGGATCGGCACCGACAGGGCGAACAGGAGCACCCAGACGAACGCGAAGCCGAGCACACCGAGCGTCAGATAGAACGGGTGCGAGCGCAGCCAGTGGTGGGAGTAGGCGAGACCGATCGCCAGCGCGAGGAGATACGGAACGAAGATCAGGAAGTTGATGACCATCCCGCGTAGCAGAACGCCGGCGGCGCGGAGGTAGTCGAGCAACCCCCGCGCCGTCATGTAGTTCGAATGATTGCGGATCCACGTGAGGTACGGGGACTCCTCGGGCCCGCGACTCACGGGGAACGGGTACCGGCCCGCCTCGCTGCGCTGCGCCGTCGTGCCCGCGTCCTGCGCTCGGTCCCGCTCGATCACACGCCGCTGGTCCCGCGCGCAGGCGCACTCTTGGCTTGCCGGACGGTGTTCCTCGTGCGGACCGCGGTCCGCTCGAGCAGGGTGCGCGTGCGGGGGTGGTCGGACTGCATCTCGACGCCGACTCCCCGACTCGCACGGATGAGCATCGGGACCGCGTGCGTCGATTCCGTTCCGCCCGCATCACTGACACCCATGCCGAGCGCTCCGACAATGACCTCCTCGAGCGTTGTTTCCGCCTCCTTCATCTCGGCCTCCAGATCCTGCAGCGAGATATCGGTCTCGGCACCGGTGTCGCCGTCGTCGCCGAAGGCATCGAGGATCAACCCTGCGAGCGTTTCGAGCTCGACATCGTCATCCTCCACCTCCTCCAGGACGTCATTGAGTTCATCCCGGAGGTCGCGCATGAGCCGAGCGTCGTCATACGTGTCGAGGTCGGACCGTACGACACTCTCGTCCGCGACCGGATCACGCGTGATGGTCGCGCGCACATCGGATCGACCGAACGCGAGCGCGGCCGCCGAGAGCGCGACCACCAGACCGACACTGCGCACCTTGCGTTGCACGACGGCACTCCGTGGACAAAGGGGGCGCTCGAGGCGCTGAGTGCGCTATCTTGCCACCGGCCCGGGCACCGCGCTAGTGCGCCGCGCCGGACTGATCGTGAAACGGCGTCGACCCGTCTTGCGAATCTCGTTGGCAGCTCCTATCATCGCGCAGCCAACAACCCCGGAGTGCACCGCATGGAACAGCCCCCGAAGTGGTACTTGCCGGTCGCCATCGTCGCCCTGCTCTGGAACCTGCTCGGCTGTGCCGCCTACCTCGCCGACGTGATGCTCACCCCAGAGGACGTCGCCAAGATGACCGCGGCAGAGCAAGCGATGTACGCCGCGCGCCCCGCCTGGTCGGTCACGGCAACGGCGATCGCGGTCTGGGCCGGCGCGCTTGGCAGCCTCGGCCTGATCCTGCGCAAGCGCTGGGCGCTGCCGCTGCTCGTCGCGTCGGTGCTGGGGCTCGTCGTGCAGGATGTGTCCATCTTCGCGCTGAGCCCAGCGGAGGCGAAGCCCGAGACGGCAGCGTACGCGATCCAGGGCACGGTACTACTGATCGGTGTGGGTCTGCTGTTGCTCGCGCGAAAGGCCACCGCACAGCGATGGGTCGCGTAACATGCGCCCACGCCTGCTCCTCCTCCTCCTCGCGCTGCCGGTAGTCGTCAGCGCGCAGCGTCCCGCACCAGCGACCGCGAACGCCACCGCACCGACCGTCCCCCGCGCGATCCGCGAGATCCGCCAAGCCGACCTCCGTCGCGATCTCTTCGCCATGGCCTCACCGGCCATGCGGGGACGTGAAGGCGGCACGCTCGACGAGATGAAAGCCTCGGTCTGGGTCGCCGAGCAGTACGCGCGCCTTGGCTTGGAGCCCGCGGGAGATGACGGCACCTGGTTCCAATGGTTCAACATCACGCGCACGCGCGTGGCGGTGTCAGCGAGCCGCGCGACGATCGCCGGCCAGGGAGTCGCGCTCTTCGAGGAGATCATCCCGCTGGGGGTTGCGCCCGTCGAAGCCGCGGGAACGGTCCTCTGGCTCTCCGATCCGGCCGACACGACGATCGACATACGTGGACGCATCGTCGCGACCATGCTGCGCGCACCGGCACCGGGGACGATCCGCCAGTACAGCTACCCCGCCTCGGCACGCTATGCGGCGGCGGCGATCACCGGCACACTCGCGCGGCTCACGCGCCGCGGCGCGGCGGCGGTGCTGCTCGTGGCCGACTCGACGGTGGACATGGACTTCTACGCGCTGGCCCTCACACGGGCGCGCGGCGACTACGACGTGGACAACGCGACGCCACGGAGCGCAGGGGGGTCCAGTCGCGTGGCACCGGTCCCCGTGCTCGGCGCCGGGCCGTCTCCCGCGTTCGTACTGCGGGCCTCAGCGGCCGCCCTGCTTCACCTTGGCCCGGCCGCGACGCTCTCCGTTCGCCTCGAACGGTTCGAAACACCCTCAGTGAACGTCATCGGCAAGTTGCGCGGCTCCGACCCGGTGCTGCGCGACGAGTACGTGCTCTACAGCTCGCATCAGGACGCCAATGGCGTTCGGTTGCTCGTGCCCGGCGACTCGGTGCTTGCCGGCGCCGACGACAATGCCTCGGTGAGCGTCGCGCAGTTCGCCGCGGCGCGGGCGTTCGTGGCGCAGAGACCCAAGCGGTCACTGCTCTTCGTGCACCACGGCGCCGAGGAGCGCGGGCTGTTGGGCTCGCGCTACCACGCGGCGCATCCGCTGGTACCGCTGTCGCAGATCGTGACCGTACTCAATGGCGACATGATCGGCCGCAACCATCCCGACACCGCAGCCCTGCTCGGCGCACAGCCGCCGCACCGCGTCTCGAGCGAACTCGTGGCGATGGCGCTACGGGCCAACGCCGCGACCGGCCGGTTCGTGATCGACACGCTCTGGGACCGCCCGACGCACCCTGAGGGATGGTTCTTTCGCAGCGATCACCTACCGTATGCGCGACTGGGGATCCCGGCGCTGATGTACACCACGAACCTACACGACGACTACCACACCGCAGGCGACCTCCCCGAGCGGATCGACTACGCCAAGCTCACGCGAATGGCGCAGTGGATGTACCTCACTGGGTGGTATGTGGCCAATGCTCCCAGGCGACCGACTGTCGACGCCGGGTTCAAGCTCGAACGTTGAACGCCGCGGGCTCGGCGACGATGTAAGTTGCCGAGGTCTGCGGACGGAAACAGAAGCGGGGCCCGGGCGACTGCCCTGGCCCCGCTTCCTTCATACTGCCCAGCGACTAGCGGTTGAGCACGATCTCCGAACGCAGGTAGACGAAGCGTCCGTTGTAACCGAACGGCGACGCCCCGGGATAGATGAACGTCCCGTTGTTCGTGTTGTCCGCGACCTTCACCTGGTCGGGATAGACGTTCATCAGGTTGCGCGCCCCGATCGAGATGTTGACCGCCTGGAACCGGTACCCGAGCTCGCCGTCGAGCAGCATCTTGGCGCCGAAGGTCTCGAGGCCGTCGAGGCTACCGTCCACGAAGCTCCCGAAGTCCGACGCGCGCGCCATCGCGTGGAATCGGCCCACCGAGTAGTTGGTCGTGAAGGTCGACCGGCGATCCGGACGATTCTTCTCGATCGCGTTGATCGTGACGATGTCGAGCGCGCTCGTGTAGATCGTCGCCGTCCCCTGCAGGATGTCCGGGAGCGGACTGACGCGCGTGATCTTGTTCTTGGCGAAGTTGACCGCGAACGAGAAGTCGAAGGTGCCGCTCCCCGCGAACATGCGGTAGTTCGCGACGATGTCGATGCCGTCCGACTTGGTGTCGAGTGCATTGGTCGGGAACTGCACCGCGGCGATCGACGTGAAGCCGGAGTCGAGCAGGATCTGCGCGACGACCGGATCCGACGTGCCGTCGAAGGTGGCGCCGAGCAGGATGCGATCCTTGATCGTGATATGGTAGATGTCGACGTTCAGGTTCAGGTTGTTGGTCGGCGAGTAGGCGAAGCCAGCGCTCAGGTTGACCGACTTCTCCTCCTGCAACGGCTTCGCGCCGAAGATGCGTGAGGCGCGGTTGGTAACGGGGAAGTTGCCGACTTCGATGAGCACGCCGTTCTGGATCGCGGTCGTGGTGTGACTGTACCAGCTCTGCTGCAGGCCCGGCGCGCGGAACCCGGTGCTCACCGCGCCACGCAGCACGAACTTGCGATCCGGCTGGTAGCGCATCGCGGCCTTGCCGGTGAACGCCTGGCCGAAGTCGCTGTAGCTCTCGAAGCGCCCTGCGGCGTTCACGAGCACCGACTGCGAGAGGTTGGTCTCGAGGTCGACGTAGCCGCCGAAGTTGGTGCGGCTGTTCTCGCTCGCGTCGCTCGGTGCGAACCCTTGGAAGACGGACGAGCCACCCTGCGCGACGCCGCTGCTATCTCTGGTCAGGTGGTAGCCCTGGATCCAGGACGCCCGCTCGCCAGCGACCACCTCGTAGTTCTCGCGGCGGAACGCGACGCCGACCGCCACGTTCACCGGGTTGGCGAGCCCCATCTGCATCGCCTTTGACAGGTTGGCGCTGAGGTTGAACTCGCCGCGACGCAACGCGCCGGCGAAGAAGGCCGTCTGGTTGGGAATGCCCGGATCATCCGCCGTGCCGAGCACACGGTCCGGACCCGGCGCCGTCGGCGTGGAGAGGCTCGGGCCGAGGGACGAGTTGAGCGTATTGCGCAGGTTGAAGTCGAAGCCGTTGTAGCCGTAGGTGGCTCCGATGTCCGCTGCCCAGCCGCCGATATCGGTGCGAAGGCCGCCGGTCGCCGAATAGTCGATCACGTTCGGTCGGAACTCCGGGAGGAACCCGAGCGGATAGATCTGCGCCCAGTTGCGCCCGTTCTGCGGCTTGCGGAAGAACCCGTTGCCGGTACCGTCGCGGTCGGAGTAGCCGCCGAAGGCATAGAGCTCTGTGGTTCCGTCAGCGCTCAGCGGCAGGCGCAGATTCGCGAAGGTGTGGATGTCACGCTCGATCCCGTCGCCCCAGTGCACGTTGGGCTGTTGCACGCCGTTCCGCTTGACGATCACCTGACAGTTGGCGACCGAGTCGCGGACGCCGTTGAGGTCGGGGAAGCTGCCGTCTGGGCAGGCGCGATTCGTGGCCTCGCGCTTCATGTACTGCCCGAACAGGCTGAGCGAGCCGCGGCCGAGCTTGAATCCGACGCCGCCGCCGATGTCGTTGGTGGTGCCGTCGTTCTGGAATCCCTTGCCCGGACGGTACTGACCGGTGCTCGTGTTGATGAACGGTGCGAACTGCCCTTCCTTGAGCACGAGATTCACCACGCCGGCGATCGCGTCGGAGCCGTACTGCGTCGAGGCGCCGTCACGCAGCACTTCGATGCGGTCGATCGCGCTCGACGGGAAGGCGTTGAGGTCAACGCCGCTGGAACCCGGCGCCGATCCATTCGAGAAGACGTTGAGCAGCGCGGTGGTATGCCGGCGCTGGCCGTTGATCATCACCAGCGAGTGGTCCGGCGAGAGGCCGCGCAATGTGAACGGCCGCACGATCTCGGTCGCATCGGTGACGGCCTGCTTGGGGAAGTTCACCGACGGCGAGAGACTGGCGAGGATCTGCGTGGTCTCGGTCGAGCCCGTGCGTTTCAGCTCTTCCACCGTATAGACATCCACTGGGACCGCGAGTTCTTCGGCGGCGGCGTGCTTCGCGCGCGACCCGACGAGCGTCTGCACGGGTACGAGCTGGTACGCCGAACGCCGGAGTCGCACGTCGGCGGTCACGACCTGGCCAGCCACGGCGGTGACGATCAGCGACTCCGGGGCGTAGCCGAGTGACCGGATTTGCATGATCCGGCGCCCCGCCTGGACGCCGGCCAGGGAGTAGCGACCGCGCGAGTCGGAGGTGGTGCGAAGACCACCCTGATCGAGCGTGATCAGCGCACTCACCACGACCGCTCCTGTGCTGTCTGTGACCCTGCCCTGTAACGCACCAGTCTGCGCGGCGAGCGGCCGAGCGAACGCAGCGACCAGCAACAGCGTGACGAAGACTCCTACTCCACTACGAGTGACGGACCTTTGCATCTCTACCCCCGGTTGTCGAAGAGCACGGAACCGCAACGGACGTCCACCGCGCATCTGCCCCGCGCGGTGGTGAGAACCATGACCCAGCTGTGACGAGCCAGAACATGGCAGGCCTCGGGCGGTAGCGAAAGCCCTCCGCTGCATCGGGTCATGCCAGTCGCAGCTGGCCCCGGGTGTCCCGCGGGAGCCCCGCTGTTGGGGACCTTGAGGCTAAAGCTCGACGGCTGTATGCCGACAATGAGCGGAACAGGTTCCGTTCTTCGCCCACATGCATCAGCGAAGCTCTCCATGCGGTCGCGTCAGTTGGTCACCATGATGGTCCTCGTCCTGAGCCCGCTCGCCCTGCAGAGCCAGGAGCGGGTAGCCAGCAACGATGCCGCGGTGCGGAATGCCGTGGTGGCTGATTCCGGCGAGAAGGCGCCCAATGAAGGGCGCCCAATGAAGGCCTTGCCGTGAGGAGCGACAAAGGGCCAAGTTCGGGCGGTCATTCTCCGAGGCGCCACGATGCTCAGCCCGTTCACCGCCCTATTGGGCGTCGTTCTCAACTTGCAAGTCATCGCACCGCTCCCGCGCGTGCCGCTGCCCAAGCCCGCACCGAGCGTGGTACAGGCGGTCGTGCACCAGAACCGGATCGCGTCGGGTCAGCTCAGCGGCCGCACGTTGCGCCTCGCGATCGACGTGACCGAGAGCGCATGGAAGCCTGAAGGCAATGACGACCCCGAGGTGCCGATCCTCGCGTTCGCCGAGGCGGGGAAGGTGCCGTCGGTCCCAGGGCCGCTCGTGCGAGTCACGCAGGGCACGGAGATATTGCTCACGCTCCGCAACCGCGCCGACACCGCGCTGGTGATCGGCGGACTGCGGCCGGGGACCATGACCGCGAACGACACCGTGCAGCTGGCCGCCGGCGCGACGCGCGAGTTGCGCTACCGGCTCGATACGCCGGGTACGTACTACTACTGGGGCGCGTTCGCGGGACTCACTGCGGCCGAGCGCCAATGGAAGGACAGTCAGTTGAACGGAGCGATCGTGGTCGACCCGCCGGGCGGATCGAAGCGCGACCACATCCTCGTACTCAGCGAGTGGTTCCACCCGTATGCCAATGGCCGCCCGTTCGAAGTGGTCTCAGTCATCAACGGGAAGGGCTGGCCGCACAGCGAGACGATCGCACTCCAACAGGGCGACTCGGCGCGCTTCCGCGTGATCAACACCATCCCGCTCTATCATCCGTTGCATCTGCACGGATTCTTCTACCAGATCGAGTCGCACGGGACCGTCGACCGCGACGTGCCGGTACCGCTGGCGCAACGACACCTCTCCAATACCGACCTGATCGCGCCGGGCGAGACCGTGACGTTCAGCTTCCTCGCCTCGACACCCGGCAACTGGCTCTTCCACTGTCACTTCGCATTTCACGCCGACCAGACGGTGTCGCTCTCCGGGTCACCGCGTGACTCGGCGGAGGCGGCGGCGATGCGCAGCATGGAGCATGGCGCGCGTGACGCGGCGGGGCACTCGATGCGCGGGCTTGTGGTGGGGATCAGGGTGGCTCCCGCACCAGACTATGTCGCCACGTCAACGGCGAACGCGCGCGAGATGCAACTCTTCGTGGGCAAGGATCTCAACCGACTCATTACGGGAGCGCCAGCCTACGGCTTCTCGCTGCAGCAGGGTGCGGGCGTTCCCGCGCGCGATTCGGTGGTGCTCCCCGGTCCGGTGCTCGAGCTGCGACGCGGTCAGGCGGTACGCATCGTGGTGCGGAACCAACTCGATGAACCGACCTCGATCCACTGGCACGGACTCGAGATCGAGAGCTTTCCCGACGGCGTGCCGCACTTCAGCGGCCTCGGCAGTCGCCTCTACACGCAGATCGCGCCCAACGATTCGTTCGTCGCCGAGTTCACTCCGCCGCGCGCCGGAACGTATCCGTATCACTCGCACCTCGACGACCGACACCAGATCCAGTCGGGCATGTACGGCGCGATCATCGTGACCGACACGCCGCGCGACACCACGCGTGATCACCTGATCATCGCCGGTGGCGGTGGTCCCGAACTCGAAGCGAAGCTGGAGAGTCCGTTCGCGCTGGTGAACGGCCGCCGGAGCCCTGCTCCGCTGCGGCTCGTCGCGGGGGAGACGCACCGATTGCGGATCGTGAGCATCCACCCCGACTGGCGCATCAGCTTCACGCTTCAGAACGACTCGACGGTCGCACGGTGGCGTGCGATCGCCAAGGACGGTGCGGACCTGCCCCTGGCCCTCCGGACCGTGCGACCCGCGCACCTCGAGATGGGACCGGGACAGACGTCGGACTTCGAGTTCACACCCACCGCGCCCGGCACTTGGCGCTTCGAGATCCGGAGCATGGAGGCGGGGTGGTATATCCCGCTCGAGGTCATCGTCGCGCCGGCGAAGCCGAGCCGGTAGCTTCGTCGACGCGCGTCCGGTCCTCTCACAGAATCCTATGATCCTCAGTCAAGGCACTCGATCGGTCGCCGCGGCCGGACTTTCCGTAGTGGCCGTCCTCGCATGCACGCCCGCGCCGCAAGCCGATCTCCTGATCACCAATGCGAGCGTGTACACGCTCAACTGGACGGAGCCCGCACCGAACGGCTCGCCCGCCACCGACGCGCCGCACGACTCGCTGGGCTGGCACGCCGACGCCACGACCATCGCCGTCCGCGGCAACGAGATCGTCTTCGTAGGGAGCGCGTCCAACGGCGAGCGATACCGCGGGACGTCGACGCGTGTCATCGACCTCGCGGGCGCCGTAGTCGTCCCTGGCTTCGTCGACGCGCACACGCACACCGCCGAGCTCGGGCAGTCGCTCGAACGTCTGGACCTCACCGGCATCGCCACACCCGAGGCCGCGATCGAGAAGGTGGCCGACCGTGCGGCGCGCACGCCAAAGGGAGAGTGGATCATCGGCTTCGGGTGGGACGAGGGTGCGTGGGCGGACCACTATCCGGACCAGCGCGCGCTCTCGGCGCGCATCCCTGATCATCCGGTCTTCCTGCGTGGGCTGCACGGATTCGCCGGCTGGGCGAATGCACGCGCGCTCGAGCAGGCTGGCATCACTCGAAGCACCGTGGCACCGACCGGCGGCGAGATCCGCAAGGACGCACGGGGCGAGCCCACGGGACTCGTGCTCAATCGCGGCATCGAACTGCTCGACAAGGCCGTCCCCGCGCCGACTCCAGCGCAGCGAGACTCGCAGGTCGTGCGCGCGCTCCGCGTCATGGCGGCATCGGGCTTCACTGGCGTGCATGAAGCGGGCACGGCGGCCGACGTCGTCGCGTCACTCGAACGGCTCGCCGACGCGGGCCTGCTCCCGGTGCGCGTGTACGCGATGCTCGACGGCCGCAACGCCGAGCTGCTCCGCGAGTGGCGCGCACGCGGACCCTTCACGCACGCCAACGGATCTCTCGTGATCCGCGCCGTGAAGGCGTACTACGACGGTGCACTCGGCTCGCGTGGCGCGCAGTTGCTCGCAGACTACGCCGACCGGCCCGGCCACCGCGGAGTGAGCGGCGCCAGCTATGGATTCGATCGTGCGTCGGTGGCGCTGACCATGGCGGCGGGGTTCCAGGTGGGGATCCACGCGATCGGCGATGCGGGCAATCGCGCATCGCTCGACTTCATCGACTCGGTCGTCGCTGCGGTCCCACCGTCGCGCCCGCCGCGGCATCGCGTCGAGCATGCGCAGGTGATCGCGCCCGAGGACATGCCACGTTTCGCGAGCGGAGGCATCATCGCGAGCATGCAGCCGCCACACGCCGTGGAGGACAAGGGTTGGGTGGAGGCGCGGCTCGGCGCGGCGCGCACCGAGGGCGCGTACGCCTGGCGCACGCTACGGCGTGGCGGAGCGCACCTCGCGTTCTCGTCCGATCTTCCGGGCTCCAGTTGGGAGCTCTTCTATGGATTGCACTCGGCGATCACGCGGCAAGACACGACTGGCGCACCGCCCGAGGGATTCCTGCCTTCGCAGCGCATGACGGCCGAGGAGGCGGTGCGCGGCTACACGGTCTGGAATGCGTTCGCCGGATTCGACGAGGTGCGCGGCGGTACGATCGCGGTCGGAAAGCGGGCGGACTTCACCGTGATCGATGTGGATCCATTTCGCGTGGGGTCGGCGCGTGAGCTGCTCCGCGGGCAGGTACTGCTGACTGTGTTCAACGGGCGGGTCACGCACGACTATCGCCAACGACATGCCCCCGCCACGACGCCGCCATAGACGCCGCGGATTTGGAAGAAAGGCCGAGGGAAGCTCGGATCCCTCGAGCAACAGATGCCGGTGGGCATCGCGCGCATCAAGAACAAGACAGGCTGGAATCGTTTCTCTTCGCACCAGTACCGGCGACCAGTGACACGACCAGTCTACGACAGTGGCGCGGTGGCGGGCACCGCGCCACTCTCGAAGCGACACCGCTCGCGCTTGGCGACGGCCGTACGATCCCGCTCAACTTCTCGGCCGGCGTCGCCGGCGCACCCTCCGACGGCAGTCTGGCGCATTCGGCCGCCGGCAGCGGGATCGGCACTCCCGATGCGATCCTGGTGCTTGCCGACGAGCGGCTGCTGGCGGCGAAGCGCGCGGGTCGTGCGCGCACCTTCGGACCGGGCACCGCGCTCAGTGGGCCGCCGCCCGCGCGGCGGTCGACCGGAGTGCAGCGGGCGCGCTAGACCGCGGCTAGTCCGCGCGGTGGCGCGACGGCGACCACCGGGACAGACGCACCGACTACGTCGTCGAGGGCGCGGTTCCGCCGACCAGCCGCGCGATCGCGCGCAACCCTTCGCCACCCACGTCCAGGCTGAACGCGTTCACGTAGAGCGCGATATGCGCATCGCATACGGCATCCGACATCTCCTGCGCGTGCGCCCTCACGTACGCGCGACTCGCCTCCGGGTGGTCGAACGCGTACTGCACCGACGCGCGGATCGCACGCTGGGCCGCGTCGGCGGTGGTCTCGTCGAGATCACTTCGCGCGCAGATCCCCGCGAGCGGCACCGGGAGCCCGGTCTCCTGCTCCCACCAGTCGCCGAGATCGATCGCTTGCTTGAGCCCGTGATCGGCGTACGTGAAACGGCTCTCGTGGATGATCAACCCGGCGTCCACGTCGCCGCCGCTCACCGCGTGCACAATGCGGTCGTAGCGCATCTCCACCACCTCGCCGAGCGCCGGTGCCGCGAGACGAAGCAAGCGGAACGCCGTGGTCTCACGACCGGGGATCGCGATCCGCCCTCGCACGGCGTCAGCGAGCGACATCGGTGTGCGCGTGACAACGATCGGACCCACGCCCTTCCCCAGCGCCGCACCGCTGCGCAACAGGCGATAGCGGTCCCCGACGCCCGCGAAGGCACCAACGCTCAGCTTGGTGAGGTCGAACTCGCCCGTGTGCGCCCGGCGGTTGAGCTCCTCGATGTCGAGCAGGACGGGTCGGACACGGAACGGTGCGGCGACCAGCGCATGCGCCAGCGCATGGAAGGCGAAAGTGTCATTGGGACAAGGTGAGTAACCGAACGTCAGCTCGCGCAACGCACGAACTCCCTGACAACGACCGGTGTCGCCGCTGTGATCGCCGCGAAGGCGGCATCGAAGTGCCAGCGCGCGCGGTCGCGCTCCTCGATCTCGTTCGAGATCGCGCGGATCTCGATCGCCGGAACTCCGGCGAGTTCGGCGGCGCGCAGCACGGCGAACCCCTCCATGGCTTCCACCTCGCTGTCCGCGGCGCCGCCGACACGCGCGCTGGTCCCGATCACCAGTTGCTGCGCATCAGGTAGCGCGCGTATGGCGGCGGCGAGCAGCGCCGGTGAGGCCGCGACGGTGCTCGGCGCGAACAGGGCCGGAACGCCGAGGTCGGAGTATCGCGCCGCCGTGCCGATCACGAGCGTCGCCGGCTTGAGGGCCAGCTGCCGCCGCGCGCCGGCGATCCCGACGTGAAGGATGATCGTAGGCCGGTGACGAGCGATCGCCATGGCGGTCGCGGCCCCAGCCTCGACGGGCCCGACACCGCACTGCAGCGCGAGCCAGCCCTCAGGCGTCGCGAGCTCGCGCTCGGTGGCGGCGACGACCAAGATGCGGGGGGGAGTGTTCATGAGAAGGAGGAGTCTAAGGCCGAGCGGTTGCTTGAGGGAGCATCCGACTCTTGTCCGGTCCCTTTCGCGGGGCTCCGACAGGTGTGTCAACACGGCGCGTCGGCACGCCCACGGGATTCGCCGAACCTCCGCGTCAGGCTAGATTCCCTCGGAGACGAATGCGGCGCGAGTAGATTGCGCACCCCAGCGCTCCAACGCCCCCCGGCGCTCGATGGTACGCCGGACCTGAACCTCCCGCCCACCGCATGACGCGACGCACCCGCGACCACCCGCCGACCAAGCCGACCGTCGCCCTCGCGACCGCGGCCGGCGCGCCGATCGCCGTGGTGCACGCCACCGCTGAACTCGCGCCCTTCGCCCGCACCGGCGGGCTGGGCGAGGCAGTGCGGACGCTCGCGCGACATCAAGCTCAGGCCGGCATCGACGTCACGATCGTGATGCCGTACTACGGCGACGTCGCGCGTCAGGCGCCACCGGTGAAGCCGCTCGGGCCGACACTCACCATACCGGTCGGCGGCCGCTTCGAGGAGGTCACGCTCCTCGAGCTCATCCGTCCCGCCGGCCCGCCCTCGCCGCGCGTCATCTTCGTCGCGAGTCCGACCTACTTCGGCCGCGACGGCATCTACGGCGATGCACAGGGCGAGTTCCGAGACAACGCACGACGCTACGCCTGCTTCTCACTCGCCGTCATCGAAGCGCTGCCGCGCATCACCGACGGCGCCGTGGTCGTGCATGCGCATGACTGGCATGCGGCGCTGGTGCCTGTCTACCTGCGCGGCCTGCTCGCGCACGACGTCCAGTACGGGCGCGTGGCATCGGTCCTCTCGGTGCATAACGCGGGCTTCCAGGGGCACTTCCCGACCGCGACCATGGCCGACCTCGGTGTGCCCTGGTCGCTCTACAGCCTGCACCACTTGGAGTGGTACGGGCGCATGAACTTCCTCAAGGGAGGGATGTCGCTCGCCGACGCCGTGGTGACGGTGAGCCCCACGCATGCCGACGAACTGCGCACCGAGGCGGGAGGATTCGGCCTGCACGATGCCTTCCGCGAGTTGGGCGGCCGCTTCGTCGGGATCGTGAACGGGATCGATCAGGACGAATGGGATCCCACGACCGACACGCAGATCGCGGCGCGCTATTCGCGCGACGACCTCGCGGGCAAGGCCACCTGCAAGGCGTCACTGCAGCGTCTCTTCGGCTTGCCCCGGCGCGCGCGCACTCCGCTCGTCGGCATGAGCGCGCGCATGGTCTACCAGAAGGGACTCGACCTCATCTTCGGCTCGGGGTTCCTCACGCTCGACGCGCAGTTCGTCTTCTTGGGCGCCGGTGAAGCGCGCTACGAACGCGCCCTGCTCGACCTCGCGCGGCGTGTGCCCGACCGCCTTGGGGTGCAGCTCAACTTCACCGATCGCCTTGAGCACAGACTGCTCGCGGGCGCCGACTTCTGCCTCATGCCGAGCATGTACGAGCCCTGTGGGCTCACGCAGATGCGGGCGCAGCGCTACGGCACGCTGCCGCTCGCGCGGCGCGTGGGAGGCCTGGCCGACACGATCGAGGACGGCGTCACGGGCTTCCTCTTCGACGATTACACCTCCGACGACTTCCTGCACGGCACCGCGCGCGCGGTGCAGGCGTACCGCGCCCCGTCGACGTTCGCGCGGATGCAGCGCGACGCGATGGGGCGCGACTTCGGGTGGGAACAGGCCGAGGCGCGCTACCGCGACGTCTACCGCTTCGCCTCCGAGCGGAGGAGCGCCTGACCATGTCCTCCGTGCCCACGCTCCGTCGCATCGTCATCCATGGACACTTCTGCCAACCGCCGCGCGAAGATCCGTGGCTCGAGGAGATCCCGCGGTCGCCGCGCGCCGCGCCCTGGCATGACTTCCATGAGAAGATCGAGCGCGAGTGCTACCGCGCGGTCGTCTCCGCGCGCGTGTTGAATCCTGAGGGCAAGATCGCGCGCATCGTGAACCTCACAGCGCACATGTCGTTCAATGTCGGTCCGACGCTCCTGGAATGGTTGGAACATCACGCGCCAACGACCTACCGCGCGATGCTCGACGGCGACCGGCAGGCGCTTCAGCGCACGGGATACGGCACCGCGATCGCGCAGCCGTATCACCACGTGATCCTGCCGCTCGCCACGCGCCGCGACAAGGTGACCGAGGTCCGCTGGGGCATGGCCGATTTCCGTCGCCGGTTCGGCCGCGCGCCCGAGGGGATGTGGTTGCCCGAGACGGCCGCGGACGACGAGACCCTCGATGTGCTCGCGCAAGAGGGGATCCGCTTCACCGTGCTGGCACCGCATCAACTGCGCACCGTGCCCGCGCACGGCATGCCCGGCCGCTATGTCTCGGCCAGCGGGCGCGAGATCGCCATCTTCGTCTACGACGGCACGCGCTCGCACAACATCTCGTTCGGTCCGTTGCTCTCCAACGCCCGCGTGTGGAAGGCCGATCTGCTCGACGGACAACAGGCGCAGCGGTCGCCGCAGGTGATCACGCTCGCGACGGTGGGCGAGACCTTCGGTCATCATCACCGATTCAGCGAGATGGCACTCGCGTGGGTGGTGCAGGAACTCCAGGCGTCGCCCGACGTGACGTTGTGCTCGTTCGCCGAGGTGCTCGCGGCGCACCCGCCCACGGAGACGGTCGCGCTCGTGGGACCGAGCTCATGGAGTTGCGCGCATGGACTGGGACGCTGGCGCACCGACTGCGGCTGCCGTGAGAATGCGGCGACCGCGCCGGATCAGTCGTGGCGGGAACCATTGCGCCGCGGGCTCGACGCGCTGCGCGACGCGCTGCACGAACGCTACGTGTCCGAAGCGACGCCGCTGTTCGTCGACCCGTGGGCGGCGCGCGATGCGTATGGCGCGGTCGTCGCTGCGCCGGCCGTCGAGCGTGACGCGCGCGTCGCGACCTTGCTCGCCCCGGGACTCTCCCACGCGCAGGCGATCCGCGGCCGCGAACTCCTCGAGATGATGCGCGACGCGCTCCGCATGTTCACCTCGAGCGCCTGGTTCTATGACGACATCGGCCGCAGCATGACCACGCAGGCGCTGCGCTACGCGGCTCGTGCGATCGAACTCGCCGGCGACGACGCCATGGAACGCGCACTGCGCATCGCGTTGCGTGAGGCGCTCAGCAACGACCCCGCGCTCGGGACCGGCGAGGACATCTGGGCGCAGCAGGTGTGGCCATCGGTCGCGCCGCTGGTCCGCGTCGCCGGTGGACTCGCGGCCGCGCAGGCGTTCGTCCCCGGGTGGAAGGACCCTGAGACGCGCGCGTTCGACGTCGACGTGAACGCCGCACGGGTGAGCCTCGTGCACCGGCGCACCGGACGGCGTCACATTTTCGACGTCTCGGTGCAGCGGCGCGGCGTCGCTGACGCACAGTCGTTCGTGCACCCGCGCCCCGACCTTGACGATACCGCAGACGCTGGTCGCCTGGCCGGCACGGTGCCGGTGTTCCTGCAGGACTTCCCCGAGCGCGAGCGCGACGCCGTGCTGCACGGCGTCCGTGCGGCACGGCAACGCGAACTCGCGCAGCGACTCTTCGGCGAGACGCGCCTCGCCGCCATGGCGCTCGGCTCTCCGGGTCTCGTCGAGTCCGCGGTCGCGGAACTGGACGCTGAGGTGCGCAGCATCGGCGAGTCCAATGCGGCGGCACACATCGCGCGCGCCTCGGACCTCGTCGACCTGCTCGAGTTGAGCGGCCATCATCTGCCGTATGAGGTGCAGTCGCACTTCGCGCGCAGCATCCGCGCGCTCGCACCCGAATCGCGCCGACCGTTCACCGGCCTCGCCACGCGGCTCGGCTTCTCCGAGGAGTTCCTTGCCGACTGGGTGGTCTGGTCATGACCACCGCACCGCCGGAGTCCCCATGCCGTTCGTGATCTTCGTTGCCCCCTTCTTCTCCGATCCCGCGAGCCGCACCATGGCCGCGATCGCCACGCTACCCGGCGTGCGACTCGGCGTGATCAGCCAACAGCGGCAGGAGGAGGCGCCCGACTATCTGCACGGACTCCTTGCCGAGCACTGGCGCGTGGACGAGGTGCTCGATCCCGAGCAACTCGTGCGGGCCGCGAAGGGCCTCTCGGCGATGGTCGGTGCACCGATCCATCGTCTGTGGGGATCGCTCGAACAGGCGCAGGTGCCGATCGCCGAGGCGCGCGAGCTGCTCGGCGTGACCGGCATGAGCGCCGAGACCACGCGCGCCTTCCGCGACAAGGCGAAGATGAAGGACATCCTGCGCGCGGCCGGGATCCCCTGCGCGCGGCACGCGCTGGTGCGCTCGCTCGACGAGGGCCGCGCGGCCGCGATGCGGATCGGGTACCCCCTCGTGGTGAAGCCACCCGACGGCGCGGGTTCGGTGAGCACGTTCCGTGTGGAGAACGACGCGCAACTGCTCGTGGCGCTGGGTGCCGCGCCGCCGACCGCGGACCATCCAACCCTGCTCGAGGAGTTCATCGTTGGCGAGGAGCACTCGCTCGAGACGATCTCGATCGACGGACGGGCCGTCTGGCATTCGCTCACGCACTACCGGCCCACGCCGCTCGACGTGGTACGCAATCAATGGATCCAGTGGTGCGTGCTGTTGCCGCGCGAAGTGGACGATCCGCAGTTCGACGACATCAAGAAGGCGGCCGCGGGTGGACTCAAGGCGCTCGGGATGCAGACCGGCCTCACGCACCTGGAGTGGTTCCGTCGCACGGACGGCAGCGTGGCGATCGGCGAGGTGGGGGCGCGGCCGCCTGGTGCGCAGATCACGACGCTCACGTCGCGGGCGAACGACTTCGATTTCGTGCAGGAGTGGGCGCGCACCGTGATCTTCGGTGAGTTCCGGCCGCCGGTGCGGAAGTACGCGGTCGGGGCCGCGTTTCTCCGAGGCCAGGGAACGGGGACGGTGCGCGCCGTGCACGGGATCGAGACGGTCGTGCGCGAGTTCGGCGCACTGGTGTGCGACCACCGGTTGCCCACCATCGGCATGGGCCGGACGGGCAGCTACGAAGGCGAAGGCTTCATCATCGTGCGGCACCCCGAGACGGCGGTCGTGAGCGACGCCCTGAGCCGGATCGTGTCGCTGATTCACGTGGAACTCGGCTGACACCTCAGGGGAACAGACCATGAACGTCGTCTTCATCGCTCCAGGATATCCGTCGGAGATGCCGCAATTCGTGCGCGGACTCGCCGAGCATGGCGCCCGCGTGATCGGCGTCGGGGACCAGCCGGCGAATGCGCTCCCCGGACTCGCGCGCCAGCACCTCTCGGAGTACCTGCAGGTCGCCTCGTTGCGTGACGAGATGGCCGTGGTCGGCGCGCTCACGAAGTTCATGGGCGGCCGCACGGTCGACCGCGTGGTCGCGCTCTGGGAGCCCGCCGTGGTGCTCGCGGCACGCATCCGCGAAGCGCTCGGCGTGCCGGGGATCGACCTCGAGATGGCGCACCGATTCCGTGACAAGGACGTCATGAAGCAGGTCATCGGCGCGGCCGGACTGCGCACCGCGCGTCACGCGCGTGCCGCGTCGTCGGCCGAGGTGCGGGCGGCGGTGGAGCAGGTCGGGTACCCCGCGATCATCAAGCCGATCGACGGCGCCGGGTCGATGGACACCTTTCGCGTCGACACGCCGCAGCAGCTCGAACAGGCGCTCGGACAACTGAAGCACGTGCCTGAGGTCAACGTCGAGGAGTTCATCACTGGCGAGGAGTACCACTACGACACCATCTGCTCCGACGGCACGGTGCTCTACGAGAACATGGGCTACTACCGTCCCACGCCGTTGATCTCGCGAGGCAACGAATGGGTGTCGCCACAGACGCTCGCGGTGCGCGACCTCACCCAGCCACACTTGCAGCCGGGCATCACGCTCGGCCGCGAGGTGCTCCAGGTGATGGGCTTCAAGACCGGCTTCACGCACATGGAGTGGTTCCTCACGCCGTCGGGCGAGGCGGTCTTCAGCGAGATCGCCGCGCGGCCGCCGGGTGCGAACACCGTGGACCTCATGAACTTCACCGCCGACATCGACGTCTTCAGCGGCTACGCCGAGGCCGAGCTGAAGGGGACGTTCACGGCGGGCAAGCCTCGCGCCTACAACGCGGTCAACATCTTCAAGCGCGCCGAGGGTCAGGGGCGCATCACGCGCATTGAAGGACTGCCGCAACTCATGGAGCGCTACGGCGCGCATGTCGTGCTCGTGGACCTGCTGCCGATCGGCGCGCCGCGCCGTGACTGGGTGCAGACGCTGCTCTCCGACGGCTACGTCGTGATCCGTCATCCGGACTGGGACACCGCGTGCCAGATCGCCGATGACTTCGGGACCGATCTTCGCCTGTTCGCGGACTGAACGGGTGGACGCCGGCCTCTCTCTCGCACGCTTCCCGCGGCGACGTGCGCGTCCGGGGCGACATGTGCGCATCCCGGGCGTCTGGTCGCCCGAGTTGGGCAACCGGCGCGACGTCTTCGTATTCCTGCCGCCCTCGTATGACGAGGGTGGCCATTTCCCGGTGGTCTACCTGCACGACGGGCAGAACCTCTTTGACCCACGGCTCGCATTCGCGGGCTCGTGGGGCGCCGACGCCGCGGCCGACGCGGCCGCGCGGCTCGGCTTCGAAGCGATCCTTGTGGGCATCGCCAACGCGAACGAACGCCGAGTGGACGAGTACAGCCCGTTCATCGACGCCAAGGTGGGGGGCGGCACCGGCGAGCGGTACCTGCAGTTCCTGATACGCACGGTCAAGCCTCGGGTCGACGCCGACTATCGCACGCGGCCAGGCCGCGAACACACGGTGATCGGCGGCGCGAGCCTGGGCGGGCTGATCTCGCTCTACGCCTTCTTCCGCCATCCCGAGATCTTCGGCCGCGTCTCGGTGCAGAGCCCTGCCCTCTGGTTCGCCGGCGGCGCGATCTTCGACTACGTTGCGGCGGCAGCGGCAGTGCCGGGACGCATCTTCCTCGATGTGGGCGGCAAGGAAGGCACGGGAACGTTGCGCAACGCGCGGCGCATGCGAGACCTCCTGCACGACAAGGGCTACGAACCGGGGAGAACGCTGCATTATATGGAACAGCAGACCGGGAAGCACCATGAGTCCGCTTGGGGGCGGCGCCTCAAGCGTGCGCTGCCCTTCCTGCTCGAGGACACGCCATGAGCACGCGAGTGAAGGGACATCACCACAGCTGGGACTCTCCGGCCGCCGGTCGCCGCATGCACGTGCGCTGGTTCGGGCACGGCGGCGCGCGACTGCTCGCATTCCCGACTACGATGGGCGACCACAACGAGTGGCCCAACCGCTACATGCCCGACGTCCTGCGCGAGAAGATCGAACGCGGCTGGCTGACACTCTTCACGCTCGACCAGAATCACGACCAGAGCTGGTACGACAAGAGCATCCCGGTCCATGAGCGGGCGTGGCGCCATTTGCGGTACGACGCCTACCTACGCGACGAACTGCTCCCGTTCACCGCGCACGTGAACTCGCATCCGTACGTGATCGCCGCGGGGGCGAGCTTCGGTGCGTACCACGCGGCGAGCTTCGCGCTCCGCAATCCGCAGATGGTGAATCGCCTGATCGGCATGAGCGGGCGCTACGACATCCGCGGCATGACCGATGGCGTCTCCGATGAGCTCGTCTACAAGTGCAACCCGTTCGACTTCGTGCAGAACGAGTGGGAAGCGCACCGGATCGAGGCGATGCAACGGATGGACATCATCATCGCCTGCGGGAAGGGTGACCCCGCCTGGAGCGACAATCAGGAGTTCTCGGGCCGGCTGTGGAAGAAGGGGATCGGCAACGCACTGCGCGGCTGGGAAGGATTCGCGCACGACTGGCCATGGTGGGAAGACATGATCGCGCTGTACGTCGACGGACACGATTGACCCCGGAGCGAAGCACAATGGCGAAGCGCACGCAGCAGAAGCGGATCGGCCTCGTGGTGGGCCGCGAGTGGTCCTTCCCGCCGGCGTTCATCGACGAGGTGAACGGCCGCGACAAGGGCGTCACGGCCGAGTTCGCCACCATCGGCGGCACGCATCACGACGAGCCCGTGCCGTACGACGTGCTGATCGACCGGATCTCGCACGAGGTGCCGACCTACCGGTCGTACCTCAAGCATGCGGTGCTGCAGGGACGCACGGTCATCAACAATCCGTTCATGTGGACTGCCGACGACAAGTTCTTCGGCGCGTCACTCATCACCAAGCTCGGCGTGGTGTCGCCGCGCACGGTGCTCCTGCCCAACAAGGACTACATCCCCGGCATCGTGCCGAGCGAATCGTTGCGCAACCTGCAGTACCCGCTCGACTGGGACGGCATCCTCGAGTACATCGGCCTGCCCTGCGTCCTCAAGGACGCGCATGGCGGCGGCTGGAAGGAGGTCTACATCTGCCGGACCAAAGAAGAGCTGCTCCAGCATTACAACGAGACCGGCCTCCTCACGATGATCCTGCAGGAGTTCATCGACTTCGACCACTTCGTGCGTTGCATCTGTCTCGGCCAGAACGAGGTCCTCCCGATCCGCTACGATCCGCGCGCGCGGGCCTACATCGTCGACAACGCATACATGGGACCCACGCTCCGTGAGCGCGTCGTGAAGGACTGCCGCACGATCGTGAAGGCCTTGGGCTACGACATGAACTCGATCGAATTCGCCGTCAAGGACGGTGTGCCGTACGCGATCGACTTCATGAATCCCGCGCCCGACTTCGACATCAACTCGCTCACCCCCGAGTACTTTCGATGGGTGGTGAGCCACATGGCCGACCTCTCGATCGCGCTCGCGACCGACCCGCGCAAGCAGGCCGACGCACTCGGTTGGGCCGCGATGTTCAAGGCGAGTCGCGCATGAGCCGTGCATGAGCCGTGCATGAGTCGCGCATGAGTCGCGCGTGAGCACGCCCGTCGCCGCGCAGGCGGCTGCCGAGTGGCATGAACACCTGGTGGCCGACACGGGGCTCGCCGAGGCGTCGTGGGCACTGTTGGCCGACGACCTGCTCCGGCAGGACGTCGTGTTCGGCGGACGTCCGCTCTGCACGGTGCTGCGTCCGCGTCTCCTCGCTCCCGACGAGTGGGCCCGCTTCCGGTCGCAGGCGTCCGCGCTCCTCGGCGCGTTCCGCGCCGCCACGGCGCGCGCCGTGGCCGATCCTGCCGCACGCGCACAGTTCCTCCTCGCCGACTGGGAGGAGTCGCTCTTCGTGGCCGCGGCAGCCCAGAACGCCGACGCGTCGTTCGAGCCGCTCGGCCGGCTCGACACCTTCGCGTCGCCGGACGGCCAGGGGTTCTCAGTCACCGAGTACAACGGCGAGACCCCCGCTGGCCCGTTCTACAATGATGCGATCGCTGCGGCGTTCGAACAGTTGCCGATCACACGCGTCATGGCGCGCGACTGGTGGCTGCGTCCATTGCCGGCGGGCAACGGGACGATCCGTCCGTTGCTCGACGCCTGGGAGCGCTTTCGGGGCGTGCGTTCGGTGCCGCGCGTGGCGATCCTCGACTGGCCAGAGGTGCCCACGCAGAGCGAGTTCCGGCTCGCGCAGGCACAATTCCGCGCCCGCGGCATCCCCTGCGAGATCGGCGATCCGCGTGAGTGCGAGTTCACGGGCGGCATGCTGCGCCTCAACGGAGCGCCGGTGGACGTGATCTACAAGCGTGTGCTCTTTGAAGAGCTCGTCACGCGCGCCGGTCTCGACACGCCGGTCCTGCAGGCGATGCGCGCCGGCGCGGTGCTCATGGTCAATGGACCGCGTGGCAAGCTCCTGCACAAGAAGGCGTCGCTCGCGGTGCTGAGCGACGAGCGCAACGCCGACTGGTTCGACCAGCCGATGCACACAGCGATCCGCGCCCACATCCCTTGGACGCGCGTCGTCGAGGCGCGAACGACCCGCGGACCCGATGGCCCCGACGTCGACCTACTGACCTGGTGCGCTGCGAATCGCGAACGGCTCGTGCTCAAGCCGAGCGATGCCTACGGCGGGCATGGAATCGTGCTCGGCTGGACGGTCGACGCCACCGCCTGGACCACCGCGCTCGCCGCGGCCGCTCTCGCGCCGACGATCGTGCAGCAGCGCGTCTCGATCCCGCGCGAGGTGTATCCGTCGATCGAGGCCGGCACGCTCGCGTTCGCCGAACGTCAGGTCGATACGGCACCGTATGTGATGGATGGCCGTTGGGTTGAGGGAGCGCTCTCCCGCCTCTCGACGGCCGAGTTGCTCAACGTGACCGCGGGCGGCGGTAGCCAGACGCCCACGTTCCTGGTCGATCGTCGTCCCTGAGTCCGATCTCGAGTCCCACTCCCACTCAAGTGCCGCCATGCTGAAACGCCCATCGCTGACGATCGGAGTCGAAGAAGAGTACCAGATCATCGATCCCAAGACGCGTGAACTGAAAGCGTACATCTCCGAGCTCCTCGAGTCGGATCACATGGTGCTGCGCCAGGTCAAGCCCGAGTTGCACCAGTCGATCGTGGAGGTGGGCACGACCATCTGCCAGACGCCGGCCGAGGTGCGCGCTCAGCTGATCATGCTGCGAGGCGGTCTCATGGAGCTCGCGGCCAAGCGTGACCTCAAGATCGCGGCCGCGGGGACGCATCCGTTCTCGCACTGGAAGGACCAACCGATCACGGCGCTCGACCGTTACGTGGGCACCAAGGAGGCGATGGCACAGCTCGCCGAACAGCTGCTGATCTTCGGCACGCACGTGCACATCGGTATCGAGGACCGCGAGCTGATGATCGACGTGTGCAACGTCGCGCGGTACTTCTTGCCGCATATCCTCTGCCTCTCGACGTCCTCCCCGTTCTGGATCGGGCGCCGCACCGGGCTCAAGTCGTACCGGTCGGTGATCTTTCGCGCCTTCCCGCGCAGCGGCGTGCCGCGCCCGCTCGCCAGCTGGGCGGACTTCACGAACTATTCCGACACGCTCGTCGAGACCGGCTGCATTCCCGACGGGTCCAAGATCTGGTGGGACGTCCGGCCACACCACCTCTACCCGACGCTCGAGTTCCGCATCTGCGACGTGTGCACGCGCGTCGATGAAGCGGTGTGCATCGCCGCGATCCTGCAGGCGCTCGTCTACAAGCTCTGGAAGATGCGGCGCGACAACATCACGTTCCGTGTGTATCCGTCGGACCTGATCGACGAGAACAAATGGCGCGCGGTCCGCTACGGGCTCGACGGCAAGCTGATCGACTTCGGCAAGCGGACCGAGCAGCCGGCGCGCGAACTCATCCGCGAGTTCATCGAGTGGTTCCTCGGCGATGTCGTTGATGAGCTCGGCACGCGCAAGGAGGTCGAGTACGCCTTTCGCATCCTCGACGAAGGGTCGAGCGCGGACCGTCAGCTCAAGGTATTCGACGAGACCGGGGGTGACCTCAAGGCCGTCGTCGACCACCTCATCCGCGAGACCGAAGAAGGGGTCCTGTAGGCCCTCACCCCGCATCAGTGGTTCCCCGACCTGCGAAACCCGCACGCCACACCGATACTGTAGCAGTGCTCCCGCGCTCCTGACGAGCGCGGCCGACCTCAGCCCATACAAGCCGCATGCCCCGCTACCGTCCGCTCATCGCCGTCACCACGCAGACCCTTCAGTCGATCGACGGGATCCCCGCCGGCCTGCCACCGTCGGTCGTGATGAATCAGCGCTACTACCACGCCGTCACGCTCGTGGGGGCCGTCCCTGCCCTCGTGCCGCTGCTCGACGACGATGAGGACACGCTGCGCGAACTCTACGAGCGCGTGGACGGCGTGCTCGTCCCCGGCGGCGTGGACATGGACCCGGCCACCTACGGCGAGGAGCCACATCCGCTGTTGGGCAATATCGACCCGGCGCGCGATCGCACCGAACTCCTGCTCGCTCGCTGGGCGATCGAGGACAAGAAGCCGTTCCTCGGCCTCTGCCGCGGCGCCCAGATTCTCAACGTCGCTCAGGGCGGCACGCTCTGGCAGGACCTCGAGCACCAGTGCGCGACCGCGATGAAGCATGACTACTACCCGACGTTCGGATTCGAGCGCGACCACATCGCGCATGAGGTCACGATCGCCAAGGGTTCGCGACTGCGGCACGCGATCGAGGTCGAGCGCTTCGGCGTGAACTCGATGCACCATCAGGGACTCAAGACCATCGGCCGCGGGCTCATCGCCACGGCGGTCGCACCGGACGGACTCGTGGAAGCGGTCGAGCTCGACGACGCCGACGCGTTCATCGTCGGTGTGCAGTGGCACCCCGAGGTGTTCGAACTGACGGACCCGCACACGCGTCATCTGTTCAAGGAGTTCGTGGACGCGTCATCCGCATGGCGGCGCGCTCGCGCCTAGACGCAGGAGGGGATCGTGGCGATCGCGATCACGCAGGACACATTCAGCGAGCACGATCACGAGCGGTTCGCCGGGCGCCTCGTGGATCGGGTGGCGCATCTCAGCAGGATCTGCGACGAACCCGGCTTCAGCGAAGGGCCCGCCACGCTCGGCGCCGAGCTCGAAGTGCCGATCGTCGGGGCGGACCACCGGCCCTGCCCCTGCAACACCGACGTGCTCAAGGTGCTCAACGATCCCCGCGCCACGGTCGAGATCGCGCGGTTCAACGTCGAGTTCAATCTCACACCGGTGCCAGCAGCCGGGCGACCGTTCACCGCACTCGGCGACGAGATGCGCGAACTGCTCACCGACGGCAACGCCGCCGCCGCGATGCACGGCGCTCGCCTGTTGCCGGTGGGCATCCTCCCGTCAGTCATGCCGGAAGACGTCACACGCGACGCGATGACGGACGTGGCGCGCTATCGCGCGGAGGAACCACTCGCCATGCAGTACGACGGCGTCATGCTCGAAGGCGCGAACACGTCGTGTCAGATCCACCTGCGCGTGAGTGCCGCCCGGTTCGCCGACACCTACAACGCGGCGCAACTCGCGACCCCCATCGCCGTCGCACTCGCCGGCAACTCGCCGGTCTTCCACGACCATCTGCTCTGGGACGAGACGCGCATCGCCGTCTTCAAGCAGAGCGTCGAGGCGCGCACCGCCGACGATCTCGTCTGGCGTCGCCCATCCCGCGTCGCGTTCGGCCACGGGTGGGTGAGGCGCGGTGCGTGTGATGCACCAGACGCGGGGCACCGCGCCTCCCCGAACTGCGGCTGCACCAGGGCACGATCTGGCGCTGGAACCGGGCGATCTACGATCCCGCCGATGGCGGGCACCTGCGGATCGAGTTCCGCACGCTGCCGAGCGGGCCGACGATCACGGACATGATGGCGAATGCCGCGCTGCTCGTCGGACTCACGATGGGAATCCGCGACGCGATCGACGGCTTCACGCTCGGGTGTCCGTTCCTCATGACCGAGATGAGTTTCTACCGCGCCGCGCGCGACGGGCTGGACGCGGTCATGCTCTGGCCGGACGGCGTCGGCACCTCACCCAAGGAGCGCCCCGTGCGTGCCTTGGCCGACGCGCTCTTGCCGTTGGCGGACAGCGGCCTTGCCTGGCTCGGCGTGGACGTCGAGGAGCGTGGACGACTCCTCGGAGTGATCGCCGGGCGATTGCAGTCCGGCCGGACGGGAGCGCGGTGGCAGCGGGACTCGCTTCGCACGCCGCGCGGGAAGTTCTCGCGCCGCGAGGCGCTCGGTCGGCTGGTCGAGGAGTACGCGGCCCGATACGACAGCGGCGAGCCGGTGCATCACTGGGCGGCGGTCGGGTAGCGGCCGCAGCAACAAGGGGCTTGACAGCGGTATTGCTAGTATTACTATTGTTTGCAATAGTACTACAATCACTCCCTCAGCCACCTCATGTCCGACCTGTTCAAGCAGCTCAAGCACGACCTCCCCGCCAGCATCGTCGTCTTCTTCGTCGCCGTCCCGCTCTGCCTGGGGATCGCGCTGGCGTCGGGCGCACCACTCTTCGCCGGCCTGATCGCCGGCGTCGTGGGCGGGATCGTCGTCGGCTCGGCCAGCGGCTCTCAAATCGGCGTGAGCGGACCGGCCGCCGGCCTCGCAGTCATCGTCCTCTCGGCGATCGCGACGCTCGGCGGGTCTTGGGAGGCGTTCCTCCTCGCCGTGGTACTCGCCGGCGTGCTCCAAGTCGCGATGGGATTCATCGGACTCGGCGGGATCGCCTACTACTTCCCGTCGTCGGTGATCAAGGGGATGCTCACCGGCATCGGGCTGCTGATCATCATCAAACAGATCCCGCAGGCGCTCGGTTCCGTCCCCGCGCCGGGTGACGCGCTCATCGAGAGCGGCGGGCGCACGGTCCTGCATCTGCTTGAGGCGGTCACGCCGGCCGCGGTCTTCGTCACCGCGGTATCGCTCGCACTGCTCGTGTCGTGGGACGCGTGGCTCGCGCCGCGATTCAAGCTTCTTCGCCTGGTGCCCGGTCCGCTTGCCGCAGTGGCAACGGGCATCGTACTCAGCCGATTGATGAGCGCCGGCGCGATGCCCTGGTCGCTCGGCGAGCATCAGTTGGTCGAGATCCCGCTCGCGGGGAGCGTCACCGCGTTCCTCGCGCAGTTCTCAGCGCCAGACTTCTCGGCGCTCGCGAACCGGGATGTCTACGTGATCGCGGTCGTCCTCGCGGTCATCGCCAGCATCGAGACCCTGCTCTGCGTGGAGGCGACCGACCGCCTTGACCCGCAGAAGCGGATCACGCCGACCAATCGCGAACTCAAGGCGCAGGGCCTCGGGAACATCGTCTCGGGCCTGATCGGTGGTTTGCCCGTCACTCAGGTGATCGTGCGCAGTTCGGCGAACATCACGTTCGGCGCGCGCACCAAGCTCTCGGCGATCCTGCACGGCGCGTTCATCCTGCTCTGCGTCGCGGCGATCCCGAGCGTGCTCAACATGATCCCGCTCGCGACGCTCGCGGCGATCCTGTTCGTGGTCGGCTACAAACTGGCCAAGCCCGCGCTCTTCGCGCAGATGTACCGGCATGGTTGGGAGCAGTTCGCCCCGTTCATCGCCACCGTGGTGGGCATCCTCGCGACGGACCTCCTGCGCGGCATCGGCATCGGCATGGCGGTCGGCGTGGCGATCGTGCTCCACCACAACCTGCGCAACCCGTTCACGGTCGAGCAGCACGCGCCAGAGACCGAGGACTACCGCATCAAGCTCGCAGAAGAAGTGTCGTTCCTGAACAAGGGGCGGATCCTGCAGCAGCTCGCCCTGATCCCTGATCGCGCCCGCGTGGTGATCGACGCCACACAGTCGAAGGTCGTCGACTTCGACGTGCGGGAGATCCTCCGTGAGTTCCGTACCTCCGCGCCGTCCCGCGACATCGCCGTGGAGTTCCGCGGCACCATCCTCGACCAGAGCACACTATGAGAACCCTCACCAAAGCGATGCGTGACGCCCTGACCCCGATCACCGCGCTCGAAGTCCTGCGCAAGGGGAACGATCGGTTCGTCAACAATCTCAAGTCCAACCGGAACCTTCTGCAGCAGGTCAACGAGACGAGCGACGGGCAGCACCCGTTCGCGATCGTGCTCAGCTGCATCGACTCGCGCACGTCGGCCGAGTTGGTGTTCGACCAAGGCCTCGGCGACATCTTCAGCTGCCGGATCGCCGGCAACGTGCTCAACGACGACATCCTCGGGAGCATGGAGTTCGCGTGCAAGGTCGCCGGCGCCAAGGCGATCATGGTCCTCGGCCACTCGCGTTGCGGTGCGATCAAGGGCGCGTGCGATGGCGTGAAGCTCGGGAACCTCACGACGCTGCTGCACAAGATCGACGGCGCGATCGCGCTCGAGACCGAGACGCTCGGCGACCGCACGTCCAACAACGCCGAGTACGTGGAGCGCGTCGCTGAGCTCAATGTGCTGCTCGTGAAGAAGCAGGTGATGGAGCGCAGCCCGCTGCTCGCCGCGATGGTCGCGAACTCGGAGATCGCCATCCTCGGCGGCATGTACGACGTCGAGTCGGGCGCCGTGGAGTTCTATGACTCGCGCATGCTGTTGGGCGCTGTGTGACGCAGCCGGTCAGACTTCAGGTGGACGAGAAGCTCCACCTGAAGGACCCCACGTCGTCGGAGTTGGGACAGACGATCGTCGAGCAGGCCATCCTCATGCTCGACGAAATGGGCTATGAGAGCTTCACGTTCCGGAAGCTCGCCGAGCGGATCGGGACGACCGAACCCTCGGTCTACCGGTACTTCAAGAACAAGCAGCGACTGCTGCTCTATCTCACCTCCTGGTACTGGAGCTGGATGGAGTACCGGCTGCTGCTCGCGACAGTGAACGTGGTGCCCGCCGAGCAGCGCCTACGCCTTGCGTTGGCCGAACTGACGCGCCCGATGGTCAACGACGACACCACGCCGCGTATCGATGAGGCGGCACTCTACCGCGTGGTGGTCGCGGAATCGTCCAAGGCGTACCTGCACCGCGACGTCGACGCGGAGAATCGCGAGGGCCTCTTTCGCAGCTACAAGCGGCTCTGCCGGACGGCGGCCGACATGATCACTGAAGTGAATCCGGCCTACCGCTATCCGGTGGCGCTCGTCTCGACGGTCGTGGAGAGTTCGCACATGCAGAAGTACTTCGCCGAGCATCTGCCGTCGCTGACCGAGGTGAAGCATGCGCAGGCTGATGCCTCGACGACACAGTTTCTCACCGAGATGGTCTTCAATGCGATCGGGCGATAGGCGCGCACGGCCCGGTTCGACGTCACCGGTTCGACGCCGCCGGACCGGCGACACCGCGCCGATCAGGGCGCGACGACGGCTGTCGACAGTGGTGCGCCGAGTACACGCTTGACCGTCCGCCGCGCGGCGAGCGGCGTCTCTGCCTCCGCCCCGTTGATCATCGCGAGTTCGGCGAGAGTGATGCTCGACGGCAGTTGGGTGTTGACCTGCTGCACCGCCAGCGCGGCCGCATCGGTGAGCCGTGCGAAGCTGCCGAAGGTGCGGGCGAACATCGCGGAGTAGGTCGCGAACTTGTCCGCCGGCGTGTATGCCGTGACGCGCCAGGTCGCGCCACCGAACTCGACGAACATCGCGACGCCGCGGACTTCCGCCCCCTGGTCCGCCGGGGCCGTGAACTCGCCGCGCAATGCCGCGTTCCCGTGGACCGTCACGCGCGACTGCGGGCCGGCCGTCAGCCCCTCCTGCGCGAAAAACGCTTGGGCGGCCTGTGCTGCGGTGCCCTGCGCCGCGCGGAGCTCGATCATCGCGTCCTGTGCGGTACTGATCGCCATCACCGCGTCGTTCGCGTTGTTCGTCTTCCACGCATCGGGGAACCGCAGCGTGAAGGCAAGGTCGGGGTGGACGAACAGCAAGCCCTGAAAGAACCCGAGGCGCGGATTCTCACCGTACACCATGCCGTCGAGCCGGCGCAGGAACTTCGGACCGCCCACGCGCGTGTTGGCGAAACCCGTCGTCGTCGCCGTGACCACACGTGCCACTCCGGCGATCCGGTTGCCGGGATCGGGGTGCGACGATTGCCACTCCGGCAGCCGGCCACCGCCACCAATCTCAGAGCTCTGCTGGAACATCCTGAAGACATTCGCCATCTCGCGCGTGTCCCAGCCCTCACCCAACGCGTAGCGAAATCCGAGCTGGTCGGACTGGGTCTCGTCGTCACGGCCCTACTTCAGGAAGAGCAGCCCCATACCCGCGCTCGCCACTTGGCCGTACTTCTCGATCGTCGGCGAGATCGCCGACCCGAGTCCGAGCCCGAGCATCGCCAGCTGTTGCCGGCTCATCTGCTCCACGCTGTGCCGCGCGGTCACATGGCCGATCTCATGGCCGATCTCATGGCCGAGCACCGAGGCGAGCTCCGCTTCGTTGGTGAGCTGCGTGAGCAGTCCGCGGACGCTCGCTCCGGGCGGCGAGGGCCAGTCCCATCCCGCTCACCCACGACTGGAGGCCC
>JANOTB010000134.1:0-3569 GCA_031416115.1 Gemmatimonadota bacterium
TATGTTCGCCGTGGGCACGGGGAGCGACCGCAAGCGGATCACGCTCCTCCAGACACCGGCGAACGAGCAGTCGGGAGTGGTCTCCCCGGACGGCCGATGGCTTGCCTACACCTCCGACGAGGGCGGGGAGTACCAGGTCTACGTGCGCCCGTTCATGCGGGAGGGAGGTCGCTGGCTCATCTCGACCGGACGGTCGGCGCCGCCGCTCTGGGCCTCGAACTCCGAACTCGTCTATCCGGACCTCGCCAGCGGCATGATGATGTCGGCGCGGCTGGAGCTGGGGTCGACCGTGCGAGTGATCGAACGGACCGCGCTCTTCAATATCCGGTCCTACAACATCGTCCCCACCGGGACGGCCTCGTTCGACGTGTCGCGCGACGGCCGGCAGTTCCTGCTGTCACGGCGCCCGGAGATGGTTGCCGAGCAGAGCGCGCCGGTCGTGGTGCTGCACTGGGTCGAAGAGGTGAAGCGTCGGATGGTGGAGCAGGGGGGGCGGGCGCCGTGACGGCGGTGCCGGAGCGGCTCGCTGCGGCGCTTGCTGATCGCTACCGCCTCGAGCGCGAGGTCGGTGCTGGCGGCATGGCGACCGTCTACCTCGCCGCGGACCTGAAGCATGACCGCGAGGTGGCGATCAAGGTCTTGCATCCCGAGCTCGCTGCCGCCCTCGGCGGCGAACGGTTCCTGAGCGAGATCAAGACCACCGCCCGGCTGCAGCATCCGCACATCCTTCCACTCCTCGACAGCGGCACCGCAGACGGGCTGCTCTTCTATGTGATGCCGTACGTCGCTGGCGAGACGCTCCGCGGCCGCCTCGAGCGCGAGCGGCAACTGCCGGTCGAAGAGGCGCTCCGGATCACCCGCGAGGTCGCCGACGCGCTCGGCCATGCCCACGCGCAGGGGGTCGTGCACCGCGACATCAAGCCCGAGAACATCCTGCTGCAGGGCGGGCACGCCCTGGTGGCCGATTTCGGGATCGCTCTGGCGGTGAGCGCCGCCGGTGGGCAGCGCATGACGCAGACCGGCCTCTCACTGGGCACGCCGCAGTACATGAGTCCCGAGCAGGCGATGGGGGAGAAGGGGATCGACGCACGGAGCGATCTCTATGCGCTCGGCGCCGTCGCGTACGAGATGCTGGTCGGCGACCCGCCATTCACCGGGTCGAGCGTGCAGGCGATCGTGGGAAGGATCCTGTCCGAGTCGCCTCGTCCGCTCGTGGCGCAGCGGCACACCATCCCGCTGCACGTCGAGGGCGCGGTGCTGCGCGCACTCGAGAAGCTCCCCGCGGATCGTTTCGCGACGGCGGGCGACTTCATCGCGGCGCTGGCGGACGAGCGTGGAGCGACGCGGGCGGTCGCCGGTGCGGCAGGTGCGCGGAGCGCGCTGGCCGGGCGGGAGCGAGCCCTGGCGGCGGCCCTCGTCCTCGCGGTCCTCGTCGCCGCCCTGGGATGGACGCGCCGTACGCCCGCGCCTCCGCCGAGTCGGCAGCAGGTCGTGCTCTGGAAGCATCAACTCCCGGACGCGCTCATACCCGGGGTACCGATCATCGCGACGCAGGCGGCGATCGCGCCCGACGGCTCATCGATCGTGTTCACCGACTCGACGCCGAGCGGGTCGGTGCTGATGCGCAAGGGTAGAGAGTCCGTCCGGGCCGAGCCGATCGCGGGCACCGAGGGTGGCGTTTCGCCGTTCTTCTCTCCCGACGGCGAGTGGATCGGCTTCCTCACCGTGGACGGCAGGGTCCGCAAGGTCCCGGTCACCGGTGGCGGCGTGATCACGCTCGCCACCGATGTGAACGTCGACTACAAGGTGGGGACGTGGACCGACGACGGCGGGATCTACTACACCGCCGGCGGGAACAAGCTCGCCCGTCTCGACGCCGCCGATCCGCAGCGTCCCCCCGTCGTGGTGAGTCAACTTCGCGGCGGGACCGCGATCGCACTCGCCCCGCTGCCGGGGAGTCGCGGTCTTCTCGTGACGATCTGCCCGGGGAACTGCGCCATCGAGTCGTCGGTGTACGTCCTCGAGGTTGGCACCGACTCGCTGCGGAGGCTCGTCCCCGGCGCGGCGGGGGCGCTGTACTCGCCCACGGGGCAACTGCTGTACACGAGCCGCGAGGGAGGCCTGTTCGCCATGGAGTTCGACGTCTCGCGCCTGGTGACGACCTCCGGTGCCGTCCCCGTCATCCCTGATGTGGCGCCTGGCACCTTCGTCCTGTCGGCCGGCGGTGATGCGATCTACTCCCTCGACATGGCCCAGCGTGGCACCTCCGAACTGGTCTGGAGCGATCGCGCCGGTCGCGTCACGCTGTTCGATTCCACCTGGCGCGCGAACTTCGAGTATCCGGCGCTCGCGCCCGACGGTCGGACGCTTGCGGTCAGCGTCCGCGGCGAGACGACCAACCTATGGCTGCGACGTTCGAACGGGGCGCGCCAGGAGGTCGTCGCGACGGGATCAGCGAGCTGGCGACCGAGCTGGACCGCGGATGGCAGCAGCCTCTACTTCGTGTCGGTCGGGACGAGTGGGGACGCGAACGACGTCTCGATCCGGAAGATCCGCGCGGACCTCGGTGCCGAGCCCGAATCGATCCAAAGCGGGGAGTACGGTATGTGGGAAGTCGAGGTCTCGCGTGACGGCAAGTGGCTGATCATCCGCACGGACGAGCGGGACAGCGACTCGAACATCCGCTATCGCGCCGTCACCGGGGACACGTCGCTGAAGCCGCTCCTGGTCGAGCCGGGCCAGTCCACCACGGTCGCACTCTCACCCGACGGACGTTGGCTCGCCTATTCGTCGGACGACGGATCGGGGGTCCGCTATGAGGTGTACGTCGCACCGTTCCCCTCGATGACACCGCGCCGACTCGTCTCCCGCGAGGGCGGCGTCGAACCGCGATGGGCGCGCAACGGCCGCGAGCTCTTCTTCAAGTCCGGTGGGCAGATGATGGCGGTGAACGTTGCCGCGGGGCCGTCGCTCGACATCGGCGACCCTCGTCCCCTGTTCCCGCTCGCGAGGTACCGGGGCGCCCGTAATCGCCAGCAGTACGACGTCGCGCCGGACGGGCGCTTCCTGATGATCCGCGACCCGAGTCCCGGCGGGGCCGCTCCAGTCGTGTACGCACCGGGCTGGTTGGCGGAATTCCGCCGAGCGGTTCGGTGATGAGCGCCGTGGCGGAGCGGCTCGCGTCGGCGCTGGCCGACCGGTACCGCATCGAGCGCGAGCTCGGCCAGGGCGGGATGGCGACGGTGTATCTCGCCGAGGACCTCAAGCACAAGCGTCGCGTCGCAGTGAAGGTGCTCAAGCCCGAGCTCGCCGCGGTACTCGGTGCCGAGCGCTTCGTGGTCGAGATCACCACCACCGCCGCGTTGCAGCATCCGCACATCCTGCCGCTCTTCGACTCGGGCGAGGCCGACGGCTTCCTGTACTACGTCATGCCGTTCATCGACGGCGAGACGCTGCGCGCGAAGCTCGACCGTGAGACGCAGCTCGGCGTGGACGAAGCGGTGAAGATCGCGAGCGACGTCGCGAGCGCGCTGCACTACGCGCACACGCATGGCGTGATCCATCGCGAC
>JANOTB010000135.1:0-5287 GCA_031416115.1 Gemmatimonadota bacterium
AAGCGAGCCTGCACATCGGAGCGGGAGGGGGCCTGAACGATCATGACACAAATCTATCCCGGCGCGGTGCGCGCGCCACGCCGTTAGCCAGCGATGCGCTCAAGCTCGCCGGGCAGCCGGCTCACGACGAGACGCTGGAGCGCCACCTTGTGGCTCGCGTTGTCGATATCGATGCCCACGAGATTGCCTGCGGCGTCGTAGTCGAGCACGACACCAGCGGAGATCTCACGGCTCTCGACGCTCGTCTGCTCCGAGAGATCGATGTAGAGCGAATCGGTGTCCGCGTGATAGTTGAGCTTCATGGCTTGAATCCGCGGTCGGGGAAGGCGTTGTGAATGGTGCGCTGATCGTCGAGCGTGACGACACGGAGGTACCGGCCGCCGAACTCCGGAATGGGTGCCCAAAAGCGCCAACGATTCTGCTCCTGAGGCTCCTTCCGCGTTGGCGCCTGCACCACGCGAATGCACCACTCCTTCTGGAGGTACGGGCGTTTCCGGAGGACCTCCTCCTCGAAGTACGGCGTGAACTGGAAATCGGTCACACCGGAATCTATCCCGAAAGCGGACCCCGTGCCCGTCTGGCTCAACGTGCATTAGATCGACCGATGTAGCGAACGTCCCTTCCGAACGGTCAACCCGCCAACCGCCAATACTCACCTCGAACAAACCGAGCGCAAGCTCCTCAAACACCACATTTATCTCAAACACGCCCGCCACCTACCAAGCGCGTAACGAATGACGCCGGTCCGCATAGTCCGGCCGAACGACGCAATAACCAGAAAGGCCCCGATCCCAGTCGAGCACCAGCCCCACCGCCAACCTCAAGGCACCGCCCGCCCAGCCGGCGGCTCCCGCTCCAGATCCAGCTCCGTGATGTTCGCATTCCACCGGTCATCACCCAGCAGGTGCCGCACGAAGTACTCCGCCCGCAGCCAGAACCAGTAATCGCTCATCGTCCCGTACCCATGACGCTGGCCAGGGAAGATGAAGAAGTCGAACCGCTTGTTCGCCTTGATCAGCGCGTCCGCCATCCGCAATGTGCCCGCCGGATGCACGTTGTTGTCGATGTCGCCCGTCGTCAGCATCAGGTGTCCCTTCAGGTTCCGGGCCAACTCCGAGTTGCGCTCAATGCTGTACTCGAACGTGATCGTGTCGCCCTTCACCGTCTCCTTCACACCGTGATGCTTCTCCGACCAGTTCTGGTTGTAGACGTCGTTCTCATGATTGCCCGATGAACTCACAGCCACCTTGAAGAAGTCGGGGTACACCAGCATCGCGGCGGTGGACATGAAGCCGCCACCCGAATGCCCGTAGATGCCCACGCGGTCGATGTCGATGAAGCGGTGACGATCCGCGAGTTGTTCAACGGCGACCTTCTTGTCCATCAGACCGTAGTCGCGCAGATCACCGTACCCGAAGTTGTGGTACCACTTGGACCGGTCAGGGTGGCCGCCGCGATTGCCGATCGTGATCACCACCATGCCGAACTGCGCGAGCGCGACCTCGGGGGCGCTCGTCGAGAACGCCTTGGCGACCGACTCGGTCTGTGGACCCGGGTACACATACTCGACGATCGGATACACGCGCGTCGAGTCGAAGTCGAACGGCTTGTACATCACGCCATACAGGTCGGTGATGCCGTCGGCGGCCTTCACGGTGAACGTCTCTGGAAAGCGATAGCCGGCGGCGCGCAACTGCGTGAAGTCGGCCTCTTCCAAATCGATGACCTTGCGGCCCGTCGCCGCATCATGCAGCGTCGACGCCGGCACGGTGTTCACACGCGAGAACGTATTGATGGCAAAGCGGTTGGACTCGCCGAGTGCGACGCGATGGTCGAAGTCGCCGGGGTTGAGAAGGGTGATGCCGGTGCCGTCCAACCCCACGCGGTACGCATGTTCGTAGTACGGATCCTCGCCACGTTCGCGACCGTGCGCGGTGAAGTAGACGGCACCACGCGACTCGTCCACACTGGCGATGGTGCCCACGTGGAACGCGCCGTCGGTGAGACGGTTCTTCAACTTGCCGTCCGCACCGAAGCGATAGAGCTGCGCCCACCCGTCGCGCTCCGACCACCAGAGGAGGTCGCCGCCCTTGAGCAACTCCAAACGCTGATGCTCCACGTACGTGTTCAGTCGCTCCTCGATCACGACCTTCACCACGCCGGTCGCTGCGTCGACCAGGAGCACGTCGATCTTGTGCTGGTCGCGGCTCCGACGCCACATCCAGACCTGATTGGAATTGTCGGCGAGCCAGATCGCGCGCTGCGGCTCGTTGAGGTCCGGGTAGACGAACTGCCGGCCATTGAACAGTCCGATCTGCTGATCCTTGAAGCCCTGTGACTGGACCATCACCATCTTCTGCGCGGCAAGGTCGTACACACCGACCTCGGGCTGCGTCACATTCGTATCGCCCGGCATGTCGTACTTGTAGCTCTCGAGCTGCGGTCGCTTGTTGCCGACCGACGCGATCACCCACAGGTCTCCGACCTTGCGCTCATCATCACGCGCGGCGGTGAAGCGCTTGGAATCGCGCGACCACGAGACACTCGCACGCTTGCGTCGATCCTTGGCGCGCTCGACCTCCACGTCGCTCTGCCCGAACTCGTTGCCCGCCCAGCTGTAGTGCTCCACTCCATCGGTCGTGAGCCGCGTCTCCTCGGTCACCACCTTCCAGTCGGCACTGTCGGCGGCGGCACCCGTCTTGGCACGCCGAGCGTCGAGCACCTTCTGGTAATCGGCGCGGGTCATCCTATACAGATCGTGGCGCCGCGCGTAGATGACGGTCTGCCCGTCGGGCGATACGCTCGCCCACGACGGATGATTGTCCGGCGCCTGCCAGTCGGGGATCTCGGTCAGCGTCTGCGTCGTGACATCGTAGCGGAAATGCCAGACCTTCTTCTTGGGGCGCGGCCGGCGTGCGGCCGCCTGGCGCGTCTGCTGCGAATCACCTCGCACCGCCTCGGCGTCGGCGATCACCGTGTCCTGTGACGACTCGACCTCGAACTCGAGCGTGTTGGCGTCGATGAACCTGATCGCGCGGATCGGCAGGTGGCGCCCGTCCCACGGATCCTTGGTGATGCGCGTGAGCTCGGCGGCGATCCGATCATTGTCGAAGAGCTGCTTCTTGGTCCCGGCGACCGGGTCCACGATCATGAAGCGCTTGCCCTGCGCGCTCTCCCACTCGTACCAGAACTTCTCGGAGCCCTTGATCCAACGCGGCGTGACGCCGGTGGAGTAGACGAGCTTGCGCATACGGTAGGGCGCGAAGCGGGCGGCGAGTCGGTAGTTGGCCTCGGTCACGGGGCCGGTCGCCGCGCGCGTGGCCGGCACGGGCAGCTGTGCCAGCGCGGCGGCAGTGAAGAGCGCGGCGCCGACGGCCAGAGTTACGGTGCGGAGTGCGAGCCGGCGCAGCGGGGCTGCGGGCGAGGAGTGCGGGCGCTGGGGCGCGAGCAGGAACATTCGGATCGACTCCGTGGAACGGTTGAGTGGGACGGGACTCGTGTGCTACGCGCTCAGGGCCGCGAGCGCTCGACCGGCGTGAGGCGCTCGAGTCGGCGTCGCGCCTCGGCCACACGGGGTTGCAGCGGGGCGTCGGCGTTCTTCCAGAGCTCGATGAACGCGCGGTAGTGCACTGCGGCCTTCTCCGCGTCGCCCTTGGCCTCGTAGATCTGGCCGAGCCGCTCGCGGATGGCCGGCACGCGGATCGGATCCATCAGCAGATCCGACTTGAGCATGAATGGTGTGACGAGATAGCGCTCGAACATCACCGCGGCAGAATCCGCCTGCCCACCAGCGTCGAACGCGCGTGCCAGATTGAACGCGAGACAGGACGCGCATTCGTTTGCGGGCTCGCCGTCGTAGCCGATGTCACCGCGGCGGAACTCCGCGAGTGCCTCCTGCCACTTCCCGTCGGCCAGTGCGACCTCGCCGAGTGTCGTGTGGAAGTCGGCCTCCTGGGCGCGCCGCAGCGATGTGTCGGTGACCTCGGCGCGGTAACGTGCGACGAGGGCGCGCGCCTTCGCGGGGTTCCCACTCAGCGCGAGCAGCGTGGCCAACCGCAGATAGGGCCGGTCCACCATTGGCAGCGTGGAAAATGGCACGGACTCGACCATGGAGTCGATGCGCGCCGAGAGCGCTGGGGACGGCCCCAGCATCGCAACCTCAGCACTCGTGATCCCGTATCCGAGACGCGGCGGGGCGACCTTCGCGCCGGGTGCGACGGTCGTCACGGCTGTCGGGCTCACGACCGCAGCGGTGAACTCGCGAAGGCGGCCGTTGAGCGTCAGCACGGAGGAGAGCCGGCGGCCGATGTCGCGGTTCCGCTCGTTCGTCGAGGTGCGCAGGGTGTCGGTGACGGCGCGCAACACATCGAACTTTCCCTGGGCGAACAGCAGCCAGCCATTGCGCAGCGGTTGGGACGGATAGTCGGGCAGTACTCCGCGAATGGTCTCCAGGGTCTTGGCGACCCCGTCGAGATTCCCTTGGTCCAACTGCATGTCGATAATGTTGCCGAGGGCGATGGCGTTCCTGGGGCCCGTCGCGAGTGCGGCGACGTTGAGCAATTCGGCACGTGCGTACTCCCGCTGACTCCTCAGCACCTCGCCGAGGTTGATCATCGACGACGTGTCACCACGCGCCACCATGGTCTCGTACACGGCGGCGCCTTTCGCTCGGTCACGCCCCGGACCGAGCACGTGGTACCGCGCGAAGACCAGATTGCGCTCGCGCTCCGGCAGGCGTTCGCGATAGCGGAACGCCTGCGTGAGCGCCGTGTCGATCGCGGAGGCTCGTCCGCCGTAGTTGCTGAGCACCGCCCCGAGCAGGCTCCAGGCCGAGGCGAAGGTGGAGTCGAACGCGACCGCTTCGCGCGCGAGGTCGATCGCCTGACGGTCGGTCACGGAGTTCGCCCGGGCCGCCTCGCTGTACTTCTGCAGCGCGTCGAGTGACCCGGTGGTCGCGCGGGCCAGCGCCGGCGTCGCGTTCACGTCGCGCAGCGACTCGCCGGCCTTGGCGCGCAGCGCGCGCGCCAGTCGGTCGGCGGCATCGATCAATCCGCGCGGGCCATCACCCGACTCGCGGAACGACGCCAGCTCGACGCCGGAGTCGGCGCGGACGAGGCGGATCGAGACGATGTAACCATCGCCAACACCGGTCACCTCGCCATCGACGAACGCCTTCACGCCCTCGCGGAACGCGATCTCCCGCGCCAGTGTGGAGTCCACGCGCGCGGTGGGTGGCCGTTGCATGCGCACCATCGCCGCCACGATCGTCGTCGGCGGCACAAGAGTG
>JANOTB010000136.1:0-14798 GCA_031416115.1 Gemmatimonadota bacterium
GCGTTCGACTCGATCGAGAAGGCGGGCAATGTGCCTAAGCCGGCGCTTGATATGATCCGTCGCAACATGGAGCAGGGCGCGCAGGGGATGCAGGCGATGGCGCGCGCCTTCGGCTTCGGTGGCGGCGGTGGTGGTGGCTTCGGTGGCGGTCAGCCGCCGCGGTGGAACGATCGTCCTGCTGAGCAGGCGGCACCTGCTCCGGGCGCTGGTGGTCGCGGCGCGGGCGGTGCGGCTGGTGGAGCCGGTGGTGCTCCGGGCGCTGGTGGCGCGGGTGGCGCGGGCGCGATGGGTCTCGATCAGGACAAGCTCTTCGAGATCATGCGCGCGCTCGGTGTGACCCAGGGCGGTGGTGGCGGCGGTGGTGGATTCGGTGCCGGCGTGCCGATCGTCAACACGGGTGATTATCTCGTCTCGATCACGGTCGACGGCCAGACCATGAAGCAGACGTTGCGCGTGGAGCGCAGGGCGGGTGGTGACTCGAGCGGGTTCCCGTTCGAGCTGCAGGCGATGTTCGATGCCTATGCGGAGTGGACGAGCGACAAGATGTAGGATGGTGGATGAAGGATGAAAGACCGAACGGCCGGGTCACGCGCAATGCGTGATCCGGCCGTTCGGTCATCCCGTCCATGCGACTGGGGCGCTCGTCGTCGCGCTACGCCGTGACAATGCTCAGTGCAGACGTCTCGTGGCCGGACTCCAGTCCACCGGAGAGCCCGAGCTGCTGCAGCAGCGCACGTGGGCATTCGCCCGGACTGCGCTCCAGTCCCGCCACGAGCGCTTGCGCCTCCTCGGCGAGGAGCGGACGACCGAACAAGTACCCCTGCACGGCCCGACACTCCAAGTCGCGAAGCTGCTCCAGCTGTGCCTCGTGCTCGACCCCTTCGGCGACGATCTCCATGCCGAGGCTCTTCGCAAGGGTGATGATCGAACGCACGATCTCGAGACACTGCGGACTCACATCCATGCGGCCGACGAAGTACCGATCGATCTTGATCGTCCTGATCGGCAAGCGGTGCAGGTAGGTCAGCGACGCGTGCCCGGTGCCGAAGTCATCCATGAGCGCGCGAACGCCGCGCGCGCCGAGCGACTCGAGCACTTCGATCGCCGTTCTCTCGTCATGGAGGATCACGTTCTCCGTCACTTCGAGCTTGAGTCGCGACGCGTCGAGACCGGTCGCATGCAGGACGTTCTCGACCATCGCGACCAGTCCGCGGCTTGCCAGTTGCCGCGCGGCGATGTTCACGCTCACCCAGAGCGCCTCTGGGCCTGGCGAAGAGAAGTCCCGCAGATCGAGACAGGCGCGATGCAACGTCCACCCGCCGAGCGACACGATCATCTCGGTCTCCTCGGCGATCGGGATGAACTCGCCGGGACTGAGCGTGCCCCTCACCGGATGGTTCCAGCGCAGGAGTGCCTCGAAGCCGACGAGCCGCTCCGTCGGGCCGTCGGTGGCCCAGATCGGTTGGTAGCGAAGACTGAACTCATTGCGGTCGATCGCACCGCGGAAGTCCTGTTCCAACGACACTCGCCGACGCACACCGTCGCGCATCTCCGGCACGAACCGTTCGTGGCGGGCCCGTCCGGCGCGTTTGGCAGACTGCATCGCGAGTGCCGCATCGCGCAGGTAGTCGGTCGGCTCGACCATCGACGAGTCGTGCAGCACGATGCCCACGCTTGCGGTCACGGCCACCTCGTGCGTGAGTACCGGAAGCGGCTCCGCGAGCACGAACTGCACGCGATCCGCCACGATCTCGGCGTCCTCGAACTCGGTGATATCGTCGAGGAGCAACAGGAACTCGTCGCCGCTCAGCCGCGCGATCGTGTCACCTGGCCGGATCGCCGTGCGGAGGCGATCGGCGACGCCGCGCAGGATCTCGTCGCCCGCCTGATGCCCGAGCGAATCGTTGAGGATGTTGAAGCGATCGAGGTCGACGTAGAGCACCGCGAACCGACGCTCACCCTGTCGCCGCGTGCGTTGGATCGCGCGGCGCAACAAGTCGATCGCGAGTGAGCGATTCGGCAGCCCCGTGAGTGCATCGTAGAGCGCCTCGCGCCGTTGTCGCTCCTCGACACTCCGCTGCGACGTCGTGTCGCGTACTGACCCGGTGATCCGTTCGGCGCGGTCGTCCGCGCCCCGCTGGATCACGCCCATCCAGTGCAGCAGGAGCCACCGACCATCCTCGTGCCGCACGCGGTGTTCACTGGAGAACTGAGCACCGGTGCCGGTGAGTTGCGACGCGATGTCGGCTTGGAGTTGCGCGCGATCAGACGGGTGAATGCGCCCCCACCACTCCTCGGTCGAGCGGTGGATCTCGGCCGCGCTCAGTCCGACCAGCTCGCGCCAACGAGCCGAGAATCGGATCCGGTCGGCAGGCACATCCCAATCCCACAGCGCGTCGAGCGCCGTGCGGGAAGGGAGCGCGAGCCAACCGTCGACGACAGCGACCAGCGGTGCTGCCTCCAGCGCGACTCCCCTCGCGCTCCCGAGCATCTCTCGAGTCTCGCCGAGTTCTCGCCGCAGTCGTTGGTTGCGCCACGAGAGGGACAGGATCGTGAGTGCGGCCGCGAACGCGCCGCCGCCAATGAGGATCGCGCTGCTCATTCTTTCGTGGAGGGTCGAGTGGGGACGGCAGGACACGCAACAGGAGATGGACGCGCTCCCCCCCACCCACGTCTCAGCTCGCGCGCAGTGCAAGTTTACTTCGCATGTCCACTATCGGCCTTCTGGTTCGTGCGATTGCGGCGACTACGGTCGCCGTGGCGGCGGCGCGGCCCAGCGTTCGTTCCCGCGATTCGTCACGCGCGCCACCATGATCAGGCCTTTCACCTTCACGCCGCTCCCATCGACCACTGCCGAGCCAAGGGGATCGGGCATGAGGACGAGATCGAGACTGTCGATCACGAGGTCGGCGCCTGCGTTGCGTGCCACGGTCCCCGCCCCGGAAGTCGTTGGCCGGGTGGTCGCCTACGCGCCGCCCATCGTCGCAACGCCGGCAAGCATGATGACCGATCGAACGAGTCGCATCTGACGAGATCACGCGAACAGTGTGATGTTGGCACACCGGCGCGCTGCGTGGGCCTGCACGAACCCTGTGCCGGGTACCCGGAGAGCGCCGGACTGGAACGCCCTACAGCAGACTGACTTCAACGGAGAACTCGCATGATCAGAGGCACGAAAGCGGTCGTCCTGCTCTTGGCCATCTGTGCGGCCTGCTCAGGCGACACCAGAGGAATGAAGGCCGCCCCAGCGTCGGCAGCCACGAGCGACGCCCGACCCGCGCGAACTCTCGACGCGTGCCTACTCCTGCTCAAGCCGGACGTCGACGCCGCCTTCGCGCCGCGGACGTTCGCGCTCGAGCCGGAGACTCAGCCCGACATCGCCAGCTCCGGAAAGCTCGCCGCCGTCTCGAGCTGCACATTCGTTTCACGCGGGGCGTCCATTCGCGAGATGCTGACGGTGAGTCTGCTCGCGCGTCGCGCTCCCACCGATGCGAGCGGCGTCACGGTCGCCACAGCCAAGGCCGGTGCAGCGCAACTCAAAGCCACTCCGGTCGATGTGCCTGGACTCGGCGACGCCGCCTACTGGGTGAATCTCGGCAGCGCCAGCCGTCCGAGCATTCAACTGAATGTCTTCAAGGGTCCGCGAGTCTGGCTTGTGTTCGGAGCCTCGACAGCGGGGATGGACGCTCACGTGACAGTCGAGCACCTGACGACGCTCGCACATGCGGCGCTCATTCGGCTTTAGCGCGTCAGTCAGGCCGCCGCATCACACGCACGGGCCCTTCGATCGCCGCACCATCCACCGCACGCACCGCGACGCGATCCGCCGCCGCCGCGATCGGCACGTCGCGCACCTGACCGCGCACCAGCGTGCTGCTCCACACGCCACTCGCCATGCGCACCTGCACGAGCCACCAGCGCGGCAGCTCCCTCCCGCTTGGCGTGAGTCGCGCCGTCATCGCACCACGTGCGTCGCGCCGCATCTCCACGCGTGGCTCCCCCTGCTCCACCACCGTGAGCCAAGGCGATGGCGGCACGAGCGCCGTCGCACCGTACGACTGGCGCGCCATTCGCGTCGCGATCGAATCGCGGTCCTCGAGAAAGACCTTCGCCGAGAAGTGGATATTGCCGCCGGCCCCCGCTTCGGCGCGCGTCGCCGCCACCTGTGAGACGATCTCGCTGGTGAGCCAGGGCGCGCGCGTGCGCTCACCAACACGGCTCGCGAAGTTCCCCGGCCAGATGTGCCGCCCGTACAGATTCTGCTCGGCCCACCAGCGCAGGAGCACCGGGTACGACTGCGCCTGCTGCGCGACCGGCCAGTAGAGTTGCGGCGCGAAGTAGTCCACCCACCCCTCGCGCAGCCACTTCCGTGCATCGGCGTAGAGCTCCGTGTACGCGTCAAAGCCGCGGATCTGCTCCGGGTAGCCGGGACGCCAGATCCCGAACGGACTCACGCCGAACTTCACGCCCGGCTTCGCTTCGTGAATGCGGCGGTAGAGTTCCTCGACCATGCGGTCGACGTTGTCGCGCCGCCAATCGTCGCGGCCCAGCGCGCCGCCACCGGCCAGGTAGCGCGCGTAGCTCCCCGAGTCCGGGAACTCGATCAGACTTCCGTCGGGTGCACGCTCTTTGTACGGATAGAAGTAGTCGTCGAGATGCACGCCGTCGATGTCGTAGCGCTTCACCACGTCGAGGATCACGGCCACCGTGTGTGCGCGCACCTCCGGTTCGCCCGGATCCATCCAGAGATGCTTGCCGTACGTCCTCACGAGCGCGGGCCGGCGACGCGCGAGGTGCCGCGACGAGAGCGACCCTGTCGCTGAGGGATGTCTCGCGCGGTACGGATTGAACCAGGCATGCAACTCCAGGCCGCGCTTGTGTGCTTCCTGCACCGCGAACGCGAGCGGGTCCCACGCCGGCTTGGGTCCGACGCCCTGACGACCGGTGAGATACTCCGACCAGGGCTCGAGCTTGGAGACGTAGAGCGCGTCACCCGCCGGCCGCACCTGGAAGATCACCGCGTTCAGACCAGCCGAACGGGCACGGTCGAGCAGTGTGATCAGTTCTCGCTTCGCCGCTGCCGTGGTGAGCCCTGGCCGCGATGGCCAGTCGATGTTGTCCACACTTGCGACCCAGACGCCGCGGAACTCGCGCCCGATCGTAGGGGGCACGCAGCTCGGGTCCGCGAGCACGCACGCCACTGGCAGCGCGCGCGAAAGCGCAGTCGCGCGAGGCGTCGTCGAGCGCTGCGCCAGCGCGCGCTCCGACGGCGCGAGCGCCAGCAGCGCCAGTGCGAATCCGAATGGCGCAGCGCTACGGCTTGCGAACACCGGCGCGCACCTCGATCGACTTGCCAGAGACGAACTCCAGCGTGACCGTCACCGTGTCGCCGTCGGCGAGCGGGCGATTGAGTCGCGTGAGCATCAGATGTGCGCCCATCGGGCGGAACAGCAGAGTGTCCTGCGCCGGCACCGGCAACGCCCGCAGTGCCGCCATGTGCATTATGCCTTCCATCTCCATCGACATGTGGAGTCCCGCGGATTCGGCTGCATTGGTGCGCACGCCGGTCAGTGTGTCGGGCACCACTCCAGTGTTCTCCACCGTCAAGTAGACCGCCGTCATGGCACCGCTGTCGGCAGCGCGTGCCCACGCGCCAGTCACCGAGAGCACCGAGGTCGGCGCCGGCGGCGGTACATCCACCTGAGGTTCCGCAGAGGGACCGCAAGCGACGACGAACGCGACGAGGAACGTCACAAGGAACGTCGCGATTCGCCGCGCAGCGCGCAGCGCAACGCGCGACGCGCTAGCGCAGGCGACGAATGTCTTCGGCCAGATCTTCACTGGTCACTCCCGCTGGGATCATGAGTCGCAGTCGGCCCTCGGCGTCCACCACGAAGGTCTGCGCCGGATGGGCAACACTGTACTCGTTGGTGCGCGGGTCACCTTCGGGGTACGCCGCTACGCCCCAGTCGCGCACGAACCGCCTGAGCTCGTCCTCCGAGGGCGAGGTGCCGACGAAACCTTTGTCGAACTGCTTCGCATAGGCCGACGAACGCTCGGGCGTGTCGCGCTGCGGATCCACGCTCACGAAGACGAACTGTACGCCCACCGTGTCCGCACCGAGCGCGCGCTTGGTGCGCGCCCAAGTGGAGAGCACCGTGGGGCAGACGTCGGGGCAGTGCGTGTAACCGAAGTAGAGGAGCACGACGCTCCCTTTGGCGCTCGCGAGCTCGAACCGTGTCGTTGGGTCGGCAGATACGCCAGCGACCGAGATCGGCGGCGCGGCTGAGGCAGGGTCGAGCACGATCCCATGCCACGGCCGCTCACTGCACGCAGTGAACGCGAGCGTGAAGCACGAGGCGAGCACGGCAATGGAACGCTGAGCCATCAGAGCAAGATAGTCGGAGGCAGGGGCATGAGATCACTCACCGCGCGGCCGGCGGCAGCGGCACGAACGCACTCACCTCACGCTGGTACTGCGCATACGCCGCACCGCGCGACCGCAACGAGTGCGCCTCCGTCGCGGGAATCCCCGTCACACTGAGCAGGAAATAGAGCATGAGCGCCGGACTCCCCACCGTCGCCCATCCCCAGGGCGAGCCGAGCGCGAGCAGCACGAACGCGCACCAGACGAGCCAGTCGAAGAAATAGTTGGGGTGCCGTGACCAACCCCAGAGCCCAGCGCGACACACCTGCCCACGATTGGTGGGGTCGGCCTTGAAGCCACGCAACTGCGCGTCGGCGATCCCCTCGCCCACCACCGAGACCAGCGCGAGCACTACGCCGGCCAGCAAGAACGGGTGCAACACCAGTGACGTGTCCGCCGCCGCCACGAAGAACGGCATCGCGAGCGCGGTCGCAAGCACGCCCTGAAAGAGAAAGAACGCAAGGAACTTGAGCCTGATGTTCCCACCCCACCGAGCCCTGATCTCCACGTAGCGCGCGTCCTCTGGCTCCGACGCCACCCGCACCGCCAAGTGCGACGCGAGCCGCAGACTCCAAAATCCTCCCACGACCCCGACGATCACCCGCCGCGTCAGGTCGCCCGGCCCGAGCACTGCGGCCGTGACGGCCTGCAGTCCGATCGCCACCGTCCACCCGACGTCCACGACCGCCGCGTTCCGCAGGCGCAGGTGCAGCATCCATAGAAGGAACAGCAGCCCGACCCCGAGCCCGAGCCCCACCCAGATCATCGCGAGCACCGCACACTCCGCTTCATATAGAAGTACCGCCAGTAGAAGTACCGCGAGAAGTCCCGCCTCCACCTCCCTTGCAACTCCTCGCCCAATACACTACTATGTAGTTATATGTCAATCGTCGCTGCCCTCCTCGCACTCGTCATCGGGCTCACACTCGGCCTCCTCGGCGGCGGCGGGTCCATCCTCACCGTGCCCGTCTTCGTCTACGCGCTGGGGCTCGACCCCAAACGCGCCATCGCCATGAGTCTCCCCGTGGTCGGCGGTGCCGCTCTCGTCGGCGCCATCCAGCATTGGCGCAAAGGGAACGTAGCACTGCGCACCGCACTCCCGTTCGGCGCGGCCGCCATGCTCGGCGCCTTCGCCGGTGCACGGCTCGCCGGCGGACTCAACGGCCAGGTGCAACTCGCGATCTTCTCGCTGGTCATGCTCGCCGCCGCCGTCGCCATGTTCCGCAGCGCGCGCGCATCCCAACCTGCCACGCCGCGCGCCGATCAACGCTGGCCTGCCCTGCTCGCGATCGGTGTCGGCGTGGGTGCCGTGACTGGACTCGTTGGAGCAGGCGGCGGGTTCCTCATCGTTCCTGCCCTCGTGATCCTCGGCGGACTTTCCATGCCGCAGGCCGTAGGCACTTCGCTCCTCGTGATCGCGATGAACACCACCGCCGGCTTCCTCGGTTACCAGGGCACCGTCGACATCGACTGGCCTCTCGTCGTCAGGTTCGGCAGCGTGACCGCCATTGGCATTCTCGCTGGCTCGTCGCTCGTGCAGTACGTACCCCAGCGCGCGCTCAAGCAGGCCTTCGCTGGTCTGCTCGTCGTCGTCGGGTCGATGATCCTCTACCAGTACCTCACCGTCTGACTCCGGGAGACTCCCGTGTTCCTCAAGCGATTCTACGATGACGGCCTCGCGCAGGCCTCGTACCTGATCGGCTGCGCTGCCACCGGCGAGGCGATCGTGATCGACGCCAACCGTGACATCGAGCAGTACCTCACCGTCGCCGCCGCCGAGAAGCTGCGCATCACGCAGGTGAGCGAGACGCACATCCACGCCGACTACGTCTCCGGCTCGCGTGAGCTCGTGCATGCGACCGGCGCCACTCTGTTCTTGAGCGCTGAGGGCGGTACCGACTGGCAGTATGCGTTCGCCAAGCAGGACGGTGCGACGCTCGTCCGCGACGGTCATACGATCATGGTCGGCAACATTCGCGTGGACGTGATGCACACGCCCGGTCACACGCCTGAGCACATCTCGTTCCTCGTCACCGACACCGCCGGTGCCGACGCGCCCATGGGGATCGCCACCGGCGACTTCGTCTTTGTCGGCGACGTCGGTCGGCCCGACCTGCTCGAGCGCGCGGCGAAGATCGCGAACACCATGGAGGACGGCGCACGTCAGCTCTTTCGTTCGCTCGAGCGCTTCCGTGCCCTGCCTGATTTCGTGCAGGTCTGGCCCGGTCACGGTGCGGGCTCCGCCTGCGGCAAGTCGCTCGGCGCCGTGCCTACCTCGACCGTCGGTTACGAGAAGCGCTTCAACTGGGGCGTGGGCACGACGAGCGAGGCTGACTTCGTCGAGATGGTGCTCGCCGGCCAGCCCGAGCCGCCGTTCTACTTTGCGCAGATGAAGCGCATCAACAGGGAAGGTCCGCGCATCCTCGGCGGCTTCCCGCAGCCAGCGCACTCCGCGCTCGGCGCGCTCCAACGTGCCATTGCCGACGGCACCGCAGTGATCGACACGCGCCCTGCAGTGGCATTCGCCGCGGGTCATGTACCCGGCACCCTCAACATCCCACTCAACAAGAGTTTCTCCACTTGGGCCGGCTGGCTCGTGGCGTACGACGTCGACATCCATCTCGTCGCCGAGGATCAGCGCGTGGTGCACCAGGCGGTGCGCGAACTCGCGATGATCGGACTTGACCGCGTCACCACCTGGTACGCGCCGTCGGTGCTCGACGAGTGGCAGGGCGCGGGACACGCGCTCGGCACCATCGCCAAGACCGACGTGCACGCGCTGGTGCCGCGTCTCGCTCGTGGGGAGGTCACCGTGATCGACGTGCGCAATCGCAGCGAGTGGGAGGCCGGGCATCTTCCTGGTGCCGTGCACATCCCGATTGGATACTTGCCGGAGCGGCTCACTGAGATCCCTCGCGACAAGCCGATCGTGCTTCACTGCCAGGGCGGCGGACGATCCGCGATCGCGGCGTCGCTGCTGCAGAAGCTCGGTGTCAGCAACGCGTCGGACCTGCTCGGTGGATTCGCCGCATGGCAACTCGCGGGTCACGAAGTGGTGCGCGACCAGGCCACCGCGGAGGTCTGACGATGGTCCCCAAGGTCATGACCCCCGCATTGCTCAATGCACTCTCCGACCGCTTCAAGGCACTCGGCGAGCCCGCGCGATTGCAACTCCTCGCCGCGCTTCGCAAGGGCGAGCAGAGCGTCACCGAACTCGTCGGCAGCACCGGACTCGGCCAAGCGAACGTCTCGAAGCACCTCCAGCAACTCTGCAACGCCGGTTTCATCTCGCGACGCAAGGAGGGCACGTTCGCCTACTACGCCCTCGCCGATGAAGATGTATTCACCATCTGCGACCTGATGTGCGGACGTATAGAGCAAGACCACCGCGACCACCACGCCGCCCTGAAGCTCGCTCGCTAGGGGAAACAAAGGTAAAGGGCGGCCCGCAAGGGCCGCCCTCCTCCCATCTCCCATCCCCCATCTGCAGTTCAGAGGCGCCGGTCGGAATCGAACCGACGAATAGCAGATTTGCAGTCTGCCGCCTTACCACTTGGCCACGGCGCCGTGCGCGAAAGGTACTCGGTGGCTGCCAGCCACTCAAGGAACGCAGGTCACAGCGCCGGGTGCGACCCTACGTGTAATTTCCCTGCTCACCCCCGAGACGCTCCGTCGCTCGGCGCCTTGAGTGACCCTGACCCGAACCGACCCTCTCATGCTGCGTCCGACTAGCCTCGTCCTCCCGCTCCTTCTGCTCACCGGCGCCTGCGGTCTGCTCAGCCGAGGCGGCGGCAACGCCACTCCCGCCGCTGCCCCTGCCGCGTCCACGGCGGCGACTCCGGTCCCAGGCCTGACCGACGCGAACATCGCCGCGATCGTGGTCGCGGCCAACAAGGCCGACATCCTCTACGCCGATCTCGCGCTGGCCAAGAGCCGGGACGCGGAGGTCCGCGCGTTCGCGACCATGGTGAAGCTGGATCATGAGTCGATCAACGAGGCCGCGGTCGCGCTCGTCACGCGTCTCAAGGTCGCACCGGTCGACAACCAGATCTCATTCGACCTGCGCGACGACGCCGAGTCCAAGCGGCTCGTGTTCCGCGACCTTGAGGGGTTCGCGTTCGACAGCGCGTACGCAGCGAACGAGGTGAGCTATCACGCCTCGGTGTTGGGTGCGATCGACAAGGCGCTGATCCCGTCGGCGCGGAATGCCGAGCTGCGAGACCTGCTGGTGCAGGCGCGACCGGCGGTCGCGGCGCACCTGGAGCACGCGACTGCGATGGCGGCCAAGAAGACGGTGCGTCGCCGGTGAGCGACGGGCGCTCGGATCGCGGCAGGCGCGGCACTCGCGTCGGCGCGATCGCTGTGATGAGCATCGTCGCGCTCGGCGCGGCGGTGAGCACTGCGCGCGGCCGTCCGAGCGCCGGCGCGGTGCGGCACGAGGTGCAGATGCGCGCGATCAGCTTCACACCGGCGGAGCTCGTGGTCGCGGTGGGCGACACGGTCGAGTGGCGCAACGCCGATATCGTGCGACACAACGCCGTCCGGCTGAAGGAGTTCGAGACCGGCGATCTTCGACCCGGCGAGCGAGGCCGTTGGGTGCCGGCAGACACCGGGACCTTCACCTACCGGTGCACGATCCATGCGCGGATGCGAGGGAAGATCGTGGTACGGCGGTAGTTAAGCTGTTGCTGCGTATTGTGTTACAAGTTCAGTGCCCGCGGACAGGTCGTCAGCGGGCACTTGTTCAATGTCGGCAGTTCGCGTGATCAAAAGCCTACTGTCAGCAGCAAACTGCCGAATCTGCTCAATCACAGCAGCGAATTGCTGTATTTTGGCTTGAAACGTGCATAACGTTGCCATAGATTTGCATCCTTCGCAGTAAACCGCGGACACTCCACAACCAAGCAAACTCATGACCGCTTCATCGACGCCCCGCTCCGACGCCATGCGCGCCATCGCGACGCGCGCTGCCATCACTCCGGACGTGCCGGCCATGGCCGCCACCCCGGTGCCGACCTCCGCCTACTTCGGCAGCAACACCTTTGGCGCGCGTCAGATGCGCGACAAGCTCTCGAAGGAGGTCTACGAGAAGCTCTCGCAGGCCATCCGTCTCGGCAAGAAGCTCGACCCCGAGATCGCGCCGGCCGTTGCGAAGGCCGTGAAGGAGTGGGCGATCGCGCGCGGCGTGACGCACTTCTGTCACTGGTTCCAGCCGCAGACCGGCCTGACCGCCGAGAAGCATGACGCCTTTCTCACGCTCGACGCCAACGGCGCAGCGATCGAGAAGTTCTCTGCCGAGCAACTCATCCAGTCGGAACCGGACGCGTCGTCGTTCCCGTCGGGCGGCTTGCGCGCGACCTGGGAAGCCCGCGGCTACACCGCGTGGAACCCGGCGTCGCCGGTGTTCATCATGGAGGCCGCGGCCACCAAGACGCTCTGCATCCCGTCGGTGTTCATCGGCTACAATGGCGAGGCGCTCGACGAGGTCACTCCACTCTTCCGCTCGAGCGAGGTGCTCTCCACCGCCGCGCGCGAGCTGCTCGACATCATCGGCGACAAGGGCGCGCTCCGTGTGTACACCACCATGGGCACCGAGCAGGAGTTCTTCATCATCGACCGCACGCACTTCGCCATGCGTCCTGACCTCGTGATGGGCGGCCGTTCGTTGATCGGTGCGCCGCCGCCGCGCGGTCAGCAGCTCGAGGATCACTACTTCGGTGGCATCCCCGAGCGCGTGCAGGCCTTCCTCGCCGAAGTGGAGTTCGAGCTCTACAAGCTCGGCGTGCCGATCGTCACGCGGCACAATGAGGTCGCGCCCTGTCAGTTCGAGATGGCGCCGATGTACGAGGAGACCGACATCGCGACCGATCACAATCAGCTCGTGATGTCGGTGCTCAAGGACGTCGCACTGCGTCATGGTCTGCAGGCGTTGCTGCACGAGAAGCCGTTCGCCGGCATCAATGGCTCGGGCAAGCACTGCAACTGGTCGCTCTCGATCACCAGCGACAACGCGCTCAACGGCATCAACCTGCTCAAGCCCGGCAAGACGCCGCACCAGAACCTGCGCTTCCTCATGTTCCTTGCCGCCTTCCTCAAGGGCGTGCACAAGCATCAGGGCCTGTTGCGCGCCGGCATCGGGACGAGCGGCAACGAGCATCGCTTGGGCGCCAACGAAGCACCGCCGGCGATCATGTCGGTGTTCATGGGTGCCGCGCTCACCAAGATGATCGAGGACATCATCGCTGGTCGTGCCGGGACCAAGGCTGAGCAGGCGATGCTCGAGCTCGGCGTGGCGAAGCTGCCGGAGATCGAGCAGGACAACACCGATCGCAATCGTACGTCACCACTCGCGTTCACGGGCGCGAAGTTCGAGTTCCGCGCGGTCGGTTCGTCGCAGAGCATCGCCTTCCCGGTCATGGTGCTCAACTCCGTGGTGGCCGAGGCGATCGTCGAGATCACGGCGGCGCTCAAGGCCGAGCTCAAGAGTGGCGGCTCTGTGGCTGACGCGGCGCTCAAGGTGGTGCGCAAGGCGTTCAAGGAGACGAGCGCGATTCGGTTCGAGGGCAACGGGTACAGCGCCGAGTGGGTGAAGGAGGCCAAGAAGCGTGGCCTGCTCAACTTGAGGCGCGCGCCCGAGGCGTTGGCGCAGATGACGGCCAAGACCACGAAGGATCTGTTCGTGAAGACGGGGATCCTGACGGCGGCCGAGTTGGAGAGTCGGTACCATGTGCGCGTGGAGCGCTACGTGAAGGACCTGCTGATCGAGATGGAGACGATGGTGGAGATGCTGGACACGCAGATCCTGCCGGCGGCGTACGCGTATTTGGGTGCGCTGGCCGAGGGCGCGGCGAAGTCGAAGCAGGCTGGGATTCGTGTGGTGCCTCAGAAGGCAGCGGCCGAGTCGGTGGGCAAGCTCGTGGTGGCGTTGCAAGCGAGAACGGCGGCGCTGCATGCGGCGATCAAGCGATCGCATGCGTTGCACGGGGACGAGGCGAAGTGTGCGGTGTTCCTGACGAGCACTGGTGCGGACGCGATGGCGGCGGCGCGGGAGATCGCGGACAAGCTCGAGGTGGTGGTGGGGGATTCGTACTGGCCGTTGCCGCGGTATAGGGAGATGTTGTTCCCGGTCTGATCCTGGGATGGAGCATGAAGGGTGAAAGAGGGGGTGCGACCACTGGTCGCGCTCCCTTTTTCGATTCAGGTCGGCCTGCGCGGGCGGCGGCGTTGGAACGATTGGCGGTGCGACGGGGCGGTGGTGGGTGGGCGAACGGTGGGTGACAGACTGCGGGTCTCTGCAGTGATACCACACACCGGTGCCCGATATGCCTGCGAAGCCGCGGTTGCTCGACCAAGTGAAAGGCCGCATGCTGGCGCGGCATCTTAGCCCGCGTACCGTGCAGGCATACGTGGGCTGGATCGTCCGATATATCAGATATCACGGCACACGCCACCCGGGTGAAATGGGAGAGGGGGAGGTCGTTTCGTACCTGACGTACCTGGCGAGCGAGCGGCGGGTGTCGCGGTCGACGCAGATGCAGGCGCTGAGTGCGCTGATGCTGCTCTATCGCGACGTGCTCGAGGTCGCATTACCCGACTTGAAGCGTGTCCTGCGCTCGAACGCGCCACGGCACCTGCCGGCGGTGCTGAGCCGTGAGGAGGTGGGTTCGGTGTTCGCGCATCTGGAGGGGACGACCCGGCTGATCGCACTCCTTCTGTATGGAGCGGGACTGCGGCTGGAGGAATGCCTGACGCTGCGGATCAAGGATCTCGACTTCGCGCGCCGTGAGATCCGTGTACGACGTGGGAAGGGTGGCAAGGATCGAGTGACGATGTTGCCCGAGATCGCGCGCGTGGGGCTGGAGGCGCATCTGGTGCGCGTGCGCGCGCTGCACACGCGCGACCTGCGGGACGGCGCCGGAACGGTCGCGTTGCCGACGGCCCTGGTGCGAAAGGCCCCCAGCTGGGCGACGGATCCGGCGTGGCAGTGGGTGTTCCCTGCCACGCGCCGGTACCGCGACGCCGAGACAGGAGTGGAGCGGCGTCATCATGTGCATGAGACCGTGATGCAACGTGCGATGCAGCAGGCGGTTCGGAGGGCCGGGATCGCGAAGCGAGCGACCTGCCACACGCTCCGGCACTCGTTCGCGACGCACCTGTTGGAGGACGGCTACGATATCCGGACGCTGCAGGAGCTTCTGGGGCACACGGATGTGAGCACGACGATGATCTACACGCATGTGCTCAATCGGGGAGGGTTGGGAGTGCGGAGTCCGGCGGACCGGCTGGGTGGGAGTTAGTGGTTATGACTGCGCTGCTTGCTGCGCGGTGGGTATTGGAGGTAGGTTCTTCTGCAGGTGAATAGAAAGTTAGG
>JANOTB010000137.1:0-10547 GCA_031416115.1 Gemmatimonadota bacterium
GTGATGCGCTCGGCGTCGAGGTTCACGCGCAGGCGCGTGATCGAGTCAGCGGCCGACGCGGTCACGCCGGCGGTCTCGAGTCGGAGGCCGAGCAGGGCGCCGCGCACGGCATTCTCCAACTGCTCGTTCTCACCGACCGACGACGCGTTGCGACCGGCGTATCGAGCCCTGCCGCTGCCGACGGTCGCTGAGTCGAGGATCAGGTAGCCCGAGAGCCGGTTGGCGATCACGTCGACCACGAGCGTCGACTCGGCAACCGCGAGTCCAGCGGCGCTCACCGTGTCGACGCGCACGACCCTGGCGGGTGTGGCGGGCGTCGCGTCGGACACCGCAACGCCCGCCGTGTCGGTGACTGCGGGCGAGGTCGCACCGCGCCGCGGTTCGGCGATCCGCTGCGCCACGCGAGCGCCGAGCCCGGTGCCTGTCGCGTCGACCACGCGCACATCGGCGACCTTGGCGTCACGCATGCCACGCACGGAGAGATACGCCGGCAGGATCATGACGACCGCGAAGAAGACTGGACCGAATACGGTCACGATCACGAACCACTTATTGCGCACGCGCTCGAGATACTCGCGCCGGATCACCGCGAAGAGCTTACCCATGGCCGGTCATCCCCTCTTCGACGCCCGTGGCGCCGACCCGTTGCAGGAAGATCTGGTGCAGCGACGGCTGCACCCGCTCGAATCGTTGGATGCGGGCACCGGTCTCGATCACTCGACGCAACAGCGTCTGCGAGTCGGCGCCGGCGACGAGTTCCACCTCGAAGAAGCGGCTCTGGTCGTCCACGCGCTCCACGAGTGTGCGATCGTGCAGCACGGCCATCACCTCGGGCGTTGCGCTGCCGTCGAGCGAGAGTGCGACAGTGCGCCCCGCGTTCTCGGCCTTCACCGCAGCGACGCTGCCGTCGAGCACCTTCTCGCCCCGTGCGATGATGCAGACCGAGTCGCAGAGCCGTTCGGCGTTGTCCATGAGGTGCGTCGAGAAGATCACCGTCTTGCCGCGACGCTTGAGCTCGACCACGGTGTCCTTGAGCGCCTGCGCGTTGATCGGGTCGAGCCCGCTGAACGGTTCGTCGAGGATCACGAGATCGGGGTCGTGCAGCAGTGTCCCGATGAACTGGGCCTTCTGCTGCATCCCGCGCGAGAGCTCCTCGACCTTCGCCTTGCCCCAGTCCTTCTCGGCCGACTTCAGCGAGAGCCGCTCGAGCCATTCGTCGATCCGCACGTCGGCGGTGCGACGGTCCATGCCCTTGAGCTCGGCGAGGAACCGGAGCACGTCGCGTACGGTCATCTTCTTGTAGAGTCCGCGTTCTTCCGGCAGGTAGCCGAGCCGGTCGAGGATCGCGCCGTCGGTGTTGGGGCGGCCGAGGAGATGGATCGAGCCCGTGTCGGGCCCGATGATGTTGAGGATCATCCGGATGGTGGTCGTCTTGCCAGCGCCGTTGGGCCCGAGCAGTCCGTAGACCGCGCCGCGCGGGACCGCGAGGCTCAGGTCACGGACGGCCACGTGCTCCGCATAGCGCTTGGAGATGCCCCGGATGTCGATCGCGAGTTCGGTCATCGGTGGTCGAGGGGGAAGGAGCAGGGAATATACCGGCGGGGGCTGGTGCGGGTGCCCTCGTCTCGCGACACTACGGGCGATGCGTGCCCCCGGCTTCACCCTCGCGGCGATCACCGCGCTCCTGCTCGGCTGCACGGGCGGCGGGAGTGGCGGCGAGCGTGGCAGCGCCGAGCGTGTTCTCGTGGTATTCAATGCGGGCAGCCTTGCGCGCCCCATGCGTGCGGCGCTCGACACCTTCGCTGCGCACGAAGGCGTACGGGTGGAGCAGGAGAGTGCTGGCTCGCTCGAGACCGCGCGAAAGCTCACCGAGCTCGGCAAGGTGCCTGATCTCATCGCCCTTGCCGACGCTGAGGTCTTTCCGCGGTATCTCATGCCCGGACAGGTGGACGGGTACGTGGAGTTCGCCCGCAATCGCATGGTGCTCGCCTACACGGATCGATCGCGGTTCGCGCAGGAGATGGGGCCCGACACCTGGTGGCGGATCCTCCTCCGCGCCGGCGTGGAGACCGGGCGCTCCGATCCACAACTCGACCCCAACGGCTACCGCAGCATGCTCGTCTGGCAGCTCGCCGAGCATCACTACGGGGAGCCGGGGCTCGCGGCACGACTGGAGGCGGCGAGCCCGCCGCGCAATGTGAGGCCAAAAGAGGCCGATCTCATCGGGCTGCTGCAGGCGGGGGAGTTCGACTACATCTGGTCCTACGAGTCGATCGCGCGCGCGATCGGACTGCGGTATGTGCAACTGCCAAAGGCGATCGACCTGAGCCCGCCTGATTCCGCCGACTCGTACGCACGCGCGACGATCACCGTGCGGGGGGCGCGTGCGGGGGACTCGGTCACGTTCCGTGGCGCGCCGATCGTCTATGCGCTCGCCGTGCCGCGTGAGGCGCCGCATCCCGAGTGGGCGGCGCGCTTCGGCGCATTCTTGCTCTCCGCCGCGGGCCGGGCGATCCTGCGACGCGAGTGGCTCGACGCGGTCGAAGTTCCGGTCGTGCGCGGTGTGCGCGCGGCGTGGATGCACTCACCGCCGGACACGACCCGCGGCACGGTTCCCAGTACGATACCGGACACGACGTCCCTTGGCGGCAGGGTGCGTTGATGTCGTCCGACTCGCGCTTCGTGCCGCGCCTGCTGAGCGTTCTCGCCGCGCTCGCGGGCTCGCTGTTGCTTCTCTTCCTCGCCGCTCCACTCGTGGAGCTCGTCGGGACGAGCGGCGGCGAAGGCCTCCTCCGGCTCGGTAGCGACGCCGAACTCCGCAGCTCGCTCCTGCTCACCGCACTCTGTGCCACCACGGCGACGCTCCTTGGTGTGATCGGCGCGACGCCGCTAGCGTACCTGCTCGCGCGCCGCGAGTTCCCCGGGCGTGCGGTGCTCGCCGCAGTGCTCGACCTGCCGCTGCTGATCCCGCATCCGGTGGCCGGCATTGCGCTGCTGCTCCTGCTGGGACGCGAGAGCGCGGTCGGTGGTGCGGCGCTCTCGGTAGGGCTTCGGATCGTCGGCACGCCGCTGGGGATCATCGCGGCGATGCTCTTCGTCTCGGCGCCGCTCTTCGTGAGCGGTGCACGCGAAGCATTCGCCAAGGTCGATCCCCGCTACGAAGGAGTCGCGCGCACGCTCGGCGACACGCCGTGGCGCGCGTTCTACCGCGTCACGCTCCCGCTCGCCGGTCGTGGGCTCCTTGCGTCGTCGGTCGTGATGTGGGCGCGTGCGGTCAGCGAATTCGGGGCGATCGTCATCCTCACCTACAACCCCAAGGTCGCGAGCGTACTGAGCTACGACCGTTTCACGAGCTACGGCCTGAGTGAAGCGCTGCCGGTGGCCGCCGCGCTCGCGCTCCTCGCGCTCCTGCCGCTCACGCTCCTGCGCGCGCTGCGCACCGAGTCGCGGAGCGAGCGATGATCCGACTGACCGGCATCAATGCGAAGAAAGGGCGCTTCACACTCGCCGACGTGAGCTTCGCACTCGACAAGGGCAGCTTCGGTGTGGTGATCGGGCCCGCCGGCTCAGGAAAGACGACGCTGCTCGAGGTCGTGGCTGGACTGCTCACCCCGAGCGCCGGAACACTGGTGCTCGACGGCGTCGACGCACGCGGCCTCGCGCCCGAGTCTCGCGGCGTTGGGCTCGTCTACCAACACGCATTCCTCTTTCCGCACCTCTCGGTCCGTGAGAACGTCGCGTACGGAGCCGCCGACCCAGCGACGCTCGACGAGGCCGCCGAGCGAATGGGTGTCACACCGCTCTTCACGCGCGAGGTGAACGGGCTCTCAGGCGGCGAACGTCAACTCGTCGCGCTCGCCCGCGCGCTCGCCCGACGACCACGACTCTTGTTGCTCGACGAACCATTCAGCGCGCTCGACCCACGACGGCGTGCGATCATCCGTCGCGAGGTGCGCGCGCTGCATCGAGCGTGGGGACTCACGACGCTGCAGGTGACACACGATTTCGCCGAAGCAGGCATGCTCGGCGATCAGGCGATCCTGCTCGACGGAGGTCGTGTGTTGCAGTCGGGGACGCCCGCCGAGGTATTCCGTCGACCCGCGTCGCCCTACGTCGCTGAGTTCCTCGGTGCTGAGAATGTGCTCGGCGGCGTGGCGCGCGACCTCGGTGAGGCAGCGCCTGACTGGATCGACAGCGCGCCCGGTGAGTTCGCGCATGGGCATCGCGCGTTCGCGTTCGAGTCGGCAGGGCTCACGCTCTATGCCGTCGGCGACTTCGCGCCCGGCGCGGGCCACGCGGTGATCCGCGCCGAGGAGATCACGATCGCGCGTGACCAGACGCATGACTCAGCGCGGAATCGGTTCGCGGGTAGGGTGATCGAGGTCGCGACGCTCGGAGCGCTCACGCGGGTGACGATCGACGTGCGGGGGACTCAGCTCGTCGCGGCGCTGACGACGCGCTCGGCGACCGAGCTGAGCATCGTGCCGGGACTCGCGGTGGTGGCGACGTTCAAGGCCATGGCGGTGCATCTCTGCTGACGTCGTTCAGCGCGATCGGCGCGCGACCACAAGCGCTGAACTTCCGAACGGCGGGTGCGATGTCGCGAGCAGGCGCTGTTCGATGCGAGACAGAGCGAGCGCAGCCGCGTTGAATGGTCCGAACGGCACAGTGGGCGGCTTCGGCGTGGGACGCATGAGTCGCTCGACCCGCGAGACACCCCACTTGAGTATCGCGAGCCAAGCGAAGAAGTAGCGCGACTCGACGATCTCCAGACCGGACTCGCTCACCAGCGCCTCGAGCTCGCTCACCCTGTAGCGACGCACATGATGGTTCAGGTCGTCGTGCGTGGTCCAGAGCGATTGGAACGCCGGCACCGTCGCGACGAACCACCCTCCGGGTGCGAGACGACGGGCGAGTTCCTTCACCACTGGGCGCGGCTCATCGATGTGCTCGAGCACGTCGAGCGCGACGATCAGGCGATAGCGCCCGGTCTCTGCCGGCTCAGGCGTCAGCGGATCGGTACTGATGCGGTCACGCCAAGGGCCAGCCGGGTCCAGCAGTCGCGCATCGGGCTCGATCCCGTGCGGCGTGCCGTAGCGCTCGAGCACCGGAAAGAAGAGCCCATCTCCGCAACCGAAGTCGAGCAGTTCGCTCTCGCGTCCCGCGCCGCGTGATGCGCCCTCGCTCCCCCCGCCGAGCAACCGCTGGAGCAACCGATCGAGCAACTCCTCGCGCGCACGCCACCACCAGTGCGTCCGGTAGAGCTCGGCGTAGCGCGCGCCATAGCGCTCGTCCATCAGGGCGTCCTGTCGGTCGTGCGTCCGACGACGCGATCGACCAGGTACACCGGCCGCCGCTTCACTTCCTCGTAGATGCGTCCCACGTACTCGCCGATGATCCAGAGCGAGAGCAGGATCATGCCACCCACGAGCGTCCCCAGCACCGTCAACGCCGTGAAGCCCTGTGGGGACCGGCCGAGCACGAGTTTGGCGTAGATCGCGAAGAGTGAGAACGCGATGGAACCGAGCAGCGTGACGCCGCCGGCGACGCCGATGAAACGCAGCGGCGCAGTCGAGAAGGCGAAGGCACCGTCGAGCGCGAGGCCGATCAAACGACGCAGCGAATACTTGCTGACGCCGGCCGCGCGCGCCGCGCGCTCGACTTCGAGGCCCGTCTGCCGGAAGCCCACCCAGCTGCGCAGGCCGCGCAGGTAGCGCTGGCGCTCCGGCAGGTCACGCACCGCCTCGATCGCTCGGCGCGAGAGCAGGGCGAAGTCGCCCGCGTCGGCCGGGAGCGCGATCCGCGAGAGCGACGCGATGATGCGATAGGCCACGTGATAGCTCGCGCGGAGCCAGAACGGCTCCTTGCGGCGCGTGCGGCGCACGTAGACGACGTCGTAGCCCTCGTCGAGACGCGCGAGCAGCGCCGGCAAGGCCTCGGGCGGATCCTGCAGATCGCCGTCCATGAGCAGCATGACGTCGCCGCGGGCGTGGTCGAAGGCCGCGGTGAGCGCCGCCTGATGCCCGAAGTTGCGCGAGAGGACTACCACCGTGATGCGCGGGTCCTTGCGCGCGGCCTCCTCGAGCAGGGCGAGCGACCGGTCACGACTTCCGTCGTCGACGAACAGGAGCTCGTGCGGACCCCCCGGCGTTGCGTCGAGTACGGCGCAGACGCGCACCAGGAGGGCGGGGACCACCTCCTCCTCATTATGGATCGGTATGGCGATCGTGACGCGACGCGTGATCACTTGGGGACTCCGTGGAAATAGACCATCCACCAGAGCGGGATGCCCGGCAACCCGAGCGGGTAGACCTCGAGATGCCGCTCCTCGAGGTCCTGAGTGAAGAGTCGGCGCCACTCGGCGATCGGGCGCGCATGACGGCCGCGGTCGAGTCGCGCCAACGCGCGCGCCGGCGAGAGACCGTCGGGGAGAACGAGGTCGAGTACGTGCACGCCGCCATCTGGAGCGACAAGACGCGACATTCGCGCCAGCAACGACGAGACGACGTCGTCGGGCAAGTGATGCATGAGCGAGTTCGCGAAGACGCAGTCGAATCGCTCGTCGGGTAGCACCGCTTCGTCAGCGACGTCGCCGACGACGAATCGGCCTGTGAATCGGGTCGACGCTGTTGCGATGTAGTCGGCGTTGATATCGATACCGACGTAGTCGGAACCCGCGAATGCGCGCGCGTTGGTACCGGGCCCACAGCCCACGTCGAGCACGCGTCGCATGCGTGTGAGGTCGACCCGCTTGAGGAACGGCCGCAGCTTGTTGCCGGCGAACGGTGCCTGCAGCGTGCCATAGACGATCGGCATCTCGAGCAGGCGATCGGCGGCCTTGCGGAGCAGGTTCATCGGTACGCCGGCGCGTGAGAGAGGATCATCGCCACAGGACGAGGTATCCCGGAAAGTCGCGCTGCGACGTGTAGATGCGGCGCAGCGAGTCGACCACCGCCAGACTGAGTGCCGGCGAGAACTGCGCATTCTTCTTCACCACCACGACCCGAGCGTCGAGCGCGCCGATGCGATCGACGAGAGAACTGCTGTTCTGCGCCGGACCGTCGAGGAAATCGAAGAACGTCCGCGTCTGGTTCGGCAGTCCGCTGAGGAAATATATCTCCGGTGCGTCCGGCCCCGCCCAGATCGCGCTGCCGCTCGCTTTGCTCTGCACGAGCTCGATCACATTGTCGTACACGACCGCCTCCAACGGCGCTACGCGCAGGCCGCTGCGCGGCAGATCGAGCGGCGCGATGTTCTCGCTCGGAGCGAATCCAAGCCCACGGCTCCCCTGAGAACCAGGGACCACGCGCACGAGACCGAACGTCAGCAGGAAGCCGATCACCACGATCTGCAATGCACTCGGGATCCGGTCTGCCACGCGCACGAGCGCAACCGCCGCGACCATCGTCAAGGGCAGCGCATAGAGCGTGTAGATCGGTGCCGCGAACGGGAACTCGACGAGTGCCGCGCTCACCGCCATGCACACGAGCGTGATCGCCGCACCCGAGTCCCGCGCCGCGTCGCTCTGTGCTCGCGCGCTGTCGCCGGTCTGCGGAGCGCGACTCACCACGACGGCACCCTCAAGCGCCACGAAGAACAGAAGGCCCCAGGCGGACATCCATCCCAGTTGGTACGCTCTGATGGACGTCGCCGAGAAGAACACGACCACACCGAACACCAGTGCCGCGAGCACGGGAACCACGCGCCGCGAGACACCGCGTGTCGATGGAACCCAGAGCAGGAGTCCGAGCGGCGCGAAGAACAGCAGCGACGCGATCGACGGCGGTCTCATCGACGCGAAGGTGACGCGGCGGTATGGTGCGACGAACACGCCTTCGATCAACATCGGCAGCGCACCGAGCACTGCTTGGAATGCGCCGTAGAGCACTACGGGTGCAGCAGCGCCCAACAGGAACGGAGTGAGTCGGCCCGCGAGCGCGCGCCAACGATCGCGATCGAGCAGGGTGCTGCGCTGACGGACACGCACCGCGATCCCGAGTGCGAGCACGGCGGTCGGAACCACGAAGCGGAGCAACTCACGGTCGGCGCCTCCGGCAACGCGCGCGAGCGCGAACACCGCGAGCAGCAAGAGCGTCGGAATCACCCACGCGAACGAACCACGACCGCCCGGCGCTTCGGTCGTCGTCGCCGCTCGATCCACCGTACGAGCGGGCGTCATATGAGCGGGCACCTCAGCGGCAACGAGCGCAAGGCCACCGCCCATGAGCACGAAGATCCCCGTGAGCTTGAACAGGAACGCGACCCCGCCCATCGCCCCAGCGACCACGAGCCAGCGCGCCAGCCGCGTCTCATGCCAGCGCAACAGCGCGAGCGCCGCGAACGTGGTGACGAACAGGATGTACCACGACGGGATCGGCGCGGGATAGTTCGGAACACTCCACACGAACGCAGTGATCGCTGCGAGGCCCGCGCCCAACGGCGGCGTGAATCGTAGGAGGACCCGGTACATCGCACCGAGCCAGAGCAGTGCGCCGAGGAGCAGCGGCACGCGCATCGCGATGCTGCTGATCGGGAGCACGGCGAAGACCGCCGCATTCATGTAGCTCAGCAGTCCAGTGTAGATCTCCGCGAAGTCGCGGTGCGGTACCTCTCCGCCGAGCACACGCTCTGCGGACTGCCCCAACGCGCCCTCGTCGTGCGGGTACCATCCGTCGCGCAATACGGAGCCGAGGACCACAGCACCGATCACGAGCACCACGAGCATGACGCCTCGCGCCGACAGACGAGGCAGGCGATCGAGCGTCGTCACTTGAGCTTCTCGTAGTGCGCTGCGTACGCGGGCTGGACCTGCCGGAGCACCGTCCCCTCTCGCGTGAACAGGAATCCGCTGGGATCTCGGAACGAACTCGCGACCCGCGCGACGGTCATCCGAACAGGCGCGTACGGATCCGGGCGAAGAACATGCGCACTGCCGTGCTGACCTGCTTGATGCTCACGATCGCGCCGAGGACGAACAGGAGCCGAAGACCGACCGCGCAGAGTTGATCATGTGTGCAAGATGACGCCCGGCGGGGCACCCGGGCAACGGCGGCCGTCACACTGCGCCGCGACCCGGAAGCGCCCTACCATGCGATCCCGTGGTCCTCGCCGAAGTTGCTCGCCGCGCCCCAGAGCGACCCATGCTTGCGGTCCACCCAGATCGCGGTGATCGGCCCCGAAGTCCAACGCGCGAACTCCGCCTGATATCCGCGCCGCGCCAGGTCGGCGCGGACCCAATCGGGCACGCGCTCATTCAACTGGATGCGACCCGGCCTCGCCTCATGCGCGCCGAAGCTCGACCGCATCTGGTAACTGTGGAACCCCGGGTGCTCCGCTGCCTGCTGCACCGTCTGTCCGAACTCGACCATCGCGAGGAAGAACTGCAGCAGGTCCTGGTCCTGCGTGTCGCCGCCCTGCACCGAGAAGGCCATCCACGGCTCGCCGTCCTTGAGCGCGATCGTCGGCGTGAGCGTCACGCGCGGGCGCTTGCCCGGCTCGATCACGTTGAACGGACCGTCCTCGGCGCGCGTGACGAACGACTGCGCGCGTTGCGAGAGCCCGATCCCGGTGCGTCCCGCGATCACCGCCGGTACCCAACCACCGCTCGGCGTGATCGAGACGAGCCAGCCGTTCTTGTCGGCGGCCTGGATGCTCGTGGTGCCGCGCGTGAACGCATCGTAGAACGCTTCGTCGTTCATCGGCTGCGGCGTGCGTGCGCGCGACGCGCTGTCAGTGCGAGGGCCGGTCGTCGACCACTGCGCCAAGAGCGACGTGAACGGATTGGTGCCATTCTGGAACGGATAGGGATCACCCGGTCGCACGGCGGCGTCGTTGCGATCCATGCTCATCATGCCCCAGCGCTGCTTCGCGTACTCCTTGCTCAGCAGTCCCTCGGCGGGCTCCTCCGGAGCGAAGGCGGGATCGCCGTAATAGAAGTCGCGGTCGGCGAACGCGAGGTTCATCGCCTGGTACACGGTGTGGATGTACTGCGCGCTGTTGTAGCCCATCCCCTTGAGATCCGCGTTCTCGAGGATGTTCAGTGCCTGCAAGAGTGCCGGCCCCTGCTGCCAGAACGGGAGCTTGTAGACGGTCACACCGCGGTATGTCGTGGACACGGGCTCCTCGATCCGCACGCGCCAGTTCGCGAGATCCGCACGCGTGAAGAGTCCGCCTTCTTCCTGCACCGCGCGCACGATCTCCTCGGCGATGTCGCCCTTATAGAAGCGATCCTGCGCGGCGTAGATCGCCTCCTTGCGCGACTTCTTCGCGCGTAGCGCCGCGCGCTCGGCTTCGATCAACTTGCGGAAGGTCGCGGCGAGATCGGCCTGCTTGAAGATCTCACCTGCCAGCGGCGCCTCGCGCGCCTCGCCCGCGTGTGTGAGGAACACGGCCGGCGAGTACTTCCACTCTTTGATCCGCGCCTTGTTGTTCTCGATGTTGTTCGCGAGCTGAGCTTCCATGGGGTAACCCTCGGTCGCCATCTGCAGCGCCGGCGTGAGCACCTGCTCGAGCGACATCGTGCCGTATTCGGCGAGCATCGTCATGAG
>JANOTB010000138.1:0-4007 GCA_031416115.1 Gemmatimonadota bacterium
TCGTGCCCCGCTGGCAGCGCCGCGATGCAGAGCGCGCCGAGCGTGGAGAGCGGCGACACATCGACGAGCGCAGCGCCCACATTGATGCTCAGCGCGACCTCGAGCGGATTCCCCCCGCCGAGTCGTTCAACGAGCCCGGGCACCGTCGGCAGGAAGGTCGGGTAGACGACGCCCGACGTCGAACTATAGGTGGAGATCGTCCCCGTGATGAACGCGATCACGCCATTCACACTCGTCGGCGACGCGACCCTCGCGAGCAGGTCGGTGAAGAGCCCCATGCCGCCGGTCCCGTCCAGCACACCTATGAGCACGCTCACGCCGCAGACCATCACCAGCACCGACCAAGGCACCGCCCGGATCATCGCCGCGTCGTCCCCCGTGTGCGCGAGCACGAGCACCGCCGCCGCCGCGAAGGCCGCGAGACCGAGATTCACTTGGAACACCACGACGGCGATCACCCAGACCGCGCCCACCGCGAGCGTCAGCCGGTGTGTACCGGTCATCGGCTGGAGCGCCTCGTGCTCGAGCCGCACGTCATCGCGCAGCAGCTTGGGACCTCCGAAGATCGCCCACGCGATCACGCCGGCCATCGCATGCGCAGTGAAATTCGCCGCCCACACGCGCCATTCGTGACCGCCGAGCCCCGCCTTTCCCATCGCCGAGCTCACGATCACACCCACGGCGCTGAACGGCGAGAGATTCCCGGCATTGGCGCCGTTGCCGATCATCAGCGCCGTCAGCAGTACCGGCACGCCGGCGCGCACTCCCGCCGCCATTGCGAGCGGAGCGAGCAGCGCGAGCGTGGCGATTGCCCCAGGGCCCAGGGTACTGATGGCACACGCGAGCGCGAAGAAGAGCAGCGGTAGCAGCGACGCGCGCCCTGCCGTGAGCGCGACCGAGCGCTGCGTGAGCGCCGCCATCGTCCCATTCGCCTGCGCCACACCGAAGAGCAACGTCACGCCGAGCAACGTGAGGAAGAGCGACGACGGGAAGGTCGCCATCATCGCGTCGGCCTTCCACCCGGCGGCATACACCGCGATCGGCCACGCCAGCGCCACCGCGAGGACACCGACGTTGAGTCGAGTGCCGAAGCTCGCGACGATCACCACGCCGATCGCGATCAGCGAGAGGACCGCCGGGCTCACGTGCGCATCGCCGCGAGGAGGTGCTTCTGCACCTTGCCGAGGGCCGTGCGCGGCAACTCTGCAACACGCACCCAGTGACGCGGCACCTTGAATGACGCCAGCTCGGCGCGCACCGCCGCTTCGAGCACGGCCATGTCCACCGCGTCGTCGCAGACGAGGTACGCGACCGGCATCTCACCACGCACGGCGTCCGCCTCCCCCGTGACAGCGACTTCGTGCACGCCCGGCAAGGTCAGCAACAACTCCTCGATCTCACGCGGATAGATGTTGAATCCGCTGGAGATGATCAGGTCGCTGCGGCGTCCCTGCAGCGTGATGTAACCGTCCGCCGACCTCGTGCCGATGTCGCCCGTGCGGAACCAGCCGTCCCTGAACGCCTGCGCGGTCGCCTCGGGCCAGCGCCAGTAGCCATCGCAGACATTCGGGCCCTGCACCCAGAGTTCGCCGATCGCGTCGTCACCCACCACCGCACCGTGCTCGTCGCGGATCTCGACCGACGTCATGGGGAGCGGCAGCCCCACTGTGCCCGCGCGGCGCTCGCCGTTGAGGGGGTTGCTCACGTTCATGAGCGTCTCGGTCATGCCGTATCGTTCGAGGATCACATGGCCGTAGCGCTCGCGGAACGCTTCGAGCACCTGTGCCGGCAGGGGGGCCGAACCCGAGACGAAGAGCCTCGTACGCGCGCCGATCGCCCGCGCGCGCGTTGGCTCGGCATCGAGCAGCCGGACGTACATCGTCGGCACGCCGAAGAAGAGTGTCGGCCGGTACGCGTCGAACAGATCGAGTGCGCGGTCGCGGTCGAATCGCTCCACCAGCCGCATGTGGCAACCGCTCGCGAGCCAGCACTGCAGTCCGTTGCCGAGCCCATGCACATGGAAGAGTGGGAGCGCTGCCAGGTAGCGATCGTTGCTCGTGATGCCCCACGCGTTCACGAGTGCGAGGGCGTTCGCGGCGAAGTTGCCGTGGGTGAGGATCGCGCCCTTGGCGACGCCGGTCGTGCCCGAGGTGTAGACGAGGGCGGCGGGGGTGCTCGCGTCGTTACGGATGCGCGCGGTCTCAGCTTCCGCCTCCTCGTCCAGCGCCTCGACATCCCAGATCGTCGTGCCCGCAGGGACATCGGGCGTACGGTCCAGGGTCGTGACCACCGCCGCCGGCTTCGAGTCGCCGACGATGTGCCCGATCTCGCGTCCTTTGTAGAGCACGTTGATCGGCACCACGATAACGCCGAGCTTCACGCAGGCGAGCCAGAGGTCGATCACCGCGAGGCGATTGGGGAGACAGAACGCGAGTCGGTCACCGCGGCGGAGACCGCGCGACGCGAGCACGCGCGCGATGCGGTCGCTCCGCGCGTCGATCTCACCGAAGGTCAGCGTGCGCGTGCCGCCGGCGGCGGTGTCGATCTCCAAGGCCGGCGTGTCACGGCGGCCGCGGAGCGAGAGGTCGTACAGGTCGAGGAGGGACATCCGGGGGAGAAGGTACGCTCCTCCGGCCCTCGGCGTCCATCGGGTTGTGCGCCAAGGGTGGGGGTGGTATCATTTAGGGCGCAAGTACGCCCTTCCTTATCACTCCCTAAATGCGAGGCCGCATGTCGCCCTCAGCGTCCACGCCGAACCTCTTCGCCGGCGCCGGCGTCGCACGGATCGGCGACGACTTCACCGACCGCGCTCGGGAACGCGCCTTCATCGGCCGAGCGCTGCGGACCCCGCGAGGACACCTCGTCGTCGTGGGTCCGCGTCGGATCGGGAAGTCCAGCCTCCTGCGCGCCGTGCAGGACGACGTGGCGCGGAAGAAGGGTCCGCCCGTCCTCTACATCGATCTCTGGACCGCCTCGACGATCGAGGACATGACCACACGGCTCGCCGCCGCGGCCGCCCGCGCACTCGGTCGCCGCTGGACCGACCTCGTCCGCACGCTGGCACAGCGGCTCGAGTTCAAGTTCGAGGTCAGCGAACAGGCAGGAGGCGTCCTCGTACCGGTGCCGATCATCGGACTCCGGGACGCGCCTCGCAGCGACCAGCGCACGCGACTCGTCGACGCACTCGACACGCTCGACGACCTCGCGCGGTCGCACAAGGTGCACCTCGGCGTGATCCTCGACGAGTTCCAGGAGATCGAACGCCTGGGGAACGACCCCGATACGACACCCGGCACCGGGGCGATGCGCCAACTGCGTGCTGCCATCCAGCATCATGCTCACGTCACCTACATCTTCGCCGGCTCGGACCGCGTGCTGATCGACCGCCTGCACGCGCCGAAGGACGGCCCCCTGCACAACCTCGCCCGGCGCTATGAGATCGGCCCGATCGACCCCGTGCATCTCGCCAAGTGGCTCGAGGAACGATTCGCGAAGATGGGCATTCGCGCGACCGGACGCGGCGAGGAGGTGATCGCACTCGCTGGCCCACGCACGCGCGACGTGCGGACGCTCGCGGAGACCGCCGCGGACCGTGCGCGCGGCACCCGCACCCTCGCACCCGCAGCACTCACGGAGGCGATGGTCGAGATCGCGCAACAACGCCGTTCACAGTACGAGACGGACTGGAAGGCGCTCACGGCACTGCAGCAGAACTGCCTGCGCGCCGTCGCGAGCGGCGAGGTGCGACTCACCGCCGCGGCGGTCCGTACCCACTTCGCGCTCGGGGACACGAGCCGCACGGCGAAGAGTCTCGCCACACTCGTCGACCGTGACATCCTCCTCCGCGACGGCACGCGCTTCGCATTCGACGACCCGTTCTATCGAACCTGGGTGGCCGTGACCACGCTCGGCGATGTCGGCGCACGACCCGGGCGTATCGCCGCGACGACTGCCGCGAAGAAGGCGTGATCGTTCACCACTGCGCCACCGGTCGGCTTGGGCTGCGC
>JANOTB010000139.1:0-36341 GCA_031416115.1 Gemmatimonadota bacterium
CAAGCCGGACGAGTTCAAGCTGGTGATCAAGGGAGCGGGGCGGGACATCACGAGCCAGTACGCGGTGGCTTAACGGCAGAGGGGAGATGGGAGAGGGGAGAGGTGGGGAACTAACCCTCACATCCACCTCTCACCTCTCACGTCTGACGTCCCAACCCCTCACCTCCCAACCCCTCACATCCCAACCACTTGACCTGCCCCGCGATACCGGATAGTTTTCTAGGCTCGCATCGAAAACCGTATCACACGAACCGTTCATCAATGTCGTACGCAATCTTCCGCTCCGGCGGCAAGCAGTTCCGCGCTGAGAAGGGCACGACCCTCCGCCTGCCCACGCTCTTGGGTGATGCCGGTGCCGTGGTCGAGTTCAACGACATCCTTCTCGGGTCCGACGGCAACAACGTGAAGGTCGGTGTGCCGACCCTCAAGGGCGCCTCGGTCACCGCGGAGATCGTCAGGCACGGTCTCGGCGACAAGATCGTCGTCTTCAAGTTCAAGCGTCGCAAGAACTACTCGAAGAAGCAGGGCCATCGGCAGGGGTACACCGAGGTCCGGATCCGCGACATCACCCTCGGCTGACCGGGGAATAGGATACCATGGCACATAAGAAAGGCGTTGGTTCGTCCCGCAACGGGCGCGACTCCAACCCGCAGTACCGCGGCGTGAAGAAGTTCGGCGGGGAGAAGGTCATTCCCGGCAACATCATCGCGCGCCAGTGCGGCACCAAGTGGCACCCCGGCAACAACGTCGGCATGGGCACGGACTACACGATCTACTCGCTGATCGACGGCGTCGTGAAGTTCGAGCACAAGTCGAAGAGCCGGTACAAGATCTCTGTCTACCCGGTGGCGGTCGCCTCCTGAGGCTGGCCGGATCGAGGTGCGAGCGCCCCGCTGCTTCGTGCAGCGGGGCGCTTTTGTTCGTTCGTCCTACGATCTGAGAGCGAGCGTGTCGCTCCGACCACCTTCCGGCGCAGGTCGCGATGCGCGGTGTAGGCCGCAGGTCACGTCTGACGCTTGACGTTTATTAGAACATACTATAATCTATGTAGTGTATAGTCTAATATATATGTGGAGGCACTTGCATGCCGCGCTCGCACCTCACCCAGCATACCGCCCCTGCCGCCGTGGTCGATGCCTTGACCACCCTGGGGCAGAACATCGCCACCGCACGGATCCGCCGACAGCTGCGCGAGGAGGACCTGGCTCTGAAGGCAGGCATCAACCGTCTGACGCTGCGGAGGGTTGAGGCCGGAGCGCTGGGGACGGGCATCGGGGCGTACGCGGCGGTCCTCTGGGCACTCGGGCTACACGGTGGTCTGGCCGAGATCGCTGCGCCCGAACGCGACCTCGAGGGCCGCACACTCGAAGCCGCGCGTCGCGGTGAGCGCGTACGTGTGCCTGCAGAGCTGAGCGATGACTTCTGAGCACGACTGCTTCGTGCATATCCAGTTGCCCGAGAGCCTGGAGGTCGTGGCCTGCGGGCGCTTCCAGCATCAGGTCCTGCCGCAGGGCACTGGTGTTGGCCGGTTCGTGTACGGCCGGAGCTACCGCGAGCGCCGCGACGCCGTGCCGCTCGACCCTGTCCACCTGCCGCTCTCGCCGCGCACCTACGAGACGGCCAAGCTCGGCGGCGTGTTCGGTGCCCTCCGCGATGCAGCGCCGGACGCCTGGGGTCGTCTCGTCATCCAACGGGTCACCGGGCGCAGTGACCTCACCGAACTCGACTACCTGCTCGAGTCCCCTGAGGACCGGGCGGGCGCGCTCTCGTTCGGCCGAGCCGTCGAACCGCCGGCGCCGGTGCGCGCGTTCAACCGCGTCGTCCAGCTCGACGAACTGCGGGAGGCTGCGCGACGGCTCGAGGCAGGCCAGTGGACCGCGCCGGTCCGCGACCAAGTCCGCCAGATGCTGGAGCCGACGACCTCCATGGGTGGCGCCCGACCGAAGAACACGGTCGAGGACGATTCTGGTCTATGGCTGGCGAAGTTCCCTGCACGCGGTGACCGATGGAACAGTGCGGCGGTCGAGGCCGCGATGCTCCGCCTCGCCGCGCGCTGCGGCATCCGAGTGCCCGACACACGGATCGAGCGAGTCGGCGACGAATCGGTCCTCCTGCTTCGCCGCTTCGATCGACTGAAGGTCGAGGACGGCTATCACCGCGTTCGGATGGTCAGCGCGCTCACGGTGCTGGACGCCGAGGACAGTCCGACCGATCGGGCGAACTGGTCGTACCTCTTGCTTGCCGATGAGCTGCAGCGCTGGTCCTCGCGGCCGCGCGAAGATAGGGCCGAGCTCTTCCAACGGGTCGTGTTCAATGCGCTGATCTCGAACAACGACGATCATCCGCGGAACCACGCGCTGGTCGCGGCAACCCGCGATTGGCGGCTCGCGCCGGCGTACGACCTCACGCCCAGCCCGCAGCCGGGTCGCGAGGAGCGCGATCTCGCACTCACGTGCGGCGTGTTCGGCACGCGGGCAACACGGCAGAACCTGCTGTCCGCGTCCCCGCGGTTCGGACTGGCGCGCGAGGCGGCGGAGGCGGTGATCGACGAGATGGTCGGCGTGGTGCGGCGCTACTGGCGCGCGGAGGTCTTCGCTCTGGGCGGAACGGATACGGATTGCGCGGCCGTCGAGCCCGCGTTCGTGCATGGCGGCTTCGAGTTCGTAGCCGACTGCGAGTAGGGCCTGCGGGCGAGTACCCAGGGCCATATAGCGTGATATGATGATCTGGGTTTGTGTGCGTCTCGGGGTACCCGTGAGTAGTGTAGTCGCGACGGCGGCTGGATCGTCTACGAGACTCAGCTCGGAGGTGTGGCGACCGGGCGCGACATCTACGCGCGCCGAGTGGGCCGTGACACCGCGACGATCGCGCTGGCGGCATCAACCGCGCAGGAATTCGCGTCGCGCCTCTTCGGTCGCAGTCCGTTCAGCAGGAAGCCGATCGGGGCGCCGTTCTACGACGTCTCGCCGGGCGGACGGCGGTTCATCATGAGCCGGGACCGGGGAGAATCCACGGAGCAGCTGGTGGTGGTGCTGAGCCGGTTCGAGGAGCTCAAGGCACGACGCCGAGCCGCGCCTTCTCCTGCTGCACGTACCACTCGACCTCGCGCAGCAGCGCCTGCGCGTCGAACACGATCCCATCCTTGATCGTCCAGGTCACGCCGCCGTGCTTCCACTGTTCCTCGCGCGGCACGAGGCCGGCTACGCCATACCCGCGCCCGTACATCACCTTGAAGTTGTCGATCGGATTCCCATTCACGACCGCGAGATCCGCGCGGCACCCGACGCGGATGCCGCACATGTTCTCGAGGCCGAGCACCCGGTAGGCATTGGTGGTCGCGACCTTGATGACGTCGATCGGGTGGATCCCCGCCTCCTGCATCAGTTCGAGTTCGCGGATCATCGCGATGCCGCCGATCCCGCCCTCGTCGCTCCCGGCCGTAAGCTGGCCACCGCGCTCGTGGTACATCCGCACATACCTCAGCCAGATCTGGAAGTTCTGCTTCCAGTTGATCTCGTCGCTCGTCTTCCACTCGCGCTTGAAGGCGCCGTGGGTGCTGGTGTCTGGGCCCGCCGCGATCTCCGACGGATGCATCAGCGTCTGCTTGATGGGGAGGCCGACCGCACGCCAGACGTCGCGGTTGTCCTCGTACACGGCGAGCGTCGGGTTCCAGTTGGTGCCGTTCTTGACGAGCTTGTCGATCACCGCTTCGAGCCGCGCCGGGTGCTTCGCCGCCTCGGCCCAGAGCAGCCCCGCGTAGCGGAAGCGGTCGAGCTCGTCCCAGTAGTTGTAGTCGGTAGGGAAGTTCTGCGAACCGGTGAGCGCGGCATCGGGGATGCCGTACCAGTGCTCGATGCTGCGGACCCCCGCGTCGGAGGCGACCGCGGCGTCGGACTCCGACACCTTGAGGTCCACCATCGTGAACATCCCGAGCTTGTTCGACTCGTCGGCGATGGCGGCCATCACGTCGGGGTAGTGGCCGGGGCTCTTGGAGACCTTCACGCAGTCGGCGCCGAGGGCCTTGAACTCGCGGACCATGAGCCGCGCTGTCGCCGGCGTGTTGCCGACGTCCCACTGGCGAAGGGGGAGGGGCCAGCGCTGGCAGAGCACGAGCCGCGGTGCGACGAGTTGGTTCGCCGCCGACAGCCGACGGTGCTCGGTGAGCACCCTCAGACTCGCCCCCGAGCCGGCGTCGCGCACGGTGGTGATGCCGTGGCCGAGGTAGAGCCGATAGGCGAAGTCGAGGCCGCGCGGACCGAGCTCATTCCCCACCGGCGGAAGGTGCGCGTGCATCTCGACGAGGCCCGGGATCACGTACTGGCCCTTCGCGTCGATGACCTTGTCACCGGTGGGGCGACGGAAGTTCGGACCGTGCCCCGCGGCGTTCACCGCATCCATCAGGACGATGTTCGTGATCACGCCATTCTCGATCACGATGTCGACGGGGCCCTCGGGAGGCATCGCACGATTGCTTCCGGGGGTGCCGCGGCCGGAGACGATGGTGGCGTTGCGGATCACGAGGCGTCGGACCTGCTCGCCGCGGACGGTGCCCATGGGGAGGGGGCCGCCGCCGTTGTTCGGCACGGCGATGGATTCGGCGCTCTGGGCGCCGGCGGGAGGCGCTTCGATCAGAAGGGCGAGGGCCGCGGTCGCGGCGGCCAGGAAGAGGCGTGGGCGCATTCGGTTCTCCGGTCGGGTCGAATCGAATATGCCGACGATCGACATCGCACGATAGGTGAGTGGAGCGGCGACGCTCTGGGTGACGGTCGGCGGTGGTATCACCCCACTTTCCACCGGTCGGATTCTCCTCCGCCCTGAGGGCGCAGCCGCCGTCCGCGGATCACCGATCAGGTTGAAGCCGCTGTCGTCCGAGCGCTCGATGCGGGTAAAGCGAGCCCGGCACGCCGAAGCGCACCGGGCCCGCTCCACCCCGAATCAGGATCAGGGCCGCCGATACGCCGGCGGCAACGTCAGGTACCGCTCGGTGAGCTGCTGCTGACGGCTCTTCGTGTCAAACGTCCGCCCACGCACGAACACCTGCTCCGCGACCGACGAGAACTCGAACGGATCGCCACTCCACACGACCACATTCGCGTCGAGCCCCGCCGCGAGCGCACCGATCTGTCCCGCGACGCCCAACACCTCGGCCGGCGTCAGCGTGATCGAGCGCAGCGCATCGTCCCACGAGAGTCCGTAGGCGACCGCATTCCCTGCCTCCTGACGGATGTTGCGCACGTTGAACGATTCCCCGCCTCCAGGGCCATTGCCGACCAGCACGACGGTGACGCCGGCCGCGCGAAGCAGCGCCGCGTTCTCCTGCCGCTGCCCGAGCGAGTTGAAGTCGGTCGGGATGTTGTTCATGGCGCCAGTGAAGACCGGGACCTTGGCGGCCGCGATCTCGCGCGCGACCATCCACGCCTCGGCGCCACCCATGATCCAGAGACGAAGGCCGTAGTCCTTTGCGAACGCCAACGCCGCGAGAATATCCGAGGCGCGGTCGACGCTCAAGGCCAGCGGCAGCTGACCGCCCACCATTGGGATGAGCGCTTCGAGGTCCTCGCGCGATGCTGCCAGCGTGCGAGAGTTGCCTGCCTCATATGCGGCGCGACGGCCCTGATACGCCTTCACATCATCGAGCAGCCGCCGCCACTTCGCCCAATACTCGGCGCGCGAGTCGGTCGATCCGCCGCCGGGGTTCCCGAAGTCGCCGACCATCGCGGTCGACGCACGACGCACCATCTCCACGGCCGATGTCGCGTCGATCAGATCGATCACGGCTGCCTTCCCGCCGACCATGCCGCCACTTGGCGCGACGACCACGCTGGTGACGCCTTCCTGCCGCGACGGGATGATGAATGTGTTGACCGGGTTGAGCCCCTTCCACGCTTCGAACGCGGCGGTGATGCCGTCGGTCGCGCGCGCATCGGTGTCGTTGTAGCCGCCGGAGAACTGCGGGCCACCAGCCTCGCTCAGGCCGAGCGACGTCGCGCTGTTGATGAAGCCGGGTGTCACCCACTTGCCGCGCGCATCAATCCGGCGCGCGTCCGCTGGAATCGACACGTTGGTGCCGACCGCGACGATCTTGCCGTCACGGATGAGCACGGTGCCATTCTCGATCTTGGGGCCGTTCACCGGGTAGATCGTCCCGCCGGTGATGGCGATGACCTGTGCGCTCGCCACAGGGGCGAGCGTGACGGTCGCGAGCGCCGCGAGGCGCAGGAGCATGGTGGCGCGCATCAGCGGCGCCCTCCCTCGTTGGGGACGTAGCCGAGCTCGAAGTCCGTGCGCCAACGTTGCGACGCGTCGGCGCGGTCGAAGAGCACGGCACCGTCGATCCACACCTTCTCGGTGCGCGCGTACACACTCAACGGATTCCCCGACCAGAGCACCACGTCGGCATTCTTGCCGACTTCGAGCGAGCCCGTCAGGCGATCGATCCCGAGCGCCCAGGCCGGGTTGATCGTGATCCAGCGGATCGCGTCCTCGTCGCTGATGCTCAATCCGGCAACGCGTGCCGCGGCGAGCGACTTGGCCGCCTCTTGGTTCAGGCGCTGCGAGTACGAGGGGTCGTCGGAGTGCACGATCGTACGCGCGCCTGCGACGTGCGTGAGGCCGACGTTCGCCTTGATGCCGTCGAGCGCTTCCATCTTGAAGCCGCCCCAGTCGGACCAGATCGACGCCGAGATCCCTTCGCGCGCGAGCACGTCGGCGATCTTGTAGGTCTCCACACCGTGATGGAACGAGCGGATCTGGTAGCCGAACTCCTTCGCGATGTCGATCATCTGCATCATCTCGTCGGCCTGATAGCAGTGGTTGTGCACGAGGATGTTGCCGCGGAGCACCTCAGCGAGGGTCTCGTTGTTGAGGTCGCGTGCGGGTGTGTCACCCTCCGGCTTGGCGATCCACGCATCCCAGCGACGACGATACGTGTCGGCGCCGATCCATGCCGCACGGTACCCGGCGACGTTCGCCATGCGCGTGGACGGACCACGGCTCGCATAGACGCGCTTGGGGTTCTCGCCGCAGGCCATCTTCAATCCATACGGAGCACCGGGGAACTTCATGCCCTGCGCCGAGCGCGAGGGGACGACCTTCAAGGTCACGCTCCGGCCGCCGATGAGGTTGGCCGAACCCGGCAACACCTGGATGGTGGTGGTGCCGCCGGCGAGGTTGCGCGGGAACTGCGGGTCCTGCGGCCAGACCGAGTGCTCGGCCCATACATGCGCCGTCACCGGCGCCGTGGCCTCGTTGCCGTCGTTGTGCGCCGCCGTTCCGGGCGCCGGATACACACCCAGGTGCGAGTGCGTGTCGATCAGCCCGGGTGTCACGTACTTGCCCTGACCGTCGATCACGATCGCATTCGCCGGGGCGTTCACGGTCGCGCCGACTGCTGCGACCTTGCCGTCTTGCAGCAGGATCGCACCGTTGCGGATGAGCGGCCCAGCGCCGGTGTAGATGTTCACGTTGCGGATCACCGTCGTGCGCGAGGCGAACGGCGCATAGGTGCTCGGGAACGGGTCGGCGTTCGGTCGTGAGGTCGCGCCAGCCACGAGCTTCGGTGCCGGAGCCGCGGCCGCTGGCGTCGCCGGCGTCGTGGCAACCGCAGTGGTTGCAGTGGTCGCTGTGGTCGGAGTCGTCGCGGGCGTCCGAGTCACCGCCGGCGCAGGGGCTGGATCGGGCATGGTGCCGCCGGGCGCGGTCGCGCACCCTGCCGCGACGAGCGCGATCAAGAGACGGGTGGGATGCATCAGAGAGGTGTTCCTCAGGAGACGAGGGGGAGGTGCGTCCGGAGCGGGTTGCGCCGGGCGGGGAGGGACGTTGGAGGCGGCAGAAGCTACCCGCCGAGCACGTGGCGGGCGAGGGCGACGTCGTCGGTGCAGATGGCGTCGATGCCCCAGCCGGCGAGCCGGCGCATCATCGAAGCGTCGTTCACCGTCCAGGCAACAACGCGGCGGCCCTCAGCGTGCGCGGCCGCAATGAACGCGTCGTCAACGAAATCGCGCTGGCGCCAGAGGTCGCGGGCGTCGACCTGCCGGGCGGCGCCTGTGGTGTCGACGGGGTAGCTCACCTCAAGCACGCCGCGGGGTACCTGAGGGGCGAGGCGGCCGGCCTCCGCGACCAGTCGGTGGTCGAAGCAGTGGACTGCGGCGCCGGCGCCAGGCGGGTGCCGCGCAATGCACTCCAACGAGCCCGGAGCGACATCGCTTCCCTTGAGTTCCACGTAGATCCGAAGTCGGGTGCCGACCGCAGCGAAGACCTCGTCGAGCGTCGGGATCGGCTCACCCCGCACACGGTAGTCGGCGAGGTCGGCGCGGGAGAGCGTCTGGATAGCCCCCAATCCGGCGATCACCGGGTCATGGTGGACCACGACGACCCCGTCGGCGGTGCGGTGCACGTCGAGCTCTGCGGCATCGGCACCAAGCTCCACTGCACGGTGGAAGGCGGCGAGGGTATTCTCCGGTCGTTCCCGGGAGGCCCCCCTGTGGGCGATGATCTCTGGGATGGTCACGAGCCAATCTTAACGCCGGCGGGGTGCCGGCGTCTCATCGGGTGAACGCATGGCCTATCCAGTCCCCGGGACCTCTGACGCGACCGACGCGGAGTTGATCGCCCAGTGGCAGGGGGGCGATCAGCGGGCAGCTACGTCCCTGGTGGAGCGCCATGCGCAGCCCTTGGCGCGCTTCGCGGCGAGCCTCGGGGAGCGGGACGGGGTGGACGAGTTGGTGCAGGACACGTTCGTGAGGGCATTCAACTCGCTCGACAGCTTTCGCGCTGACAGTTCGCTCCGGACCTGGCTCTTCACCATCTGCAAACGGCTGGTGCTCGACCGCAAGCGCACCGAGCGACGACGAAAGGATGGAGTGGAGCTGGACGAAGGCCATGCGGTGGTGGGGTACGACGCACTGGACGGGTTGGTGGCGGAGGAGACGGCGAAACGGGTGAACGACGCGGTGGCCCGACTGACGCCGTTGCAGCGCGAGGTGTTCACGCTGCGCGTGACGGAAGGGATGCCGTACAACGAGATCGCGAAAGTCGTGGAGAGCACGGATGGCGCGTGCCGGGTGCACTACCACAATGCGATGCGGATCATCAAGGAGTACCTGAGCGATGACTGAGTGCCTGAACGAAGAGATGCGCGATCTGCTGCCGCTGCTGGCACATGGGTCGCTCGCGGCTGGTGAGGCGGACCGGGTGCGTGCGCACGCGGCGGGGTGCGCGACGTGCGCGGCTGAGCTCGCCGTGCTCGAGACCTCGCGGCTGGTGCTGCAGGCGAGTGCACCGCGCGTCGATGTCACGGCGATCGCGCAGGCGGTGAATCGCTCGTCCACGAAGGCGGCGCCGGTGCTTCTCGTGGAGCGCGGCGGCGCGAGGGCGACCGCGGCGGTCGCGCGGCGCTCCGTCTGGCGCTCGCGTCAGCTGTTGGCTGCGGCGGCGTCGCTGCTCATTGTCACGTCGCTCTCCCTGCGCCTGCTCGATCGCACACCGATTGCCGACGAGGGTCTTGTGGCGATCGGCACCTCGGTCGAGAACGGCACCCTGCCCGCGCCGGCGACTGCCGGCGGCGAGCTTTCGGTGGGTGTTCCGCTGGTGGACCTTACCGCTGACGATCTCTCGGCGCTGCTCTCCGAACTCGAAGGGTTCGACGGCAAGATCATGCTCGAGCCGGCGACCATGCGGCAGCCGATCGTGGATGCACCGGAGGGCCGCTGATGCGTACGCGATACGTGATCCGAGTGCTCTTCGCGGTGCTGACCGTGGGAGCCGTTGGTGCCGTGGCGAGCGCGCAGGAGCCCGGCCCTCCACCGCCGCAGTCCGCCGAGCGCGATTCGCTCGAGGCGCGGGTGCGTCAGCGCATGGCCGAGATGGTCCGTCGGCAGCTGGGGTTGAATACCGAGCAGATGCGCAAGCTCGGCGAGACCAATCGCCAGTTCGAGGTACAGCGACGCGAACTGCTGGCGCGCGAGCGTGACGTGCGGATGGACCTGCGCGACGAGATGGAGTCGGGCGATACCACGAGGCAGGTACAGGTGGCGCGCCTGTTGGACCAGATGCTTGTGGTCCAGCGCCAGCGCCTAGAGCAGCTCGAGTCGGAGCAGCGCGAGCTCGGGACCTTTCTCACGCCGATCCAGCGTGCCAAGTACTACGCGATGGAGGAGCAGATCCGCCGTCGCGTCATGGAGATGCGCGAGGAAGGGATGCGTCCGCCCGCGGGCGGTGCAATGCGCCGGCCTGGCGGTAGGCCTCCGGGGGGGCGGCCCTGATGCCGCTTCATCCGGTCGCCCGCGCGCATTAGTTTCCGCAGGTGGCCCGGATGGCGGAACCGGCAGACGCAACGGACTCAAAATCCGTCGAGGGCAACCTCATGGGGGTTCGATTCCCCCTCTGGGCATGAACTGAAAGCGTGGCGAGTGCGAACGCAACGAGGGAGCGCATCGAGCGCTCCCTCGTTGCGTTCGCGTCGGAGTCATTGCGCGGAGATCGCGGCCCTTCCCCCGCGCAGCACGTACTTCTGGATCTTGCCCGTGGCAGTCTTGGGCAACTCATCGACGATCGTCACCCCCTTCGGCACCTTGAAGCCGGCGAGACGTTCCCGTGCGAAACCCCGCAACTCGTCCTCGGTCAGCGTGGCGAGCGGCTTGAGCACGACGAAGGCGTGAGGGGCCTCGCCCCACGTCTCGTGCGGAACTCCGACCACCGCCACTTCATGCACCGCCGGATGGCGCATGAGGACGCCCTCGACCTCGACCGATGAGATGTTCTCGCCGCCGCTGATGATCACGTCCTTCAGTCGGTCCCGAATGTGCAAGTAGCCGTCGGGGTACACCACGGCCGCATCGCCGGAATGGAAGAAGCCTCCCTCGAACGCCCGAGCCGTGGCCTCGGGGTCGCGGTAGTAACCTTCCATCACGACGTTGCCGCGGACGACGATCTCGCCGACGGTGGTGCCGTCGTGTGGCACCTCGGCGCCGTGCTCGTCCACGACGCGCACCTCGCCCGACGTGATCAGCTCGACGCCCTGGCGCGCCTTGATCGTCGCGCGCTCCGAGGCGGTCAGCGCCGCGTGCTCAGGACGCGGTTCACAGATGGTGATGAGCGGCGTGGTCTCCGTGAGCCCGTACACCTGCGTGATCGTCCACCCCAGTCCTGACTCGACGCGCTCGATGGTCTGGGCCGCAGGTGGAGCACCGGCGGTCAGCACCCGCACCCCGCGTGGCGCATTCGCGCGCAGCTCGTCGGGGGCCGACGCGATCGTGATCAAGACGGTCGGAGCGGCGCAGAGCATCGTCGCGCGTTCGCTCGTGAGCAAACGGAACACCGTTGGTGCGTCGGCCTTCCGTACGCAGATGTGCGTGCCGCCCACCGCCGTGACGATCCACACGAACGTCCAGCCGTTGGCGTGGAACATCGGTAGCGTCCACAGATAGCGGTCAGCGCAGCTCATCGCATGGTGGATGAGCGTCCCGGCGATATTCACCCAGACGTTCCGGTGGGTGATCATCACGCCCTTCGGCCTCGACGTGGTACCGCTCGTGTAGTTGATGGAGATCAGGTCGTGCTCAGCGATCGCCGGGCGCTGGAATACTGACGATGCCGCTGCGATCAGTTGCTCATAGTCGAGCCAGTCCTTGCCTCCGCCCTCGAGCGCCACGAAGTGCTCGACCGCCGGCATCTCCCCACGCACCGAGTCCACCAGGTCGAGAAAGTCGGCATGCACGCAGACCACACGACTGCCCGAGTGATTGACCATGTAGACCCAGTCGGCCGGCAGCAGTCGAAAGTTGAGGGGCACGATCACCGCGCCAAGTTGCGGAACCGCATAGAACCCCTCGAGATGCGCGTGCGTGTTGGGCGCGATGTAGGCCACGCGGTCGCCGGGCGCCACGCCAAGACCTTGCAGCACGCTCGACCAGCGATCGCACCGATCGAAGAACTCAGCATACGTCCAGCGCTGATCACCATCGACCACTGCCTCACGGTCTCCGTACAGGGAGCGGGCGCGGCGGGCGAACTCGAGTGGGGTGAGCGGCGTCTGCATGGGTCGTGTCTGGAGAGGAGCGCTACGGCCGGTCTGTCCCGATGAGCGCGCAGAACTTGGCAAGGTCGATGTTCCCGCCCGACACGATCGCGACGATCGGCCCGCGGCCGGCCTTGCCCGTGATCGCCGCCGCGAGCGGCAACGCGCCCGCCCCCTCGGTGATCACCCGCGCCTTTTCCGCCATCACACGCATCGCGTGCTTCGTCTCGTCCAACGTCACGACGATGCAACCGTCCACCACCGGCTTCATTCGCTCCCACATGCGCGGGAACACACTCTGGCCACCGGCGCCGTCCACGAACGAGGCCTCCCATTCAGGAAACGCCTGCGCCGAGCCGGCCGCGAGCGAGCGGGCAAAAGGCGCCGCGGTCGCGGGCTCAGCACCGTAGACGGTTATGTCGGGACGCAGCGCCCTGATGGCGCTGCCGAGCCCTGCGATAAGTCCGCCGCCTCCGATCGCCGCGATGATCGCCGTGGTCTCCGGCAGGTCTTCGAGTATCTCCAACACCATCGTGGCGTGGCCGGCGATGAAGTTGTGGTCGTCGAACGGGTGGATGAAGGTGCCCTCCACTCCCGCGAACGAACGTTCATCGAGTGCCTTCCATGCGCCCTGGTACGAGACCGGCACGAGACGAGCGCCCAGCGCCTTCATCCGCTCGAGCTTCGAGGCGGGTGCCGTTTCAATAGCCACGACGGTGCAGGGAATCCCCGCCTGACGTGCGGCGTAGGCCACGCCTTGGCCAGCGTTGCCGGCGCTGATGGTCCAGACGCCACGCGCTCGATCAGCCTCGCTCAGCATGGCGACCGCATTGGCCGCACCGCGCAACTTGTAGGCGTTGGTCGGTTGGAGGTTCTCCAACTTGAGCCGGATATCGGGAAGATCCGGTCCGAGCTCCAGACGGAAGAGTGGCGTGCGGATGACCGTGGATGCGATCCGGTCGCGCGCGGCGCGGATCTCGTCGAGCGTGATCGGACGAACGGGGTCGGGCGTCGAGGTCATTGTGTCGCTCTGTTCGAGTCCGTCGTTCAGCGATCGGAGGGTTTGGCGGGATCGAAGATCAGGTCGGCGGCCAGCCACACCGTGCGCGTGAACGGATACGTTATGAGCGGCGATGCGATCATCGCCAGCACCGCGACCGTCTGGATCGCGTCCCACGGCACGTCGGGCCAGACCGCCACGAGCCAGACGCCAAGGATCGCCGCGAAGAGCAGTTCGGCGATGATCAGGTTCACGAGATACGCGCCGACGAAGTGGTCGGGACGTCCGCGATCGAGCTTGAGTTGGCACTGCTGGCAACGCGACTGGAGCAGCAGCCACGTCTTGAAGAGCCCGCGCCCGCCGCACTCCGGGCACCGCAACGTCAGGGCGCGCCTGATCCGCTCGGCGTCGGTCGGGAGGACGGTGGGCGTGATCATGATCGCAAGCTACATTCGATAGGATCGCGATTGTACCGCTCACCTTTCCCGCCACGTCATGCCCGGTCGCCCGCATCTCTTCGTTCCCGGCCCGACCAACGTTCCCGACCGCGTGCTGCGGGCGATGCATCGCGCGCAGGAGGATCACCGGTCGAGTGAGTTCCCTGCACTCACGCAGGGACTGTTGCGCGACCTGCAGCCGGTGTTCGGCTCGGCGCGCGGCCGACCGTTCATCTTCGCGAGCACCGGGACCGGCATGTGGGAGGCCGCGCTCACCAACACGCTCGCGCCGGGTGATCGCGTCCTCGCCGTGCGCTTCGGTCAGTTCTCGCATCTGTTCATCGACACCGCCGAACGACTGGGCTTCAAGGTCGACGTGATCGACCTCGAGTGGGGCGAGGCGGTCGACCCGGCGCGGATCGCCGATGCGTTGGCGGCGGACAGTGCACACACGATCAAGGCGCTGTTGCTCGTGCACAACGAGACCGCGACCGGCGTGACGAACGACATCGCCGACGTGCGCGAGGCGATCGACGCGGTCGGGCATCCGGCACTCCTGATCGTGGATGGCGTGAGCTCGATCGGCTCACTCGATTTCCGGTTCGACGAGTGGGGCGTGGACGTGGCGATCTGCGGATCGCAAAAGGGCTTCATGATGCCGGCCGGACTCGGCATGCTCTGCGTGTCGCCCAAGGCGATGGCGCTCGTGGAGCAGGGGCGGTTCCCGCGCGCCTACTTCGACCTGCGGCCGCAGGTGCTGCACAACGACCAGGGGTACTTCCCGTACACGCCGCCGCTCGCGCACCTGTTCGGACTGCGCGAAGCGCTGGACATGGTGGCGGAGCAGGGCATGCCCGCGATCGCCGCGCGTCACGCGCGGCTCGCCGAAGGGGTGCGACGCGCCGTCGCGGCCTGGGAACTCAAGCTCTGCGCGCGCGATCCCGAGAGCCGCTCCAACACCGTCACCGCGATCGTCGTCCCTGCAGGAAAGGATGCGCGGCAAGTGATCGACCATGCCTACCGGCGGTGGGACATGGCGCTCGGCTCAGGGCTCGGCCGCCTGAATGGAAAGGTGTTCCGGATCGGTCACTTGGGTGATCTCAATGCAGGGATGCTACTCGGGGCGCTCGCGCTCACCGAGTTGGCGCTCCACGACGCGGGGATCGCGGTCCCGTACGGCGCCGGCGTCGCGGCGGCCCAGCGCTGGTACCACGAGTCCGCATGAGCATCGCCAAGCGACCACGCGTCGGCATCACGCGACGACTGCCAGAAGCGGTCGAGCGCGCGCTGCGCGAGCGATTCGATGTGGTGCAGCACGACGCGCAGCGTGACCTTGATGCGAATGACCTGATCGCGATGATGCAGGATTGCGACGCGCTCATGCCGACGGTGACCGACCGACTCGATTCGTCAGTGCTGGGCGCTGGCGGCGGCCGGTGCCGGATGATCGCGAACTTCGGTGTCGGCGTGAATCACATCGATCTCGATGCCGCCACGCGCGCGGGCATGGTTGTCACCAACACGCCGGACGTCCTCACCGACGACACTGCCGACCTCACCATGGCGCTCATGCTCGCCGTCATGCGGCGCCTCGGCGAAGGCGAGCGTGCGGTGCGCGCCGGCAGGTGGGAGGGTTGGCACCCCACGCAGTTCCTCGGGCGCCGACTGAGCGGCAAGACCCTCGGCATCGTCGGGCTGGGGCGGATCGGGCGCGCCGTCGCACGCCGCGCCGAGGCCGGGTTCGGCATGAAGGTGATCGCTTGGAGCCGCTCCACCCGGCGGGGTTCGGAGGCGGGAACGCGGATCGAGCGCGTCAACCGTCTCGACGAGCTACTCGAGGCGAGCCACGTGGTGAGCGTGCATTGCCCGTTGGTCGCCACGACTCGCCACCTGATCAGCACGGCGCAGTTCGCGAAAATGCGCCCTGAGGCGGTGCTGATCAACACGTCGCGCGGCGCGGTGGTTAACGAAGAGGCGCTGGTGGCCGCGCTCGAGGACGGGCGGATCGCCGGCGCTGGGCTCGACGTGTACGAGCAGGAGCCGCTGGTGCACCCGGGCCTCCTCGGGCGCGAGGACGTCGTGCTGTTGCCGCACCTTGGGAGCGCGACCATCGAGACTCGCGAGGCGATGGGCATGCGTGCGCTCGACAATCTCGTGGCCCACTTCGCAGGCAATGAGCCGCCTGACCAAGTGACCTGACCGGGACGTTTGGCAACGTGGTCAGGACGTTCGCCTTGCTCGCGGCTGTCGCGCCTCTCTAGCTTTCCACATCCCAAAACACATCAAGCGATCATGACCACGTACAAGCACGCGCGCGTCCCCGCCAAGGGTGAGCGCATCGAAGCCTCCGCCGGCCGCTTCACGGTGCCGGATCAGCCGATCATCCCGTTCATCGAGGGCGACGGCACTGGCGCCGACATCTGGCGGGCCAGCGTGCGCGTATTCGACGCGGCGGTGGAGCGCGCATACGGCGGCAAGCGAAAGATCCATTGGATGGAGATCTTCGCCGGCGAGAAGGCGCACAACCTGACGGGTGAGTGGATGCCCGCGGAGTCGCTCGAGGCGGTGCGCGAGTTCAAGGTCGCCATCAAGGGACCGCTCACCACGCCGGTCGGTGGTGGCATTCGTTCGCTGAACGTCGCGTTGCGGCAGGAGCTCGACCTCTACGCCTGCATCCGTCCTGTGCGGTACTTCGAGGGCGTCGGCGCTCCGGTGAAGAATCCTGGCAAGGTCGACATGGTGATCTTCCGCGAGAACATCGAGGACGTGTACAGCGGAATCGAGTTCAAGGCGGGGTCGCCTGAGGCCGAGAAGCTCCGGATGTTCATCGAGACGGAGTTCGGCAAGAAGATCCGCCCGCAGTCGGCGATCGGGATCAAGCCGATGTCCGCGTTCGGCTCCAAGCGGCTCATCGAGATGGCGCTGCGCTATGCGATCAAGAATCATCGCCCGCATGTCACGATGATGCACAAGGGCAACATCATGAAGTTCACCGAGGGCGGCTTCCGCGACTGGGGCTACGAGCTCGCCAAGGAGAAGTTCGCGGGGCAGGTGGTCGCCGAGTCCGATCTCTCGCAGGCCGGCACGGCTGCTCGCGCCGACGCGGTGGTGCTCAAGGACCGCATCGCCGACTCGATGTTCCAGCAGATCCTGCTACGCCCTGAGGAGTACTCGGTGGTCGCGACGCCCAACCTGAACGGCGACTACATCTCGGACGCGCTCGCCGCCGAAGTAGGCGGGCTCGGCATCGCGCCGGGCGGCAATGTCGGCGAGGAGGCGGCGGTCTTCGAGGCCACGCATGGCACGGCACCCAAGTACGCCGGGCTCGACAAGATCAACCCGGGGAGCGTGATCCTCTCCGGCGTGATGATGTTCGAGCACATGGGCTGGGAGGAGGCGGGCACGCTCATCGTCCGCGGACTCGAGAAGGCGATCGCCGCCAAGACCGTCACGTATGATCTCGCCCGACAGATGACCGGCGCGACCGAGGTCTCCACCACCGGCTTCGGCGACGCGATCATCAAGGGGATGAACTGATGTCGATCGCGTTCGACGTGCGCGTCGGTGATCCGGCCCGCGCTGCGATTCCGCTGCTGGTCGTCGCACTCCCGGCCGAACCGTCGATGCCGCGTGCGCTCGCCGCGCTCGACAAGCGATACGGCGGCGCGCTCTCGCGTGCGATCCGGCGCAAGGACTTTCAGGGCGGCAAGGATGAGGCGCTGCTGCTCTTCGCCCCCGACGGCGGGCCGGAGCGCGTACTGCTGGTCGGCACGGGCGGTGGAGAAGCGGTGAAGGGTCTCACGCGGGCCGCGACCCTCGCGGGGCGGCGCGCGAACGGTCTCGGGGTCGGCAAGCTCGCGTTCTGGGCGGCCGAGCTCACCGATGCCGCGCTCGAGGGCGCGGTGATCGGCCTCTCGCTCGGTGCGTGGGAGTTCAAGGAGCTTCACACACCGCTGCCGGCAGCCAAACGACGCAAGCCGGTCACGGCAGCGACACTCTACGTGCCGAACGTGCGCGCAGCGGCACACGCGCTCAATGCCGGCGTCGCCGTCGCTGAGGGACAGCGCATCACGCGCCGGCTCGCGATGCTGCCGGGGAACATCTGCACGCCCGAGTACCTCGCGCGCACCGCACGCGAGATCGGCAAGCGGCACCGCCTCACGGTCAAGGTGATGGGCCGCCGTGAGATGCAGCGGCTCAAGATGGGCTCGTTCCTCGCCGTCGCTCAGGCGACGACGCAGGACCCCAAGCTCATCGTGCTCGAGTACAAGGGCGGACGTCGCGGTGAGGCGCCGGTGGCGCTGGTCGGGAAGGGGCTCTGCTTCGACACCGGTGGAGTGTCGCTCAAGCCCGGGCTTGGTATGGAACTCATGAAGTTCGACATGAGCGGTGCGGCCGGCGTGCTCGGCGCCATGGAAGCGATCGCCCGCATGAAGCTCCGCATCAACGTCGTTGCGCTCATCGGCTCGACCACCAACGTGATCGGCAGCGACGCGGTCAAGCCGGGCGACGTGGTGCGCGCGAGCAACGGCAAGACGATCGAGATCCAGAACACCGACGCCGAGGGCCGCCTCGTGCTGGCGGATGTTCTCCACTACGCCAGGCGCTACAAGCCGCAGGCTGTGATCGACGCGGCGACACTCACCGGCGCCTGCGTCATTGCACTGGGCAATGTGACGGTTGGTGTGATGGGTAACGACCAGGCCACGATCGACGAAACGCTCGCGGCCGGCCGGCGTGGTGGCGAGCTCGGATGGCAACTCCCGATGTTCGAGGAGTACAAGGAACTCATCAAGTCCGATGTCGCCGATATGCGGAACATCGGTGGGCGCGGGGCGGGGACGATCACCGCGGCGCTCTTCCTGGCCGAGTTCACCGAGGGAATGAATTGGGTGCATCTGGATGTCGCCGGGACCGCGTACTCCGAGTCCGACCTCGTGGTGATGCCGAAGGGCCCGACCGGCACACCGGTGCGGACCTTCGTGGAGTTCGTGCGCGGGAGAGCGCGCTGAGGGTGCGGATCCGGCTGCGGCATCTGCTCGCGCCGAGGCTGTTGATCGCGCTGAGTGTGGTGCTCGCGGCCATGCCTGTTCGCGCGCAGGGGCCGCCCGGTGCGCCTATTCCGCCAGTGCCGGTCGTCGCGCGGCCGGACAGCGTGCGCCCCGACACGGTCCGCGGGGCCATCCCCGTTGCGGCTGTAGGCGACTCAGTGGTACGCGACACGGTCAAGTCGCCGCTCGCGGTGGCCGAGCGGCCCGCGAGTCCCGAGATCCGCGGCCGGCGCACGGTGTGGGATCGTCAGGCGATCTTCGCGAGTGGGGCGCTCACGCTGCCGGAGTTGCTCGCGCAGGTACCGGGCGGCACCGTGTTCAACGCGGGCTTCATCGCGGCTCCGACTGCGACCTCTTGGTACGGCGAACCTGGCCGGGTGCGCCTTTTCCTCGACGGCGTGGAACTGGACGGACTCGACCCGCGCGCGGGAGCGGTGCAGGACCTCTCGACCGTGCAGATCGCGGCCCTCGAGGAGGTCGCTGTGGAGCGCGCCGCCGGTGAGCTGCGAGTGTTCCTCCGGTCGTGGCGCGTGCGCTTGACCACGGCGTCGACGCGCACCGACATCACGACGGGGTCGGAAAACACCAACCTCTACCGCGGCTTCTTCGGCAAGCGGACGAATAGCGGGGGAGTGCTGCAGGTGGCCGCCCAGCAGTATTCCACCACGAGTGTGCGCACGGGCGGCGACGGCGACGCGTTGGCAGCGTTCGCGCGCGTGGGGTTCGCGCGTGGACGCCTCACGGTCGACGCGGTCGGATCTCGGTTCGGACGCACGCGCTCGGCCACGTATCGCAACTTGATCAGCGGCACGCTCGAGCAGAACGCGATCGGAGCGTTCAAGGGCAACAACGCGGCCGGATACGTCCGCGCAGCCTGGGGTGACGCCGACAGTTCGGGCCTATGGCTCCAAATGATCGCGGCGTCGCTCCGCCATGAGGAGACGGGCGACTCGACGCCTCCGACGGACTCAACGGCCGCGGCCGATACCGCGCGCTCCCTGACACAGTACGTCGCCGCGGCCGGTGTCACCCGCTGGGGCGCCCGTCTCTCGGCCACCGCCCGCCTGCGCGTGCAGAACGGCGAGAGCCGTCTCTCGCCCACGCTGCGTGCCTCGTGGGAGCGAAAATGGGTCGCGCTGAGCGGGATGGTCGAGGAGGGCGGTCCGGACTCGACACGCCGGATCGACGGCCTCGCGGCCCTCACGCCCTTCCCCTGGTTGCATCTCTCGCTCGCGCACTCAATCCACACGCCCGACGATACCGCGTTCGGCGGGCCAGGCCGCACGACTTCGCGTGCCGAAGTCGCCGCACGGATCTACGGGCGCTGGGTCAGCGTGGGTGCGGTACGTCGATCGACCTCGCGGGCGCTGGGGATGCCAGTCTTCGATCCTCTTTTCGTCGCAGTCGACATCGCGGCCTCGTCGGGGCTGGAAGGAGGGCTCTCCGGTCAGGTGTGGGGGCCATTCTCCTTTGACTGGCGGGGCATTCGCTGGGCAGCGCCGGCGCTCTACCGGCCGCAGGTGGAGTCGCACGGCGAGCTGCGGGTGGCCTCTGATTTTCTAAAGCAGATCAAGCGGGGCACGTTCGGGCTGAGTGCGGGGCTGACGCATGACTATCGCGGTGCGGTGGAGATGCCGGCTGGGGTCGGTGCGGTGGGGCGGGCCGAGGGCGCGTCGTGGGTCGGCGGGTACCTGGAGATGCGGATCGGGAGCGCGCGGATCTTCTGGTACAATCGGAACGCGGTCGGCAAAGTGTACGAGACCGTGCCGGGTTACCTGATGCCGCGGCTGGTGCAGCTGTATGGCGTCCGCTGGGAGTTCTGGAACTAGCCGTCGGGCCCTCCGAGCCACCGATGCTCGGGCGGTCCGCGGAGGGTCGAATACGCGAGCCCTCGCGGCTTGCCCAAGAGCTTGCGCCAGCGTAACTTATCAGGCTCTAATGATTCGAAGCATGACTGGTTTCGGGGCGGCCGAAGGGCCGGTCGGCAGCACACGCGTGAGCGTGGAGCTGCGCTCCGTCAATCATCGATTCTTCAACCCGAGTCTCAAGCTCCCCACCGCGCTCTCGCAGTGGGAGGGTGAGGTCCGGGAAGCGTTGCGTCAGCGGATCGCCCGCGGGCACCTCACGGTGTTCGCCCGCATCGAGCGGGGGGACGAGCCGCAGGCGATGGTCGACGAGGAGCGGTTCGCGCGATTCGCGGCCGAGTTGCGGAGGTTGCAGCAGGCGCACGGACTGACGGGCGATGTGGACGTCGGTACGGTGCTGCGAATGCCGGACGTGCTGCACATGGGACGTGAGGATGATGGGCTCGCCGGAGCGACGGCGGCCGAACTGTTGGTGGTGGTCGATGCAGCAGCTCGTGCGCTGCAGTCGATGCGGGAGCAGGAGGGCGCGCGTCTCGCGGCGGTGATCGCCGAGCGGCTGGCGCTGGTGGCCGCGGCGGTCGGGCGATTGGCCAAGCGGGCGCCGGAACGGACGGAAGCGCAGCGCGTGCGGCTCCGTGAGAATGTGGAACGGTTGGCAGGCGGCATCGCAGTCGATCCGCAGCGCTTAGCGCAGGAGATCGCGATCCTCGCCGATCGGCTCGACGTGGGTGAGGAACTCGACCGGTTCGCGGCGCACATCGCCGCCTTCCGAGATGCACTGAACAGTGACGATTCGGAACCGGTGGGCAAGCGACTCGGGTTCCTGCTGCAGGAGCTGTTGCGTGAAGCGAATACGACGGGCAGCAAAGCGAACGATGCGCCGATGCTGCTCGACGTGGTCTCGATCAAGGAAGAACTCGAACGGATCCGCGAACAGGTGGAGAACCTCGAGTGAGTGGCAGGCCCTTTCCGATCGTCATGTCGGCGCCGTCGGGTGGTGGCAAGACGACCATCGCGCGGTTGCTGATGGAGCGGCGGAAAGACGTCGGGTACTCGGTGTCGTGCACCACGCGCGCGCCGCGTCCAGGCGAACGGGACGGGGTGGACTATCACTTCCTCTCGCGGCACGAATTCGACGCGAAGGCCTCGCATGGGGAGTTCGCGGAGTGGGCGGAGGTGCATGGGAACCGCTACGGGACCCTGCGCAGCGCCATTCGCGAGGTGATGGATGCAGGGCGGCACGTGATGCTCGACATCGACGTGCAGGGAGCGCGGCAGTTGACCGCGGCGTTCCCGGAATCGGTCACGATCTTCATCGTGCCGCCGAGTGTCGATGTGCTGGTCGCACGGTTGCTCGGGCGGAAGTCCGAGAGCGAGGAAACGCTGGCGTTGCGGCTGCGCAATGCGGGGGTCGAGTTGCTCGAGGCCGAACGCTACCAGTACGTGGTGGAGAATGATGATCTTGAACACGCATTCAAGCGTGTGAACGCGATCCTCGACGCGGAGTCGCTGAAGCAGGAGCGGATGCCGGCGTTGGGTGGAGAGGTCGTGGCGGTGATCGCCCGGCTGCTCGAGGGATTGAACGGCAGGTGGAAGGTGTGAGGTGTGAGGTGGAAGGGTTTGCCGCAGCAATGGTCCCGATCAACAGCAGTCCCGTCGTCTGACCTCCGAGGTTCCCATGCAAGTGTTCACGCCGGCCGAAGTCTCGAAGCACGCCACCAACAAGTACCTCTCGATCCTCGTCGCCGCGAAGTACGCACGCGTGCTCAACGACTTCCCGCGCGATCGCGGCAAGTCGGGCGAGAAGAAGCTCACCACCCGCGCGCTTGAGGATCTCTCGGCGGGCGAGATCGCGTACCGCGTCGTGCCGCGCCGCCGCCCGCGGGGCGAGTAGCCGCGGCCGGCGCGGAACTCTTTCCGTGCGGCCCTTCGACGGTCGGCGGATCCTCCTCGGCGTCACCGGTGGGATCGCCAGCTACAAGTCGGCCTGGCTCGCCCGTCTGCTCACGCAGGCCGGTGCCCAGGTCGACGTCGTTCTCACGCGGTCGGCCCGTGAGTTCATCGGGTCCGTCACGTTCGAGGCGCTGACCGGGCGCCCGGTGCACAGCGTGCTCATCGGCGACGGGCACGCGCTCGATCACATCACGCTCGCGCGCTCGGCGGAGCTCGTGATCATCGCGCCCGCCACCGCAGACTTCCTCGCGCGGGCGGCCCACGGCCACGCGGATGAACTGCTCTCCGCCTGCCTCCTCGCGACCGAGGCGCCGGTGCTCGTCGCGCCGGCGATGAACGATCGGATGTGGGCCAACCCGCAGGTGCAGGCGAACGCAGCCGCACTGCGGCAACAGGGGCGTGTCGTGATCGACCCCGGCACGGGCCCGCTCGCGTCGCCCGATGAAGGCGCCGGACAGGGACGGATGCAGGAGCCTGAGACGATCGTTGCGCATGCCGGACGGTTGCTCGAGCCACGCGGCAAGCTCTACGGCAAGCGCGTCGTCGTCACGGCGGGCCCCACACGTGAGCCGCTCGATCCGGTGCGCTACCTCTCCAATCACTCGACGGGCAAGATGGGTGTCGCGCTCGCGGCCGCCGCCTGGCGTCGCGGCGCCGAGGTCGCGGTGATCCACGGGCCGATGGCGGCAGCGCTCCCTGCGATCGGCATCTGTGCGACGTCGGTGGAGACGACGCAGGAGATGGCCGACGCGGTGCGCGCTGAGATCGGTGGTGCTGACGTGCTCGTGATGGCGGCCGCCCCGGCGGATTTCCGCCCGGCGACCGTCGCCGGCGCGAAGATCAAGAAGCGCGGCAACGCGCCGGAGCCGATCGCACTCACGGAGAACGCGGACATCCTGTTGACCACGCGCGATGCGCGGAAGCTGGGCATGATCGCGGTGGGGTTCGCGCTCGAGACCGACGATCTGCTGGAGAACGCGGCGGCGAAGCTCAAGACGAAGGGACTCGACCTGATCGTCGCGAACAGCGCGCGCGAAGCGGGGGCAGGTTTTGGCTACGACACCAACCATGTGACGATCCTCGGCAAGGACGGCGTGACCGACGCGCTGCCGTTGCTGCCCAAGACGGCAGTGGCGGATCTCATTCTCGATCGGATCGAGGCGTTGCTATGAGCGACGCACAGGATCGGCTGCGACAGTACCTCGAACAGCGGCGCGAGATGGGCGAGTCGGAGTTCGTGCTCGACTCCATGAGCGTGGAGGACGCGCTCAAGGTGCTCGCGTTCGGCGCGCCGCCGCCGGCCGCGCCGGTGGCGAGAGCGCCTGTGACCAACGCGCCTCGCGCCAGCGCGCCTCGGGCCAACGCGCCTCCGGCCAGCGCGCCCCAGCGCGGCGCAGCGGCCGAGTTGCCGCGCGCCTCGCGCACCGAAGGCGTCACCGAGGACTGGAAGTCGATCGTCGGCGCGCCTGATGCAGGCGCGACCGAGAAGCCCAAGGCATCAAAGCGCGCCAAGCCGGAGCCCGAGTCCGACGTGCCCGCCGTGATGCCGCCCGAACTCGTCGCCGCCACCTCGCTTGCCGACGTCGCCACGGCGATCGCCGGTTGCACGGCCTGCGCGCTCTCGGCGACCGCGATCAATCACGTCCCCGGCGAGGGTAATCCCAACGCCAAGTTCGTGGTGGTCGGCGAGGCACCCGGTGCCACCGAGGACGAGTTGGGTCGCCCATTCGTAGGCAGGTCGGGCGACCTCCTCACCAAGATCCTCGACGCGATCCAGCTCAAGCGTGAGGACGTCTTCATCTGCAACGTTCTCAAGCACCGACCGCCGGGGAACCGGAATCCGAGCGCCCCGGAGATCGTGGCCTGCGCTCCGTTCCTGCTCCGGCAGCTCGAGATCCTGCAGCCCAAGGTGATCCTGGCGCTCGGGACGTTTGCCGCACAGACGCTCTTGAAGTCAGATTCCACCATCGGGCAACTGCGGGGGATCGAGCACACGTATCACGGCATCCCGCTCGTTGCCACGTATCATCCCGCCGCTCTCTTACGGAACCCCAACTGGAAGCGCCCCGCGTGGGAAGATGTCCAGCTCGCCCGTAGAATTCTCGATCGCGCCTAAGACGGCCTCGGTCGATCCGTTCCGTGACCGCCGACCACCCTGGTCGGAGGACGCGGAGCGTGCCGTGCTCGCGGCGATGATGCTCTCGGTCGACGCGATCGTGACGGCGTCGGAGATGCTCACCGAGGACATGTTCTATCGCGAGGGGCACCGTCGGCTGTTCCGCGCGATGATGGTGGTGCACGCGGCCGGTGCGGTGATCGACCCGCTCACGCTCGCGAACGAGCTCGAACAACGCGGCGACCTCCCGGGCGCCGGCGGCAAGGAATACATCGGCGGGCTGCTCGACGAGGTGCCCACCGCGGCCAACGTAGAGCATCACTGCAAGATCGTCCGGGAGAAGGCGCTGCGTCGACGCCTGATCGAGACCGCGACCGCGCTCGTGCGCGAAGGCCACGAGAGTCCGGCGGACGTGGCCGAGCTGCTCGACATGGCGGAGTCGAAGATCCTCGAGCTCAACGACCAGCGTGGGTCGGAGGGTTTCGTCAAGATCAAGTCGCTGCTCTGGTCGGCGATGGAGCGGATCGAGCTGCTGCGCACGACCGGCGGGAGCCTCACCGGCGTGCCTTCGGGATTCACCGATCTCGACAAGATGACGCTCGGCTTCCAACCGGCGGACCTCGTCATCATCGCGGCGCGTCCGTCGATGGGGAAGACGGCCTTTGTGCTGAACATCGCGCAATACGCCGCCATCGAAGGCAATGTTCCGACGGCGATCTTCTCGTTGGAAATGAGTACTGAGTCCCTCCTGATGCGCATGCTTGCCTCGGAGGGCTACGTGGATGCTCAACGCTTGCGGTCCGGCGCACTGACCGCGCAGGACGCCTCGAACCTCGCCAAAGCGGCTGCCCTGCTCGGGCAGGCGCCGGTCTGGATCGACGACACGCCCGGGCTCACGGTGCTCGAACTCCGCTCGCGCGCGCGCCGGCTCAAGAGTCAGGCCGACATCAAGCTGATCATCGTCGACTACCTGCAGCTCGTGAACGGGCCGGCGAACTCGGAGAACCGTCAGCAGGAAGTCTCCATGATCTCGCGGTCGCTCAAGGCGCTGGCCAAGGAACTCAACGTGCCGGTGCTCGCGCTCTCGCAGCTCTCGCGTGCGTCCGAGCAGCGAGGCGGCGAGAACCGCAAGCCGCAGCTCTCCGACCTCCGCGACTCAGGGGCGATCGAGCAGGACGCCGATGTCGTGCTCTTCATCTACCGACCGGAGATGAACGAGCGACCGTACGACGAGCAGGGCAATGCGCGCATGGTGCCTGGCACCAGCGACGTGCCGCTCGACGGCTACGCCGAGGTGATCATCGGCAAGCAGCGCAACGGTCCCACGGGGTACGTGAAGATGCATTTCCGCAAGCAGCACACGCGATTCGAGAACTGGTCCGGCCGCCAGGCGGAGTGACCGTGACACTCGCGACCCGCGCAGGGCGCTGAACCCATGGCGCTGAAGACCAAGTCGGTCTACCGGTGCACGGAGTGCGGCGCCGAGTCGCTGCGGTGGGCCGGGCAGTGCAATACCTGCAGCGAGTGGAACACACTTGTTGAGGAGATGGCCGCGCCCAAGGCGACGGCTAGCAAGGGCATGGGGGCCGCGCGACGCAAGGCGGGATCGCAGTCGTACGGCGAGGGCGGCAGTGTGATGCCAACGCCGCGCCTGCGCGACGTGCAGGGCTCCGAACTCAACCGCCTGCGCACCGGCATCAACGAGTTCGACTTCGTGCTCGGCGGTGGCGTGGTGCCCGGCGCAATGGTCCTCGTCGGCGGCGAGCCGGGGATCGGCAAGAGCACCATTCTCCTCCAAGTCGCTGCGCGGCTCGAGGCCGCGGGTCACACGGCGCTCTACGTGAGTGGTGAGGAGTCGCCACTGCAGGTGAAGTTGCGCGCCGACCGCCTCGCGCCCGAGGCAGGCGCCGTGCAGTTGCTCGGTGAGACGAACCTCGAGACGATCCTCGCGACCGCTGCATCGGTGGGCCCAGCGGTGCTCATGGTCGATTCGATCCAGACCGTATTCACTGCCGATCTAGAGGGTGCGCCCGGCAACGTGGGGCAGGTGCGCGAGTGTGCGGCGCGTCTCATGCGCTTCGCCAAGGAGAGCGGCACCGCCGTGTTCGTCGTGGGGCACGTGACCAAGGGCGGAGGCATCGCCGGCCCCAAGACGCTCGAGCATATCGTGGACACCGTGCTCTACTTCGAGGGCGAGGGGATGGCGGACCATCGCGTGCTCCGCGCGACGAAGAACCGCTTTGGCTCAGTGGACGAGATCGGCGTGTTCCGCATGACGGTGCGCGGACTCGAGGCGGTGGAGAATCCGAGCGCGCTCTTCCTGAGTGAGCGCACGGACGCGGCCACGAGCGGCAGTGCGGTGACCTGCCTCCTCGAAGGCACGCGCCCCATGCTACTCGAGGTGCAGGGCCTCGCGGCCAAGGCGGGGTTCGGCACACCGCAGCGGGTGAGTACCGGCTACGACGGCCGACGCCTCGCGTTGCTGCTCGCGGTACTCGACAAACGCGCTGGGCTCTCGTTCGCGCAGCTCGACGTCTTTCTCAATGTGGTCGGCGGCGTGCGGATGCAGGAGCCGGCGGGTGACCTCGCGGTTGCCGCGGCGCTCGCCAGCAGCGTCTACGATCGTGCGCTCCCGGCCGACGCGGTGTTCATCGGCGAGGTGGGACTCGCGGGCGAGATCCGCGCGGTATCGCAGGCGGAGCGTCGGATCGCTGAGGCGGAGAAGATGGGGATGAAGGTCGCGTATGTGTCGGAGCGCAGCGTGCCGCGGCGCGCGCCCAAGTCGCTCAAGGTGCGAGGCGTTGCCGATCTCGGTGCGCTGTTCAAGGAGCTGTTCCGATGAGAGACGTCGGCGTGGTGATCGTCGCCGGCGGCACTGGCAGCCGCACGGGAGGCGGCGAGCTCAAGCAACTGCGTTGGGTCGCAGGCAAGCCGATGTTGCTCCACTCGCTGCAGGCCTTCCAGGCGCGGCCCGACGTCGCAATGGTCGTCTGTGTGCTGCCCCGGCAGTACGCCGGCGACCCGCCTCCGTGGATCTTCCAGAGCGACGCGGAGCGGCTATTGATCGGCGTTGGCGGCGCGACGCGCGCAGAGTCGGTCGCGAGCGGGCTCGAAGACCTACCCCCGGAGTGCCGCTACGTGCTCGTCCACGACGCGGCGCGCCCATTCGCGTCGGACGGGATGATCGACCGCGTGATCGCTGAGGCTCGAAAGGGGCATGGAGCGATCGCGGCGCTGCCGGTGGTCGACACGCTCAAGCGGGTCGACGCTGAGGGGCGCATCACCGAGACGGTGCCTCGCGACGGTCTCTGGCGCGCGCAGACGCCGCAGGGCTTCCCGCGGGAGATGATCGAGCGGGCGCATCGCGAAGGCCGCGCGAACGGCTCGCAGGCCGCTGCGACCGACGACGCGGCGCTCTGCGAACAGCTCGGGCTGCCCGTCTATGTGGTCCGCGGCAGCGAGCGCGCGCTCAAGGTCACCGAAGCCGCTGACTTCGCGCGCGCCGAAGCCGCATACCCGATTCCGGAATAACACAGTGCCCGAGACGCGAGGAATCCCATTCTGGTCGCCGGAGGAGGTCGAGGCCGCCCTCGCAGGCACCATCGCACACCTGCAGGAGGGCGGGGTGCTCGCGTACCCCACGGAGACGGTGTACGGATTTGGCACCATGATCGACCGTGAAGCGGTGGAGCGACTTGTCGTCCTGAAAAAGCGCCCCTCGGCCAAGCCATTCCTCCTGCTGATCAGCGACACGCGCATGCTCGTCCGACTCGGCCTCGACATGACGCGCTCTGCGAGCATGCTCGCATCGCGGCACTGGCCCGGGCCGCTCACGCTGGTCCTCACCGGCGGCGAGCGTCGCATCCCCGAGCGGCTGCGCGGTCCCGAGGGCGGCATCGGCGTGCGATGGACACCGCACGCCGGCCTGCAGCGGCTGATCAGTGCCCTTGGCGACCCGATCACGAGCACCTCGGCCAACCTTCCCGGGCAACCGCCGGCGGTGACCGCGGGGGAGATCGTGAGCCAATGGCGGAACGACCTGACGCTGGGCAAGATTCGGCTGCTGGACGGCGGCCGGCTGCCGCCGTCCTCCCCGTCGACGGTCGTGGATTGCACCGGGGAGGTCCCGCGCGTCATACGTCCGGGAGCGATCCCTACGTCGACGTTGCGTGAGAGCGTCCCCGACCTCATCGGAGAGCTGTGAACGTGCGCCTGCTCTTCGTCTGCACCGGTAACACCTGCCGCAGTCCCATGGCCGAGGCGATCGCCCGTCAGCTCGCTGACGAACGCGCGCTCGACGTGACCGCGTCGAGCGCCGGCACGAGTGCCTGGGACGGTGCGCCGGCGTCGGACGGTGCACTGCTCGTGGCGCTCGAAGAGGGGCTCGACCTCAGTATGCACCGCGCTCAGGTACTTTCCCGCGAGCTCGTGGCTGCGGCCGACCTGATCCTGGTGATGAGCCCGCATCATGGCGAGCGCGCGATCGTGCTGGGCGGTGAGGGCCGGACACATCTCCTCACGGACTACGCAGCGAGAACGACCACCGGACGACCGGTGCAGGACCCGTTCGGCGGCGAGCTCGATCTCTATCGCGCGACCCTCGTTGAGCTCTCGAGCGAGATGGCGCTGGTGTTCGACCGCTTGGCGGCCGAGCGCCGCACGGAGGAGGCGTGAACGATCTCCCGGGACGTCTCGTGCTGCTGGGTCATCCGGTCGAGCACTCCCTCTCGCCGGTATTCCAGAACGCCGCTCTCGCCGCGGCCGGGATCCCGCTCGCGTACGAGGCGCTGGATGTCGCGCCGGCCGATCTCAAGGCGATGATCGGGCTGCTCGCCGACGCACGCGCCGCCGGGAACGTGACGCTGCCGCACAAGGAGACGGTCTACGCCTGGTGCGCGCGGCGCACCGCGATCGCCGAACGGGTGGGAGCCGTGAACACCTTTTGGACCGAGGAGGACGGGATCGTCGGCGACAATACCGATGTCGGTGGGTTCAGCCATGCCGTCGAGCGCCTGCTCGGCCGTCGTCCTGAAGGGCTGCGCGTGGGCATGCTCGGTGCCGGTGGTGCGGCGGCGGCCGTCTGCGCCGCAGTGGAGCAGTGGCCGGACAGCCGCGTCCACGTGCATGCGCGCACCCGCGAGCGCGCAGACCAGTTGGCCGCTCGCTTCGCCACCGTTGCGACCGTGGTCGAGAGCGAGATGCACACGGTCCGTGGTATGGACTTGCTTGTGAATGCGACGCCGCTCGGGCTCGATGGCGCCCTTATGCCGATCGCACCGGGGAGCATCCCCGAGTCGACCGCCGTGCTCGACCTCACGTACCGCCGCGGACGGACGCCGTTCGTGAAGGCGTGCCGTGCGCGCGGCCTCCGGGCCGACGACGGTCTGCCGATGCTGGTGGAGCAGGGTGCGTTGGCGTTCGAGCGCTGGTTCGGTTCGGCGCCCGATCGCGAGGTCATGTGGCGCGCGATCCGCGCGCCCTAGCGGCGCCGCGCTGGCGGCGCGCGGTCGCGGCACTCGGCCAGTTCACGTTCCCTCGCTGTTGCGCCGCCTGCGAGGGCGCGCTCGACGACGCTGACCGTGGGCTCGTCTGCGGGCGCTGCTGGACGCGCTTGCCGCTCCTGCCGTCGCCGCGCTGCGAGCGGTGCGGGCACCCGCAGCGCGCGCGTGGTGCCTGCCAGGGGTGCGCGCTCCTGCCGCCGTTCGTGCGGGCCGCGCGGTCGCTCTGCTGGGTGCCGGACGACACCAGCAGCGCGCTGCTCTCGGCACTCAAATACCATGGCTGGCCTGCGGTGGCGGGCGGGATCGGCGAGCGGCTCTCGCGTCTGCGCTGGCCCGTCGACGTCGAGGTCGAGCGCATGGCACTCGTGCCGGTCCCGCTCGCTCCGGTCAAGCAGCGCGCGCGCGGCTTCAATCAGGCCGAGCGCCTCGCCGACGCCGTCGCGATGCACTGGGGCATCCCCGTCTGGCCGGACGCGTTGACGCGCACGCGTGCCACGCCATCGCAAACGCGATTGACTCCCGGAGAACGCTTGGCGAACGTTCATGGTGCGTTCGTCACGAGCGCATCGTACGCGGATCGCCTGCGCGGGCAGCACGTCATTCTGGTGGACGACGTCCTCACCACCGGCGCGACGCTCAATGCCTGCGCGAATGCACTGTTCGCGGTCGGCACGCGCACGATGAGTTACCTCACCTTCGGTCGGGCGCGCACCGCCGCGGACCTCTGAAGCCCTGGCAGTACCCACACGCACTCCCAACGGAGCACCAAGTCAGATGGCCATTCGCGTCGGCATCAACGGCTTCGGCCGCATCGGTCGTCAGGTCGTCCGCGCCGCCAAGGAGCGGAACGCAGACATCAACTTCGTCGCGATCAACGACCTCACCGACACCAAGACGCTCGCGCATCTGTTCAAGTACGACTCGGTGCATGGGCAGTTCGGCGGCACGGTGAGCCGCGACGAGGAGTCGATCACGATCAACGGCGACACGATCAGGGTGCTCAAGGAGAAGGATCCGACGGCGCTGCCGTGGAAGGACCTTGGCGTCGACATCGTGCTCGAAGCCACTGGCCGCTTCACCAAGGCGGAGGACGCCCGGAAGCACATCGCCGGCGGTGCGAAGAAAGTGATCATCTCGGCGCCCGCGACCGGTGAGGACATCACGATCGTGCTCGGCGTGAATCACAAGAAGTACGACGCGGCCACGCACCACATCATCTCGAACGCGAGCTGCACCACCAACTGCCTCGCGCCCATGGTGCAGGTCATTCGCGACGCGTTCGGATTCAAGCATGGCGCGATGGTGACGATCCACAGCTACACCAATGACCAGAGCATCCTCGACCTGCCGCACAAGGATCTGCGCCGTGCCCGCGCGGCCGCGGTCTCGATGATCCCCACGACGACCGGCGCCGCCAAGGCGACCGCGCTCGTGATCCCCGAGGTGAAGGGCAAGATCGACGGGATCGCGATCCGCGTGCCGACGCCCGACGTCTCACTCACGGAACTGACGGTAGAGGTCGAGCGCGCGACGACGATCGCCGAGGTGAACGCGGCATTCAAGGCGGCCGCGGAAGGCTCGCTCAAGGGTGTGCTCGCGTACACCGAGGAGGAGCTCGTCTCGATCGACTACGTTGGCAACCCCCACTCGTCGATCCTCGACGCCAAGAACACCAACGTGATCGACGGCACCATGGTGAAGGTCTCCGGCTGGTACGACAACGAGTGGGGCTACTCGTCGCGCTGCGTGGACCTGATCGAGTTGATCGGCAAGAGCCTGTAGGCCTGGGACGCCGATGAACACCAGGACCATCAAGGACCTCACGCCGGCGGAGGTGCGCGGCAAGCGCGCACTTGTGCGCGTCGACTTCAACGTGCCGTTCGACGACGCAGGGGGCGTGGGCGACGACACGCGCATCCGTGCCGCGGTGCCGACGATCGAGGCGCTCCTGAAGGCCGGTGCGCGCGTGGTGCTCTTCTCGCACCTCGGTCGCCCCAAGGGGAAGCCGGATCCCAAGTACACGCTCGCGCCGGTCGCGCCCGTCCTCGCGGCGTTGCTGGGCGGCAAGGTGAGCGTGAAGTTCGTGCCGCATGTAGTCGGGGCTGAGGCAGTAGCCGCGACCAAGGCGCTCAAGGAAGGCGAGGTCTGTCTTCTTGAGAACACACGCTTCGAAGCCGGCGAGGAGAAGAACGACGCCGCGCTCGCTCAGGGATTCGCCAAGCTCGGCGATCTGTTCGTGAACGACGCCTTCGGCGCCGCGCACCGGGCACATGCCTCGACCGAGGGTGTCACGAAGCATCTGCGCCCCGCGGTGGCCGGCCTGCTCATGGAGAAGGAACTCGACTATTTGGGCCGCGCGCTCGAGAAACCCAAACGCCCATTCATCGCGATCCTCGGCGGCTCCAAGATCTCGGGCAAGATCGACGTGATCGAGGCGCTGCTGCCCAAGGTCGACGGCATTTTGATCGGCGGTGCGATGGCCTGCACTTTTTACGAGGCGATGGGATTCGAAACGGGAGAGTCGCTCGTCGAGGACGACCGCGTGGAGATGGCGGCGGACCTGATCGAACGCGCCGCCTTCCGCCTCACGTTGCCGCACGACGCGATGGTCGCGCCGTCGATCGCCGAGGCGAGCGAGGCGCATGCAGTGAAGCGGGACGAGATCCCCGAGGACGAAGCAATGCTCGACATCGGCCCCGAGAGCGCGATCTCGTACGCGCGGGCGATCGCGTCGGCCAAGACGATCATCTGGAACGGCCCGATGGGTGTGTTCGAGACCAAACCGTTCGACGCCGGTACGATGGCGGTCGCACACGCGATGGCCGCGGCGACGGCCGCCGGTGCGACGACGATCATCGGCGGCGGCGACTCGGCGGCCGCTGTCGAGGCTGCGGGACTCTCGGACAAGATGAGTCATGTCTCCACGGGCGGGGGAGCGTCGCTCGAGTTCCTCGAAGGGAAAGTGCTTCCGGGCGTCGCCGCGCTCGACCAACGCTGAACCGGACCCGATGCCAAACCTGATCTTTGCGGCCAACTGGAAGATGAATCAGGCGCCAGCGGACGCTGCCGCCTTTCTGCGGACCTTCACCGACCAGTACGCTCGCCAGTCGGACCGTCGCGTGCTCTTCTTTCCGCCCGCCGTCTCGCTCCATGCCGTGCTGCAGGCGGTGCGCGAGCGGAACGATCTCGAGGCGGGGGTGCAGAACATCCACTGGGAGGACAAGGGAGCGTTCACCGGTGAGACGTCGGGGCCGCTCGCGCGTGCGGCGGGCGCACGGCATGTGCTCGTGGGGCACTCAGAACGGCGTCACGTGTTCGGTGAGACTGACGAGGAGACGGGCAAGAAGGTCGTCGCGGCCTTCCGCGCCGGACTCACGCCGACGGTGTGCGTTGGAGAGACCCTCGCGCAGCGTGAGGCGACCGAGACGATCAGCGTGGTGACGCGCCAGTTGCGGGCGGCGCTGGCCGGTGTGGGGGCGGCGGCACTGGTGACGGTGATCGTCGCCTATGAGCCCGTGTGGGCGATCGGGACGGGGAAGACCGCGACCCCGGCCGACGCGAGCGAGGTGCATGTGGCGATCCGTGCCGAACTCAGGGCGATCGCCGGGGAGCGGGGGGCGGTCATTCCGATCCTGTACGGAGGGAGCGTCAACCGCACGAACGTCGACTCGCTGCTGGCAGCGACCGAGGTCGACGGTGTACTGGTCGGCGGAGCGAGCCTCGACGCCGAGCAGTGGCTGGCGATCGTCCGCTCCTCGTGAGTCCGCTCCGGGTGAGTCTTCGCCTCATGAGTCCGCGCCTCGAAAGGGTTGCCGGAGGGAGGTAACTCCGGTATTCTTAGAGGCTTACCCTGTCCGTCGCACCCGCAGATAGAGCCCCCATGTATACGTTCCTACTCGTTCTTCTCATCATCGACGCAGTCATTCTCGCCGCCGCCGTGCTCATGCAGGCAGGCAAAGGCGGTGGCATCGCGGCAAACTTTGGCGGTGCGTCGTCGTCGACGCCGTCCGTGATCGGCTCGCGGCAGGCCGGCGATCTGCTCACCAAGACAAGCTGGTGGGGCGGTGGCATCTTCATCTTCCTCGCGTTCGTCCTGCAGCTCATGTCGAGCCGCTCGAGCGGGCCGCGGTCGATCCTCGACGACATTGCCGCACCGGCACCCGCGCAGTCGCTGACAGCACCCGCGACGACGCCGGACCTGCCCACCAGCGCGATCCCGCTGCAGCCTGTCCCGACCACGCAGCCTCCTCAGCCGTGACCGCTGCTGCGATTACCGTAGTGCCGGGGTTCCTCCTCCTAGAGGACGGGACCCTTTTTCTTGGCCGCCTCCATGCGCCGCTCGCAATGCCGGCGGTGGCTGAGGTCGTGTTCACCACGTCGATGAGTGGCTACCAGGAGACGTTCACGGATCCGTCGTACCGCGGTCAGATCGTCGTGATGACGTCGACGATGATCGGCAACTACGGCGTGAACACCGAGGACGCCGAGTCGGCGCGTCCGCAGATCGCCGGCGTGGTGGTGCGTGAGCTTTGCGAGTCGCATTCGAACTGGCGTGCAGAGCAGGGGTTGGGCGCCTGGCTCACTGAGGCGCAAGTGCCGGTGTTGTCGGAGGTTGATACTCGGCGACTCACGCGTCACCTGAGGACCGCCGGAGTGATGCGCGGCCTGATCGGCGCGGGTCTCGAGCCCACGTCGGAGCACCGCCGCCAACTCGACGCCTGCCCGTCCATGGCGGGGCTGGATCTCGCCTCGCGCGTGACCACTGAGAAGCCGTACGTCTGGGGTGACCCCAACGCCAAGCGGCACGTTGTCGCCTACGACTATGGGATCAAGCGCAACATCCTGAGGATGTTCGCTGAACGCGGCTGCCGCGTCACCGTGGTCCCGTCAACGACCTCCGCGGCAGAGGTGCTCGCCGCCAAGCCGGACGGAGTGTTCCTCTCCAATGGCCCGGGTGACCCGGAGGCGGTCGGCTACGCCCCCGATGCGATCCGTGCGATCGCGAATGCCGGGGTGCCGGTCTTCGGCATCTGCCTGGGGCATCAGCTGTTGGGAATCACCTTCGGCGGAAAGACCAAAAAGCTCCCCTACGGTCACCGCGGCGGGAACCACCCGGTCAAGGATCTCCAGTCGGGGGATGTGCTGATCACGAGCCAGAACCATGGCTTCGCGGTCGAAGGTGGCGAGACGGGGATACCGGGCGCCCCCGACCTCAAGGTGACGCACCTGAATCTCAACGACGGCACCGTGGAGGGGTTGCGGCACCGGACACTTTCGGTCTTCGGCGTGCAGTACCATCCGGAGGCGGCACCGGGACCGCACGACGCGGTTCCCCATTTCGACGAGTTCATGACGGCGATCGACGGTGGCGCCACCGCTTGACACAACTCGGCTAAGTTCCTAGACTAGTGGCACTTACGGCCCTCGGCGCCAACCCATCCCCGGTATGTCCATGACCAAAGCCGACCTCGTGGAGCGCGTCACGGAGTCCATCTCCCAGACGGCCGGCCCCATGATCTCAAAGAAGGACTGTTCTCGCGTCGTGGACGCGTTCCTGGACGCGATCAAGGACGCGCTCAAGGAGCAGAAGAACATCGAGGTCCGGGGCTTCGGCACGTTCAAGATCCGCAACCGAAAGACGCGGATGGCGCGGAACCCGCGTACGGGTGAGCCGGTCGAGGTGTCGGCGCGGCCAGTGCCGGTGTTCAAGCCGTCGAAGGAGCTGAGGGCGCTCGTGGCGGATCTCGAGTACGATCCGGCGTTGGATACGGAGTGATCACTGCCGGGCGGACGTCGGAGTAGATCGGCGGCTGACGGGTACGAGACGCGGAGACGGTGCGGGAAGATGGGGCGCTCTCGGGCGCCCCATTTTTGAATAGATTGTGACGATGGAGATCAGTGTCCTGCTCTTTGCGAGCTGGTCCGACGCCCTCGGCCCGAGCGTGACTGTTCAGGTGCCAGCGGCCGCCACCGTGCGCGACGTCCTGGACGCAGTCCTGGCCCGCGCCGATGGCCGTGCACTCCCGAGGCCCCTCGTGGCGGTGAATCACCGCTACGCCAAGCCTGAGAGCCCCGTGCGCGCTGGCGACGAAGTCGCGCTGATCCCGCCCGTGGCGGGAGGGTGAGCGCGTGAGAGTCAGCATCGTCGATCACCCGCTCGATCCGGCAGCGCTCCTCGCCGAAGTGGCCAGCACCGAGTCGGGGGCGAGCACGCTGTTCGTCGGCACCGTGCGCCGCACGAACGAAGGCAAGCTCGTCACGGGAATTGACTACTCCGCCTACGGCCCGATGGCCGAGTCCGAGATGGCGGCGATCGCGGCTGAGGCAGCAGCACGATTCGGCACGGACCGGATCGCTGTCGAGCATCGGGTCGGCCCTCTCTCGCTCGGCGAAGCCAGCATC
>JANOTB010000140.1:0-1936 GCA_031416115.1 Gemmatimonadota bacterium
GCCTCGCAGTAGGCGTAGAGGAGCTTCGCGCCATGCTTGATGATGCCGCCATGCTCCTGCGCGACGCCGGGAAGGAAGCCCGGCACATCTTCGAACGTCACCACCGGAATATTGAATGCGTCGCAGAACCGGATGAAGCGAGCCGCCTTTACGCTCGCATTGATGTCGAGCACCCCAGCGAGGATCGCCGGCTGGTTGGCGACGATGCCGACCGAGCGTCCGCCGAGGTGTGCGAAGGCACAGATGATGTTCTGGGCGAACTCGCGCTGCACCTCGAGCAGTGCACCGTCATCGACGATGCGCGACAGCACGTCATGCATGTCGTACGGCTTGTTCGCGTTGTCTGGCACGATGTCGAGCAGGGCCTCGTCGCGGCGCGACGCCGGATCGATCGCGCGGCCGCGCGGCGGCTCGTCGATGTTGTTCGCCGGAATGAACCGGAGCAGTTGCCGGATCCCCTCGAGGCACTCGAGCTCGGAGCGCATGGTGAAGTGCGAGACGCCGGACACTTCACCATGCGTACTCGCGCCGCCGAGCTTCTCCATGGTGACGTCCTCGTGCGTCACCGTCTTCACCACGTTGGGCCCGGTCACGAACATGAACGACTTGTCCTGCACCATGTAGACGAAGTCGGTGATCGCTGGCGAGTAGACGGCACCGCCGGCGCAGGGGCCGAGCACGGCCGAGATCTGCGGCACCACGCCCGAGGCGAGCGTGTTGCGGAGGAAGATGTCGGCGTAACCGCCGAGCGAGACAACACCCTCCTGGATGCGCGCGCCGCCGGAGTCGTTGAGTCCGATCATCGGCGCGCCATTCTGCACGGCGAGGTCCATCACCTTGCAGATCTTCGAGGCGTGGGCTTCGGAGAGCGACCCGCCGAACACGGTGAAGTCCTGCGAGAACACGTAGACGAGCTTGCCGTCGATGCGGCCATAGCCGGTGACGACGCCGTCGCCATAGGGGCGTTGGGCGTCGAGGCCGAAGTCGGTCGAGCGATGCGTGACGAATCGGTCGAGTTCGACGAAGCTTCCCTCGTCGAGCAGGACGTCGAGGCGTTCGCGCGCCGAGAGCTTTCCCTTGGCGTGCTGTTGCTTGAGTTTGTCGGCACCGCCGCCGAGTTCGGACTCGGCACGGCGGCGGTCGAGGAGGTCGAGTTTCTCGCGCATCGTCATGCGAGAAACCTAGCCGCAACGACTCCCTACCGCACGACGAAGCGCACCGTGCGCGCACCGCGGCCGTCATCGGCGACAGGCGGAGCGAGTCACGGGGGCCGCAAGTCGTGAACCGTGAAGGGCCATCGCAGAAACCGCCCCAGCCGCGACGTCGCGACTGGGGCGGTCCTCCTGCAACAGGCTCAGGACGGTCAGGCGTCCATGTCCGGATCGAGATCGGCCGGGATCTCCGGGATCTCGTCCTCGGTGTGGACCTTCGACGGCTCCGCGGGGCGCTCCTGCCCAGCGGGGACGTCGACCACGCCGAGCACGATGCGCCGGTGGATCGGATCGACCTCGAGGATGCGGACGTTCATGAGCATCGCTTCCCAGGCCACGTCGGCCGGGCTGTTGACCTGCGCGCCCGACGTGCTGAGGTGCGAGATCGGCACGAAGCCCTCGATGTCGTTGCCGACGTCGACCACCACGCCCTTGTCCATCAGGCGGGCGACCTTGCCCGGGAGCTCGGTGCCGACCGGATACATCTCACCGATGCGGAGCCACGGATCCTCGGACGCCTGCTTGAGACCGAGCGAGATGCGCTTGTTGTCGGAATCGATGTTGAGGATCACGACGTCGACGCTGTCGCCCTTCTTCACGACTTCCGACGGGTGCTGGACGCGCTTGGTCCAGGACATGTCGGAGATATGGATGAGGCCGTCGATGCCCGGCTCGATCTCGACGAAGGCGCCGAACGAGGTCAGGTTGCGGACCTTGCCATTGAG
>JANOTB010000141.1:0-2384 GCA_031416115.1 Gemmatimonadota bacterium
GTGGTGGGTGTCGTGTTCGGTGTGTATCCGGCACGGCGCGCAGCCGGGCTCGACCCGATCGTGGCACTGCGGTACGAGTAGGCATCGGCCGAGCGAGCGCAAGTTGTTGCAGGTCAATGTCTTGTAGGACGAGGCGGCCACCTACGGTGTCCGCCTCGTTCGCGCATACCAGAATCCCGCTGGACTAGCCAAACCCCTGCGCTACATTCACTTGGCACGGGGCCGGAGAAACGGCCCCGTTCGCGCGTCGATTCCCGCCGCGCACACACTCTGAGCACCTTCCGGGGCGCCGCCTGCCCCTTGAGCGATGTCGGACCAAAAACCCACCGGCAGTTCCTCGCCGACCGCGCGGTCGACCGCGGCGATGACCGCAGAGTATCGTCCTCCCGAGCGACATCATGTGGAGGCGCACCCCACCGGGAAGCGCCTCGCCGTGCTCACCCTCACCGCGCTCGGCGTGGTGTACGGTGACATCGGCACGAGTCCGCTCTACGCAATGAAAGAGGCGTTCAGCAAGCCCGAGTATGGGCTGCAGCCCGATCACGCGACCGTCTACGGATTCCTCTCGTTGGTCCTCTGGTCGCTCATCCTCGTGGTGAGCATCAAGTACATCGTCTTCATCCTGCGCGCCGACAACAAGGGCGAGGGCGGCATCCTCGCCATGCTGGCGCTGCTGTTGCAGAGCGACAAGCTCGCCCCACGCAAGCGCATGATCCTCATCGCACTCGGGCTCTTCGGCGCAGGGCTCCTCTACGGCGACGGGATCATCACCCCCGCGATGTCGGTGCTCGGTGCGATGGAAGGACTCGAAGTCGCCTCACCGAGGTTCCACCCGTTCATCGTGCCCGGCTCGGTCGCCATCATCGTCGGGTTGTTCCTCATGCAGCGGCACGGCACGCACCGCGTGGGCGTGTTCTTCGGACCGCTCATGCTCGTCTGGTTCTTCACCATCGGCACGCTCGGCCTGGTGGAGATCATGCACAATCCGTCGGTGCTCGTCGCCCTCAACCCCGCCTGGGGTGTCAAGTTCTTCCTCACCCTCGGCGCCAAGGGTTTCATCGCACTCGGCGCAGTCGTGCTCGCGGTGACCGGCGCCGAGGCGCTCTACGCCGACATGGGGCACTTCGGCAGCCGTCCCATCCGCACCGCCTGGTTCTGGCTCGTCCTTCCTGCCCTCGTGCTCAACTATTTCGGCCAGGGCTCCCTGCTGCTGCGTGATCCGAGCGCCGTCGAGAATCCGTTCTTCCTTCTCGCCCCGCGCGCGCTGCTGTACCCGATGATCGTGATCGCGACCTCGGCGGCGATCATCGCATCACAGGCCCTCATCTCGGGGGCCTTCTCGCTCACACAGCAGTGCATTCAGCTTGGCTACAGCCCGCGCCTCACGGTGATCCACACCTCTGCGCGCGAGTTCGGCCAGATCTTCGTCCCCGAGGTGAATGCGGCCCTCGCCGTCGGCACCGTACTCGTCGTCCTCGGCTTCCGGTCCACCAGCGCGCTCGGCGCCGCGTACGGCATCGCGGTCACCGGCACCATGGTCATCACGTCGATCCTCTATTTCGCGATCTGCACCGATCGCTGGCAGATGTCGGTCGGGCGCGCGCTCGCACTCACGGCGCTCTTCCTCTCGGTCGACATCGCCTTCCTGGGCGCGAATCTGATCAAAGTCGTCCACGGGGGCTGGGTCCCGCTCCTACTCGGCATCATCCTCTTCGCGCTCATGACCAGTTGGAAGCGCGGCCGCGACATCCTCCGCGAGCGCGTCACCGACATCGCGCTGCCGCTCGAGACCTTCCTCGAGGACATCGGCCGCAAGGCCCCGGTGCGCGTCTCGGGCACCGCCGTCTTCATGACCTCGGAGTCCGCCGGCGTGCCGGTCGTCATGCTGCATCACCTCAAGCACAACAAGGTGCTGCACGAGACGGTGATCCTCCTGTCGATCACGACCGACGACGTTCCCGAGGTCCCGCGCGCGGAACGCGTACGGATCGAAGCACTCGGCCAGGGCTTCTTCCGCGTGATAGCGCACTACGGCTTCATGGAGTCGGCCGACGTGAAGGAAGTACTGCAAAAGTGCCGCGACTCAGGCATCGCCGCCCGTCCGCTCGACACCAGCTACTACCTCGGCCGCGAACAACTCATCCCGCGACGTGGTCCCTGGAAGAAGGGCGGCCTCTCCATGAACATCGTGCGCAAGAAGCTCTTCGCGATCATGTCGCGCAATGCGCTCTCGGCGACGCAGTACTTCCAGCTTCCGCCCAATCGGGTGGTGGAGTTGGGGACGCAGATGGAGTTCTAGGCCGTAGCACCTCCCGTGGGCACTCTGTTCCTTTCCCTCACGCACACCGCATCATGCGCACTCGCTTCGTAACGCTGCTCGTCCT